>JBKQJL010000121.1:0-17348 GCA_052147975.1 Myxococcaceae bacterium
TTGTCTCCGGGCATAGTTCGGGGTCTCCGGCGAGGGTTGGTCTAGACACCCAAACCGTAGCCGGGCCTACCCCGGGCTATGCCTCTTCAAATCCCGTTTTCACCCACTCCCAAGCGACAAGACCCTCTCACTTCGGGCTCTCCACTGAGCCGTTTAGGTGCTGGGCCCGGTTCTTCTCCCTCCACTTGCGCTGGCTCTCTCGGACGTTCTCTGGGTTGGCTGCCTTCCACGCCCGCCGGTACAGCGTGAGGCAGGACTTACAATAGGTCGAGCAGCCGAGCCGAGTGAGGCGGTCCGTGCTGAACTGGTCAACCGTCTTGGTCTTCGTGCAACGCGGGCAGCGTTTGGTCGTGGGCATCGTGGCGGCCTCCAGCACGAACCTCTCAATAGGTGGCAGCCGCCCCAGCCGGTACGTCCAAGCCACCGCCTTCTTTGGGGGGATTTGGTACAGCCGCCCCAGGGCCGCGGCCCGAGGATGAGCGTCCCGTCAACTCCTGCCGGTTGAAAACCAACCCAAACGAGCCCACGCGTACAGCATTCGTCAACCACCGTCTGGGCGAGCACAGGGGCACGGCGGATATGTGGCCAAGACGCGGCCGTCGAGGCTGACAACCGTGTCACCGCCAGGGCTCTCCGTGATGGTCGCGCCGTTGGGCACCGCGATGACGCAAGCGCTCGGGAAGAAACCGGCGGGCGTTGGAACGAGCGTGCAGTCGGGCTCGGTTCAGCAGGCGGCGAGGAGCAGCGCAGTTGCGGCGACGAAAACGCGCACGCACCCACGTTAGATAGTGCAAGTCGCGGGCGACAAGTGACCCCCCGTCCATCCGGCTACCCACGCCGCCCTCACAGCGTCCCTTGCTGCGGGACTGGATGAAGGCCTCCGCGGCCGCAGCCGAAAAACGCAAGGGTGTTTGGTGGACAGCCGGATGCTGCCCAGCTCCCCGGAGTCCGCCCGGCGGTAGGCGCCCGAGGTCCGCACGCCAAACCGGGGCTGCCACTTCGCCGACGTCGACAAGGTGCCCAGAAGGCCACTGCCCGGCTAGCTTCCGGGCGTCGCTGGCGGAGCGGCCGGCGACGGCAGCGGGGCCGTCGGGCCCGGCTTCGCCGCGACCGGCTCGAGCACGGCATGCACCGTGGTGGGCTGCAAGTAGTACCAGTCCCCCGTCGCGGCATCCACGATGATGGGGACCAGCGCCAGCAGAAAGAGAAGGTCGACCACCATCCAGCCGGCGCCCAGAAAGTGGGTCACCACCACCACTCGCGGCTCGTACCCGTCCTTCCGAAACTCGAGGTTGTAGGCATTCTTGGAGTCGAGAAGGACTTCGGTGGGCGTCTTTCCGATGGGAAGGCCATTCAAGAAAACGGTGGCGCTCGGTGGGTCCGAGCTCAAGGTGGCTTTCTCACTCGAGCCCTTAAAGACGGTGGCGCAATTGGTAAGGAAAATCGCCGCCGTCACCAGCGCCAAGACGCGGCGCAGTGTTTCCGGCCCCCTCACACGCTCACTTGTTTGTGCCATGTGCGCCCCCTCCCCTGTACCCCGCGCCCAGAGACACTCTGCCAGAAGGCGCCCGCGGTTGCCGGCCTCCTCGGCTCGGTGGGGGCTGGGGCCGCTTCCCTCGCGCCCGCTCGGGCTGCACTTCCGCAGGGTCCGCCGGAAGTCCTTGCCGCCGGCACCTGCGTGAGCCACATAGTCCGCCAAGAAGCACGCGGCGCTTGCACGCAAAAGGGGGCCCTTTCATGAATGCCACGGACGCGTTTCTTCACGCGCGAAACCTTCTCCTGGAGGAGCGCGAGAATTACGAGGCCGCGGTGGCCCGCTTCCGCTGGCCGCAGCTCACCCATTTCAACTGGGCGCTCGACTGGTTTGACGTCTACGCCCGGGGCAACACCCGTACCGCGCTGTGGATTGTCGACGACGAGGGAGGCGAGGTGAAGTCCAGCTTCGCCGAGCTCTCGGAGCGCTCGAGCCGCCTGGCCAACTCCCTGCGTCAACGTGGCGTGGCGCGCGGCGAGCGAATCCTGGTGATGCTGTCCAACGTGCGGCCAATGTGGGAAGTCGGCCTGGCCGCGATGAAAGTTGGCGCCGTCGTCGTCCCTTGCTCGATGCAGCTGACGCGCAAGGACATTGAAGAGCGGGTGTTGCGCGGCGAGATTCGCCACGCCGTGGTGGACGGCTCGGTGGCAGAGCGCTTCGCCGGAATTGAGGCGCTGCGGACTCGGCTGGTGGTCAACGCGCACAGCCCGGGGTGGACTCCCTACGACGACGCGCTCTCCGGACACGCGGCCTTCAGTCCCGACGGGCCGACCCGGTCGACCGACCCGCTGCTGTTGTACTTCACCTCCGGCACCACCGCGAAGCCGAAGCTGGTGCTCCACACCCACGCCAGCTACCCGGTGGGCCACCTCTCCACCATGTACTGGATTGGCCTCCGCGAAGGCGACACCCACCAAAACGTCAGCTCGCCGGGCTGGGCCAAACACGCGTGGAGCAGCTTCTTCGCCCCCTGGAATGCAGGCGCCAGCATTTTCGTGCTGGAGCAGGCCCGCTTCTCCGCCCAGCGCACCGTCCATTGGCTGGCCAAGGCCAGCGTGAATACCTTCTGTGCCCCACCCACCGTGTGGCGGCTGATGATTCTCGAGGAGCTCGGCCCTCGGCCGGCCGGGCTACGCGAACTGGTGAGCGCCGGCGAGCCCCTCAACCCCGAAGTCATCGAGCGCATCCGCCACAGCTGGGACCTCACCGTGCGCGACGGTTACGGGCAAACAGAGACGACGGCCCAGGTGGGGAATTCCCCGGGCCAACCCGTGCGACTGGGCTCCATGGGGCGCGCGCTTCCAGGCTTCCAGGTGGTGCTGCTCGATGGCCGAGGACAGGAGGCCAGCGAGGGGGAAGTGGCCCTGCGGCTGTCACCTCGGCCGCTCGGATTGATGGTGGGCTACTTGGATGACCCCGAGCGCACCGCCGCGGTCATGGCAGATGGCTACTACCGCACCGGAGACGAGGCCTCCCGCGACGCCGAGGGCTACATCCACTACGTTGGCCGCGGGGATGACGTCTTCAAGTCCTCGGACTACCGCATCAGCCCCTTCGAGCTGGAGAGCACGCTCATTGAGCACCCGGCGGTTGCCGAAGCGGCGGTGGTCCCCAGCCCGGACCCACTGCGCTTGAGCTTGCCCAAGGCCTTCGTCGCCCTCAAGCCGGGGGTGAAGGGCGACGCTGAGACGGCACGGGACATTCTCCTCTTCTGTAAAGAGCGGCTCGCCCCTTACAAGCGCATCCGCGGAATTGAATTCACCGAGCTTCCGAAGACGGTCTCCGGAAAAATCCGCCGCGTACAACTCCGCGCCCAGGAGAAGGAGCGCCGTAGCGGCGGCGAACGTGGCCCGACGGAATTCTGGCTGGAGGACTTCGACGTCAAGGCTCCCGCTGGGGAGTGAGTTGCCGGGCCAATGGCCCCTCGTCGTCCTCCACCTGGCTGTGTGCCTTTAGGCCCCCGCGGCGACTGGCGCCAGCCTCAGGCTGCCCCAGCGGCTGCGGCCCCGCCCACAGCCAGGCGGCGAGCCGCACGAGCCGCCTAGCCCCCGTCCGGGCAGGTTTTTTGACAGGTTGGCGAGCTGGCTCGACCATTCCTTTCCTCACGGGGCACAGGCCCGTGACCCGCTGTAGCGACGGGTCACGCACGCCCCAGGGAAGGGAAGTCCGCCAATGGCAGATTCGTCGGCTGTCGCACAAGCCACCGCGCCGGACGCTGTCGAGAACGACGACACCGTCAGCACCCACGTCCTGGTGACGGAGGAGGACGTGCGCCGTCTGCGCGCGCTCTCTCGGCGCACCCGCATCGCGCAGAGCGAGTACCTCCGTGAGGCCGTCGATGACTTGCTCCGCAAGTACGACGCCGCCCCCAAGGAGGAGTAGCCGGTGGCCATGTCCGCCCGGGCCCGCCGGCAGCTGTCGGCCCCCTCCGAGGAACGCCCGCTCCTCGTCTTTGACTTTCATGGCCGCCCGGTGAGCGCTCGCCCCCGGCCGCCCCGCGTCGAGCAGCCGCCACAGAGCATCCGCGAAGCCGTCCTGGCCTGGCTCGACGAGCAGATGTAGGCCCGCCCCGGGAGGGGGTTGGGCGCGCCCGCGCCGCCCCTAGCCGGCCTGCGCCTCTGTGGTGACGTCCGCCGGCTCCTCCAGGCGGCCGGCCACGTCGCCAAACGACAGGTGGTCGAGCGAGAGGAAGAGAAGCCCAAACGCAATCTGCTGGCCCGTCTGGCAGAGCCACAGGACGTTGGCGTAGGCGAGGCCGGCGCCGCGAACCAGCTCGGCAGGCAAGAAGAGCGCGAGCCCCACCCGAATGCCCGCCTGGAAGGTGCCCATCATCCCTGGCGCTGCCGGAATCATCAGGCTCACCACCAGTACGCACAGCAGCACGTAGCTCTGAAAGAGGCTCAACGGGAGGTCAAAGGCGCGGGTGGCCAGTAGCCACATGCCGAAACCGTTGACGGCCCAATAGGCCACCGTCCAGCCGAAGAAGGCGACCAGCTGCATTGGCCCGGACAGCTGCTTGAGCGCCCCGACGAAGGAGTCGACGACGCCCGCCACCTTCTCGGCGAGGCCTGGGCTGGCCCAGCCGACCACGGTCCGCACCAGGGCCACCGCGCGGTCCCGGTGCCAGGCGGCAAAGAGCAGGAAGACGAGTCCCCCGAAGAAAATGGAGAACATGACGTTGGCGCCGATGCGCACGTAGCGCACGTCGGGGGCGTCGGCTGGCACAAAGAAGAGGAGCGCACGCAGCAGCAATGCGACGAAGACGCCGTCGGCGATGCGCTCGAGCACCACCGTCGTCATGGCCGCGCTGCGCCGGATGGGAGTCCGCTGGGCGATGAGGAACGGCCGCGCGAACTCCCCCAGGCGGAAGGGAAGCACCAGCAACATCATGAAGCCGATGGCGCTCGCGTCGTTGAGCGGACGAAACGGGACCCGGGCCAAGCCGGACAGCAAGCACCCCCAGCGCAGGGTGCGGAAGAGGTGGATGAGCGTCAGCACCAGCACGTACGGCAACAGCCACAGGTAATGCGCTGCCCGAAGGCTGGCCCATTGCTCGGACCAGTGGGTGTCACGAAATGCCCAGGCGGTGAAGGCGAGTGTGACAGCCAGACTGGCGGCGAGCTTGAGCGCCCGCTTCATGGCAAGTCCTCTCCGCGCACGACGCGCTCGGGGTGCGTTTGCAGGAGCTCCTGCACCGCCCGCGCGCCCGCCCGCGCCTCGAGCTCCCCCAGCGCCTTGGCCACCCACACCCGGGCGTCCACCGGGCCATGGAGGTCGGTGGCGGCCACGGCGTACAGCCCCTGGTCCAGAAAGGAGCGCGCGAGCTTTCGCGCCACCGGCCCGTAGCGGTTCACCAGCGCTCCGAGGTCCAGCTGCAGACGGCCGCCGAGGCGCACCACCTCCGCCGCTCGCCCGGCTCGCTCGAACTCCTGGCAGCGCTCGGGGTGCGCAAACAGGGGCGTGACGCCCCGGCGCACCATGCGGAAGACGAGGTCCGGCAGGGCGGGGACGGGGGAGCGGTAGGGGGCCTCGACCAGGACGTAGCGTCCGTCGTTGACGGGACGGGTGGCCGGCGTGCCCAGCGCCTCGAGGAAGCCGTCGAGGACGAGGGCATGCTCGGCGTTGGAGTAGAGGCGCAGCGGAATGGCCGCCGCCGCCAGGGCCCCCTCCAGGTTCCGCCGCCGCTCGGCGCACACCTCGGCCGAAGCAAACTCGGGCCGGGCGTGGGGGCTGGGCGCGACTGCGCTAAAGCCCAAGTCCACCAAGGCGCGCGCCATTTCCAGCGCGTCCTCTGCCGTGCGGGCCCCGTCGTCCACGCCCGGGAGCAGGTGGCAGTGCAAGTCGACATAGCCGGCCATGGAGCTCTTAGCGCCCGTCCTCGTCCTTGGCAGCAGGGCGCTGCGGCTCCGGCTCGGCATCCAGCGAACGCTCGGGCACCCGAAACTCTTCGCCCAGCCAGCGGCCGAGGTCCACCTGCCGGCACCGGGGCGAGCAAAAAGGGGCGCTCTTGTTGCCCGGGCGCGGGCCGGCAGGCTTTCCACAGCTGGGGCAAACGGCGGCCATGGGTCGTGCCCTCCATAGCCAAACTGGCCAACCGGACGCCAGCACTACCCCGGGCGTTGGTGCTAAACGGGGAGCTTGCCCCTCATGCAGGCTCTCCGCATTCTCCGCCCCGGAAGTCCCCAGGGGCTCGAGCTGGCCGATGCCCCGGAGCCGCTCGTCGGCCCGGCGGACCTCCTCGTCCAGGTGCAGGCCACCGCCCTCAACCGCGCGGACCTCCTCCAGGTGCTGGGCCGCTACCCTCCCCCGGCGGACGTCCCGCAGGACATTCCCGGCCTCGAGTACGCCGGCACCGTCGTCGCCTGCGGCCCCCGGGCGTCGCGCTTCAAGCCGGGAGACCGCGTCATGGGGTTGGTGGGCGGCGGGGCCTTTGCCGAGCGCCTGGTGACACAGGAGCGGGAGGCGTTGCCCATCCCGGAGGCGCTTTCCTTCGAGGGCGCAGCGGCGGTCCCGGAGGCTTTCCTCACTGCCTTCGACGCGCTGGTGCTGCAGGGCGGCCTCGGGCCACACACCCGCGTCCTCGTCCACGCCGCGGCCAGTGGCGTGGGGACCGCCGCCCTGCAGCTCATTCACACCTTCCGCGGCAGCGCCATCGGCACCGGCCGCAGCGCGGCGAAGCTCGAGCGCTGCCAGCCGCTGGCCCCCTTTCACCCGCTGGTGGTGGACGCCGCCGAGCCCCGCTTTGCCGACCGGGTGCTGGCGCTCACGCTGGGCCGGGGCGTGGACCTCGTCCTCGACTTGGTCGGTGGCCGCTACCTGGCGGAGTCGCTGGCCTGCCTCGCCCCCAAGGGACGGGTGGTGGAGGTGGGGACACTGGACGGCACGGCGGCGGCCCTCGACTTGCGACAACTCATGGGCCGCCGGGCCCGGGTGGTGGGCACCCTTCTGCGCAGCCGGCCTCTGGAAGAGAAAATTGCGCTGGCCCGCAGCTTTGAAGCCCAGGTGCTGCCGGACTTCGCGAGCGCTGCCTTGAAACCGGTGGTGGAGGAGGTGTTCAGCATGCGCCGCGTCCACGTGGCCCTGGAGCGCATGGCCCAAAATGCCTCGGTGGGCAAGCTGGTGCTGGTGTGGAGGGACGCCGCCTGAGGCGCCAGGTGCGGGCTTGGCGGGCCAGCCGGCTACGGCGCCTGTCCGCCTGGGCCGCCCTGGCCCTGGCCACCGCGGCCGCCGCCGACGTCAGCAAGCGGCGAAGCGCCGTGGTGGAAGTGGTGCAGAAGGTGAGCCCAGCCGTCGTCTTCATCGGCACCGAGCAGCGGCTGCGCCCCTCGACGCCTCAGGAGCTCTTCACCGGACAGGCCCCCTCGCACGGGAGAAACGTGCAGTCCCTCGGCAGTGGCGTGCTGATTGACCCCTCCGGGCTCATCGTCACCAATGACCACGTCATTCGGGGCGCTTCGGCCATCCACGTGGTGCTGGCCGATGGACGCCAGCTCGACGCGGAGGTGGTGGGCAGCGACGCCGCCAATGACTTGGCGGTGTTGCGCATCCAAGCCAAAGGGCCCTTCCCTGCGGCGCGGCTCGGGACGTCGGCGGATTTGATGATTGGGGAGACGGTGGTGGCCATCGGCTCGCCGTTGGGGCTGCAGAAGACAGTCACCGTGGGCGTGCTGTCGGCCATCGGCCGCAGCTTCAAGGCAGACAATGAGCAGGTCTTCGACGACTTCCTTCAAACGGACGCGGCCATCAACCCCGGCAACAGCGGCGGTCCGCTCCTCAACCTCGACGGCGACGTCGTCGGCATCAACTCGGCCATTCTGGCCAGCGCCCAAGGCATCGGCTTCGCCATTCCGGTGGACAAGGTGCGGCGCATCGTCACCGAGCTGAAGAGTTTCGGAAAAGTCCGGCCGGCCTGGGTGGGCGTCGAAGCCATTCCCCTCACTCCCAGCGCTGCCCGGAAAGCCGGGTGGGAGCGCACCCACGGCGTGCTGGTGGAGCGCGTCCAGGCCGGTAGCCCCGCGGCAGCGGCCGGCGTGCGCCCGGGGGACGTTGTGACGGAAATAGCCGGGTCGCCGGTGGACGACGTGGAGGACTTCAACGCCCGCCTGCGCGGGTACCCGACGCGCACCACCTTCCTGCTCACCCTGTTTCGCGCCGGCCACGAGCTCACCCTCAGCGTCACGCCCGAGAAGTTTCCCAGCGCGGCCGTGGACGCCCTGGCCTGGGAGCGACTGGGGGTGAAAGTTTCCACGGGGAAGGGGGGACTGGTGGTGGTGGCGGTGCGCCGGGGAAGCCAAGCCGCTCAGTTCGGCCTCGAGCCGGGCGACCTCATTACCCGGCTCGACAACGAGCCGGTGAGCACCCTCGACGCATGGCGGGACGGGCTCATGTCGAGCCGAGGCCGCGGCGTGGGCGTCTTGCTGTCGGTGCGTCGGGGGCCATTTCCCTACTCCCTGGGCTTCCGTTTTTGAGACGGGCGCGCAGACCGCAGTAGCATCCGCTCCGGCGGACCCTAACCAACCCCCCATGCCCCAGCCCACGTACAGGCCGGTCGGGCCCCTTCTGGCTGGCACCCGTTCCACGGCGGTGCTGGGCATTGAGGACGCTGCCAACGGCCCGGGCCGCGCGGTGGTGCTCGTGTGGGCCCCGGCGGACCTTGCCCGCGATGAGGAGCGCGCCGCCCAGCTGAGGCGGGACACCCGGCGGGCCTCGGAGCTCACGCACCCGCACATTGTCACTGTCTTCGGGCTGGCCACCCTTCCCGAAGGCTTGGCCCGAGTCGTGGAATTTGTCGACGGCGAGTCGCTGCGCCAGGTGCTGGACCTGGTCGCCCCCTTGCCGCCCCGCATCGCTGCCCGCATTACCGCCGACGTCGCCTTGGGCGCCCACTACGCGCACCTCGCCGGCAACGACGACGGCTCGCCCATGGTGCATGGAGACTTGAGGCCGGAAACGGTCATGGTCACCTACGCCGGCAAGGCCAAGGCCTCGGGCTACGGCGCGCTGGCCGTTGCGCCCCGTGAGGCTTCCGGCCTGCGCGTGGTGAACCGACGGCGCTACGCGGCGCCCGAGCAAATTATTGGCGGCCGGACCGCCAGCACGCCGCAGACGGACGTCTTTCTCTTGGGCCTTCTGCTGTACGAGATGGTGAGTGGCAAGAAGCCTTGGGAGGGGGCCGCGGACGTGGACCATGCCGTGGTGGCCGCCCCGCTGCCGCTGGAGCCGGAGGACCACATTCCCCCGGAGCTGGTCCCGGTGCTGGAGCGCGCCACGCGCAAGCGGGCCGCGGACCGCTACCCGACAGCGCTGGCCTTCCGGGACGCCGTGGACCAGGCCCTGACGCTGGCGCCCCACGGGGACGTGGCCGCCTTCATGGAGCGCCACTTCCCCAAGGAGAACTCTCCGCGGGCGGCGCGCGTCCAAGTGCTGGAGGAAGCCCGCGCCGCTCAGGCGCGGCGCCAGGCGGAAGCCAAAGCCCGCGAGCCGAAGCGGCCACCGCCGCGGGCCGCGGTGGAGCTCATCGAGCCCGAGTCGCGGACGGACTGGCGCAGCCGGTTGCCCCTGCTGTTGGGCGTGGTGGTGGCGGTGGGGCTGGTGGGCACCATTTGGCTCGCCAGCCGGAACGCCCCCACCCGACCGATGATTGTCACCCCCCCCGGCACCCCCACCACGGCTGCCGTAACTCCGGAAACACCAGCCGCGCCGGCTCCCCAGCCGCTGGCCTCGCGGGACCCCGGGCGGACCGAGACGCGAACGGACGCCTCGCCGGCCGCAGCCGGCAAAGCGGCGGGCCCCACCCCGCTCGGCCCCTCCCCCTCGGACGGGCGCCTCTCGCCGGTGCCGCTACCGGGCCGCATTCCCTCCACCTTGCTCGAGCTCACCGTGGAGCCCGCCGTGGAGGTGGTGCTGGACGGGGTAAAAGTAGGGAAGTCCCCCGTCACCGTGCCCGCCGCACCAGGCCGCCGGGTGGTGGAGCTCATCGACAAGGCGCGCGGCATCGACTTGAAGCGCGCGGTGCTGGTGGGCAAGGAGGGCGTTACCCGGCAAACCTTCACCATTGGCAAGGGGGTGCTCAGCGTCCGCATGCCGGACGGCGCGTCCCTCGCCCTGGACGGCCACGTGTTGGGGTTGAAGCCGGCGGCGGAAATTCCCGTGTATGAGGGCACCCACCACCTGAAAGTGACGCTGGGCGATGCGGTGTGGCAGGAGTCCTTCGCCATCCGCCCGGAGCAGACGCTGAAATACGACGTCGCGCTCAAGCCCAGCGGCGAGAACTAGCCCGAGGGCCTCGCCACCGGCGGGGCCTCCGGCGAGGCGGCCACTGCCAACGGGGAGCTCGCTCCTCGCCGGGCCGCTTCCGTCCTGCTGACGGCTGGGCGGCCGGGCCTTTCGGCCTCGTTCAACCCGGTGAGTCGGGCGAGCGCGAAGGCCCCGGCCGCGAGCAGGACGTGGCAGGCGGCGAGGGCCGGGCTCCTGGCGCTGGCGGCCCCGAGGGCGAGGAGAAGCCACCAGCCACTGAGAAAGGTGGCGGCCCGGCCGGTGAGGGGAGTGAAGACAAGCAGCCCGGCGATGAATTCAAGAAGGCCGCCGCCGCGCGCCAGCGTCCCCGGCATGTTGAAGCGCTCGAGCCCGAAGCCAATGGCCCCGGTGCCAAGGGCCGCACGCATGGCCCACAGCGAGCCGTCCAGCCGTCCGTCCAGCATTGGGCTGCTCACGCGCTGCTACGGGCCGTCTTCAGGCTGGAGGCGTCGCGGGCGGAAGCCCGTGCGTCGGCTTTCACTTCGGCCATGCGCCCAAGCGTGAAGGCCCCCACCGCCATCACCACGTCACGGACGGCGACGTCCAGAAAATGCCCGGTGCTGAGGAGATTCAAGGCAATGAGAAGTAGCCAGGCAGAAACCAGGTAGGCCCCGAGGCGGGTGAAGCGGCTCAGGACAATGAGGCCGGCAACCACCTCCACCACGCCCACCAGGTGCATGAAGGAGGAGGGCGTCACCCCCAGCGCCCGCGGGAGGATGGGGCTCAGGTAGTCGGTCCATTGCGCCAACAGGTTTGTGAATTTGTCGAGCCCTGCAACCACCGGGACGAGGCCATAGGCCAGTCGCAGCGCCCACCACGAAGACGTCAGTCGGGAATCCAGCATCGTTGTGCCTCCAGGAAGGCTTCGGACGCTGGTTGGAGCAACGAGACCCGGCTGAGGTGACACAGCCCAAGCCGTTGTCACCTTTCACCTCGGGCCGCCTCTAAAGTCCTGCGGAGGAGTTAGCCAATGGCCGTTTCCACCACCGTGGCCGCTTGGTCCCGCAGCGGCGTGCCCAGCGACGAGGAATTTTTGGCCCGTCGTGGCCGGGGAGGTGGCGCTCTTCGAAGTCCTCATGCGCCGCAACAACCAGCGGCTTTACCGGGCGGTGCGCTCCATCGTCCAGGCCGAGGACGAGGTGGAGGAAGTGATGCAGCAAAGCTACGTCGCTGCCTTCGGCGCCCTCTCCAGCTTCACGCACGCCTCGAAGTTCTCGACTTGGCTCATCCGGATTGGCCTCAACGCCGCGCTGGCCTCGCGCCGCCGTGCCTCGCACCTGGTCCCTTTGGGCGACGAGGCGACGTCCGACAAGGAAACGCCCGTGGAGCTCGCACCCCGGACCCCGCCGACTCCCGAGGACCGCGCCAGCACGCGCGAGCTGAGCCTGCTGCTCGAAGCGGTGCTCGATGGCCTTCCGCCGCAGTACCGCACGGTGCTCATGCTGCGGGAGGTGGAGGGACTCTCGACGGCGGAGACGGCAGAGGCCCTCTGTGTCAGCGAAGACTTGGTGAAGACGCGGCTGCACCGAGCCAAGCGGCTGGCGCGCCAGACGCTGTATGCCTGGACGCAGCAGAGCGCGGCGTCGGCGTTCCAGTTTCACGCCTCCCGCTGTGACCGCGTCGTGGCGGCGGTGTTGGGGCGGCTCTCGGCGGCCGGCTGACGCACCGCGGGCTCGGGCCCCGGGCGGACGGGCCGGGGAAGCCCTCCGCTAGCCGTCGTGCAGAGGATGGTGGCTCAGCGCCACCCGGTTCCCCTCCGGGTCTCGCACGTAAAGCGTCCAGCGCGTCTCGTGCTCCACCGCCACCTGGGCCCGCTCCAACTCGGCGCGCACTTGGCCTCGCGCGTCCGGGGCGATGCGGAGCGCCACCAGGAACCATCCCGGCGCCCCATTTCGAAAGGGCGTGGCCGCTGGCGCTTCGGCCACCACCGTCTCCAAGGCGAGAAAGGCACCGGACAGGCCCAACCAGACGCTGCGCAGCTGTCCGTCCTGGCCCCGGTGCTCGGCCAACACGGGGAGGCCGAGCACGTCGCGGTAGAAGGCCACCATGGGCTGAAGGGCCCGGACTTGAAGGGCGAAGTGGTGGACGCCCTGGACGTTCATCCGCCTCCACCGGGGGAGGGGCCCACCGCGCGCGCCTCGAGGATGGGCTGGGCCTCCAACACCAACTCGGCGCGCGGCACTGGCGCAACCGGCGCCGGAGGGACGGGGGCCGGCGGTAGCTCGCCGCTTCGGTCCAGCTCGAGGGCACAGAAGGCCCCGACGCGCACCAGCTGCGCCAGCGCGCGGGCCAGCGTCGCGATGGCCACCTGGACGAGGGCCGCCAGCCCAGCCAGGCGCAACGGCGCCCCGGGGCCCATTCCAGTCATCGCGGCCGCCGCGCCGGCCACGGCAGCCGCCAGCACCTCGGTGAGAAGCCACAGCCCCAAAGGCGCCCAGGGCCTCTGCAACAGGGCCCGCCCCGCCTCCCAGCCCGCCACCGAGGCGGGCTCGTCCCGCAGCACGGCACGCACCACCGCCATTTCCACCACCAGCTGCAGGAAGAGTCCGCCGGCCGGCCCCACCGTCATGAGCAGCGCCAGGCCAAGGGCGCCCAGCAGCCCTCCGGGACGGTCCAACAGCCCCCGGAGGAAGAGGGCGCTGGCCGAGCCCCCAAGCAGCAGCTGCCACAGCGTCCAGCCGAGCAGCGCGGCCGCGGCCAGCACCGCCCAGCCGAGGGCCCGCGGCGCCGAGCGGAAAACGGCCTCCGCCAGCCCTGGCACCTCCCGACGGCGCAGCGCCGCGCCGGCCTGCTGCACGGCGCCCCCCAGGACGCACGCCTGCAGCACCCAGGCGACGACGGCCGCCAGCAACAGGCCCAAAAGACGCACCCGGGCCTCGGCGGAAAACAGCGAGGCCAGTCCCGTCACCCACCCCAGCGTCGTCGACAACGTCACCGCGGCGGCGGCCAAGGCCAGTAGCACGGGCGGCGCGGCGCGGGCGAAGGCCGTCGAGGCGCCCAGGCCCAGCGCTCGAGGAAAGCCGAGGACAGTCATGGCGCGGGCACGCTCGGCGGGGGGGCCCCGCTGGGCGGCGCCGCCGGGGCGGGCGGCGGACGCGAGCCCCCCACCGGCTGGCCGGCCGTGTCCAGCTCGCCCCCGTTGGTGAGTGTCATGCGCACCAGCTCGCGGAGAATGCGGTTGCGCTTGAGGTTGCCGAGAATGGTGCGCAAGTCGTCGTAGACGCTCGGGTCATTCACCAGCGCCCCCAGCGTCCCCTCGCCGCTCCGGATGGTCCCGGTAATGGCTTTCAAGTCCGCCGCCACGCCGGCGAGGTTGGCCATGAGGTGCTTGCCGTCTCCGTACACCAGCTGGTGGATGGCGCCGTCCGGACTGGTGCGGGCGTCGTGCAGGAGGGTGCTCAACTCCGCGGCCGCCTGTCCGAGCTCCCCCACCGCCTTCCCCCCTTGGGCGTCGTAGAAGAGCGCATGCACCGCCCCCGGGCCGGTCCGCGCCGTCTGTAACAGCCCGTCCAACTCGTCCACCGCATGGTCCACCCGGACGGCCACCGAGGAGAGGCGGGCAATGAGGGCCCGGGTGTCGTCGGCCGTCTGCTTGTCATAGACGAGCGCATGCAGCGTGCCCGGGCCCTTCTCCACCCGGCCAAAAATGCCGCGGACGGAGGACAGCGCCGCCGCAATGTCTTCCTTCAGGCTGGGGTCGGCATAGGCGCTGACGGCCCGCTTTAAGTCCTTGGTGATGGACACCGCGTTTTCCAGCACCTCGCCACCATTCTTGAGCAGGGTGGTGAGCTCTCCCGACGAGCCGCTCGGGATTTCTCCCCCGGGGGGGATGGGCGGCGCCTGGGCCGACCCCATGGAGATGTCGATGGCCTTGTCGCCGAGCACGCCGCGGCTGGTGATGCGGGCCACCGAGTCCCCCCGGATGCGGCTGGCGAAAGTCCGGGCCAGCTCCACCTTGACGTCGATGCGGCGGTCCTCGACGTCGGAGAGGAAGTTGATGGCGCTCACCCGGCCCACCTCGAGGCCGCCCACCCACACCGGCGAGTCCGTCTTCAGTCCTTCGACGTTCTCAAAATACATGTGGTAGTTGACCTGCCGCTCGAAGACTCGGTTGGCCTTGCCGATGAGCAGCACCACCACCGCCAACAGGGCCAGGGCCAGGGCCACGAAGACGCCGGCGCGCACGACAATCCGGCGCTCTTTCTTTTCCGCCGTCTGCTGCGTCATGCCCCCACTCCCCGGCTCTCGGTGCGTGGCAGGCGTGCGTCGAGAAAGGCGCGCACGTCGCTGTTTCGGCTGTTCTGCATTTCGGCCACGGTTCCCACCTGGACGATTCTTCGGTTCGCCAGTAGCGCCATTCGGTCCGAGACGTAGAAGGCCGAAGGCATGTCGTGGGTGACGACAATGGAGGTGCAGCCGAGCTCGGCCTTCATGCGCAGGATGAGGTCCTCGATGATGCGAGTGCTGATGGGGTCGAGGCCGGTGGTCGGCTCATCCCAGAGGATGACTTCCGGCTCGCTGGTGATGGCCCGGGCCAGACCCACCCGCTTCTTCATTCCTCCGGAGAGGTCCGACGGGTACATCGCCTCGATGCCGGGCAAATTCACCATCTTCAGCGTCCGCGCCACCCGTTCGGCCAGCTCCTCACGCTGCATCTTCGGAAAGTGCTCGCGCAAAGGGTAGGCGATGTTCTCCCCCACCGTCAGCGAGTCGAAGAGGGCCGAGCCCTGGAAGACGTACGCCACCTGCCGGCGGACGTCGAGAAACTGCTGCTCGGAGAAATAGGTAATCTCCTGACCCTTGAATTCGATGGCCCCCGCGTCCGGGTGAAGGAGCCCGATGAGGGACTTGAGCAGCACGCTCTTGCCGCTTCCCGAGCCGCCGATGACGGTCAGCGTCTCTCCAGCCCGGACGGCCAGGGTGAGCCCGTCGAAGACCACCTTCGGTCCAAAGGACTTCTTCAAGTCCTGGAAGCGGATGAGGTCCGCGTTGCCGCCGCTCACGCCAGCACCAAGAGGAGCAACTTGGTGAGAAAGAAGTCCGCCACCAGCACCGTCACCGAGGCGACTGCCACCGTCTCGGTGGTGGCCCGGCCCACGCCCTCGGTGCCACCCGTCACCCGGAAGCCCTGGTAACAGCCCACCGCTCCGACGATGGCGCCGAAGACCACCGCCTTGCCCACCCCACTGAAAAAATCCTTCAGGTCGACCGTGTCCAGCGCCGACTCGTAAAATTGCACCAGCGGGATGTGGTACTCGAAATTGACCACCGCCGCGCCCGCCACCATCCCCGCCACGTCGGCCAACACCGTCAGCAACGGCAGCACGAGGATGCAGGCCCACAGCCGGGGGGCGACCAGCTTTTTGATGGGGTCGGCGCCCAGGGCCCGAATGGCGTCGAGTTGCTCGGTGACATTCATCGAGCCGAGCTCGGCGGCGATGCCCGAGCCGACCCGGCTGCCAACGGTGAGCGCCGTCAACACCGGCCCCAGCTCGCGGAAAATGGTCAGCACCGCCACCTTGCCGACGGTGTGGCCGACGCCAAAGCGGCCCAGGAAGAAGCCGAATTGCAGGCAGATGACCAGTCCGGCGAACACCGCAGTGAAACTGGCGATGGACAGCGAGCGGACGCCCAGGGATTCCACCTGGTAGAGCAACGCGCCGAGCTCCACCGGGGGCCGCAAGCCTCGCACCAGCGCCCGACCGGCGAGGAGAAAGCACCCCCCCAGGGCATCCAGGGCGTTCATCGCCCGGCGCCGGAAGGGCAACAGCTGCTCGAGCTCCTCGCCCACCAGCTCGGCGATGGACTCGCGCCCTTTCTGCTCCGAAGCGCTCGGGGTCGGGCTCACCTCTGTGGCTCCGTCGCGAA
The DNA here is from genome assembly GCA_052147975.1 of Myxococcaceae bacterium. GTDB lineage: Bacteria > Myxococcota > Myxococcia > Myxococcales > Myxococcaceae > JADGRA01. The sequence continues at coordinate 16,199 of JBKQJL010000121.1, forward strand.
ACCCTGCACCAGCGCCTGGAATTGCCCCAGACGGCTCTGGAAGCGAGCGACGTGTGCCACATAGGCGAAGTCGTAGACGCAGCCGTCTTTCTTCACCACCACCAGCGCCAGCTCGCGTACGACGCCATCCATCCTGGCGCTGTAGTGCGAAAAGAGCGCCTCGCGACCGTCGAGCATCTGGGTGGTTTGCTCCAGCTTCTGCACGTCGGTGAAGCCGATGAGGAGCTGCCGGGTGAGGGCCACCAGCGGGACGTCCTCGTACTGCTTGCAGGTGGAGTTGACCCAGAAGGCGAAGTCGGGCGGGCTGGTCACCCAGGAAAAGTCACTGTCCTTGAGAGTGACTTCGTGCCAGTCGGCGGGAATGGGGCCGATGCGGTAGCGGGTGTCTGGGGTCACCACCACCCCGTCGCGCAGGCTGACGCTGCGGCACCCGCCGACCAGCAGGCCCACGGCGACGACCACCATGGCGCCCGGGCGCCTCGGCAAGAGCACCTCCACCTCGTCGGGAAGCCTAGCCTGGCCCCGGCGCGCGCGCGGATGGGAGTTTCGCGACATTCGGTTGACTCTGCACGTCCGTTCAGGCACCCTGTCCTGGCTCGAAAACAGCCTCGGCGGCCCGCCCCGGCCGCCCCCAGGGGAGGGCAAGTCGATGGAAGAGCTCACCGGACGGCAGCGCGAAATCCTCCAATTCATTGTCAAAGAGACCGAGGAGCGCGGCTACCCCCCCACCATCCGGGAAATTGGTGAAGAGATGGACATTCGCTCCACCAACGGCGTGAACGACCACCTCAAAGCCCTGGAGCGCAAGGGCTACGTGCTGCGCGGCGAGCAGCAGTCACGCGCCCTCGTCCCCACCAAACGGGCACGGCTGGTGCTGGGCATCGGCGCCGGCCGCCGCGATGCCAACCTGGTGGAAGTCCCGGTGCTGGGCCGGGTGGCCGCCGGCGTCCCCCTGCTGGCCGTGGAAAATGTCGAGGACTCGGTCAAAATCGACAGCTTCCTCCTGGGCGGAAGTGGCAAGGAAGTCTTCGCCCTCCGGGTGAAGGGCGAGTCGATGATTGAGGACGGCATCCACGACGGGGACTACCTCTTCGTCCGCAAGACGCCGACCGCCAGCGCCGGGGACATTGTGGTGGCCCTCATCGACGAC
>JBKQJL010000122.1:0-2909 GCA_052147975.1 Myxococcaceae bacterium
TTCCCGCCGCCCCCCTTGCTGCCACCGCTACCCTTTGCCATTTTGTTCATCCTTTCGTTGAAGCGGCCCCTTGTTGGCCGCACGAAAACGGTACGGCCTCCGAGCCAAAGAGTCCACATCACGCATCAATGCTTGTTCGATGCAAATCGATTGTGCATCGATTGATAAAATTAGACCGTTGGTCTAGCTTCGGTTCATGAGCTGGGTGAAGGCGCTTCACGAGAGATTCGAGTCGAATCGACTGGCCGCCGAAGCACTGCTCTCCCTTTGCAAGAAGAGGGCTCGCAAGGCTGCGAAGGGGCTTGAGGTCCGAGCGCTCGCCAACCGCATCAGCCGACTCGCGCGCGAAGGAGACCGCACCGGATGGTGGAAGAAACGCCCGCAGCTCCAGGAGCTTCTGGCAAGTCTTCTCGAGATGGAGCCCGACGAAATCTTCCGGCCTCCAATCAAAGTCAACGAGGGCCAGCCGATTGCGTTTCCAGAGTTCCCCAAGCTTCCCCCACTTCGTTCGAGCGAGGCGGTCTGGGGGACCTACAGTCGCCGGGACAGTCTCTACGGCGTCGTCCAGCGCCTACTCAGCGAACTGGGCGGGAAACGGTACTGGGTTAAGGCACCAATGGGGTCGGGCAAATCGCTCTTGGTCAAACGGATGGCGACGGAATCGCACTGCCAAGCCCTGAGCATCAGGTCTCTATCTGATGCCCGTCAGGCGATTCAGAGCGAGGATTGGTCTCTGCTCATTGAGGTTGAGGAGCCGTCGCCTGACGACGTTTCAGTTCTCGCGGACCTGAGCACTCGAGGGTTTTCCACCGTGGTAATGGCCCCGTTTGCGCTGCCCAATCAAGCCAGTGGCTGGACGGAGGAGATGTTCCATGCAGAGGGCCACTGGCGCGAACGCTTCCTTGACTGGGTTGCCCAACGCCTAGGAGACGCCAACACAGGGTTGAGAGAGACGGTCCTGGGATGGCTTTCGAAGAGGTCCAGCGGTACATCAACAAGCGGATTGATGAAGGCGCCGCTCGGGAGACCATCCGAAAGGAGCTCTGCACCTTGCGGCGCGCACTCCAGGGCGCCTTCGACCGGGGTCTGCTTCGACGGGAGCCCGCCCGAATTATCCCAAAGTTCAAAGCCCCCTATGTTCCCAGGACACGTCATCTAACGGCCGAGGAGTTCAAGGCCCTTCTGGCATTGCTCCCCGAGGAGCATCGGCACTGGCTCCGGGTCGCCGTCTACACCGGGGGCCGCCACTCAGAGATTCACGCACTTCGCTGGGAGGAGCACGTCAACCTGGTGAACGGCACGATTCTCCTGCCGGGGACCAAGACGAAGGGCTCCCGCCGGACCTTCGCCATTCCCCCACCTCTCATGAAGTACTTCCGCTCTGTGAGGGAGAGGACCGGGCCGGTTGTCGTCCCCTGGCGGAACGTCCGCCGCGACCTGGCCGCGAAGTGCAAGAACTTGGGAATCCAACGGGTGAGCCCGAACGACCTCCGCCGCACCTTCGCATCCTGGATGAAGCAGGCCGGGGTGGATTCGATGGCGGTGGCCCGGCTGCTGGGCCACACCACATCCAGGATGGTCGAACTGGTCTACGGCCACCTCAACGACGAGACCCTGAAAAACGCCGTGAGCACTTTGCCGGAGTTACCCAAAGCCTTGCCCAAGGCCCCAAAGGCGAAAAAGAAGCCCCCGAAGTCGGGTAGTAAATGGGTAGTAGAAACTGGCGCGGGGCAGCGACAACCGCGACAGATGCAACAGACGCTACCCAAGAAAATCAACAAACTTACGGTGCCCAGGGGCGGAATCGAACCACCGACACGAGGATTTTCAGTCCTCTGCTCTACCGACTGAGCTACCTGGGCTTGGCGATGCGGAGCGAAGGTATCGCGCGGGGGCGGCAGCGCCGTCAAGAGCCTTGGGGGGTCGATTTAGCGGGCGGGAGGACGCGGAAGTAGTAGGGTTGTCCGGTATTCGTCACCCGGGAGGCTCGCATGTCGCGCTCATTCTCTCTGATTCTGATTGGCTCCACGCTGGCGGCGGCAAGCTGGCCGGCCCGCGCTCGCGCTTGCGGTGGCTTGTTCACGACACCGGTGACGACCACCACCCATCCGGCGATGAACGGCATGCTGGAGTTCATCTCCGAGCACGCCGCTTCGACGGACGTCGTGGAGTTGGTCTTCGTCCCCACGGGCGGCGACTTCGGCATCCTCGTCCCCTCGCCGGCGCAGCCGACGATCGACGCCAACCCGGTTCCGGCGAGCGCGCTAGAGGGGCTGGAGCTGTCCACCCGGCCGGCGATCGACATCGTCACGGAGGTCCCGGAGTCCGAGCCGAAGAGCGGTTGCAGTCTCGGCTGTGGGGCCGGGGCGGCGGGGGGCGAAGGAGAAGCCGATGGCGGGTCGGTTCCGTCGGGCGTACGGACCGGTCAGTCGCTCACGGTGGGCCCGGTGACGGCCACCTCGCTCACGGCCAGCGATCCGGCTGCGCTCACGGGCTGGCTCAGCCAGAACGGCTTCGTGGTGCCCGACGGGGGGCAGGCGATTCTCGACTCGTACGTAGACGCGGGCATCTGGTTCATCGCGCTCACGGCGGCGGGCCAACCGGGCGACGGCGGCTTCTCGACGGATGGCGGCGTCGAGGTGGGCCTCCACTACTCGTACCCGATGGCGGCAGCGGGCGTGGCGCTCCGCCTCTCTACCATCGGAGCGGGCAGCACCCTGGCGTTCACCGAGCTCGTCGCCTACTCGCGCGCGCTGGCCCCCAGCAGCGCGCCGGCGCTGACCTTGAACGATCTCTCGACCTCCCTGGTCACACAGAGTTACAGCGAAGCGGTGCAGTCGGCGGTCTCCATGTCCGGTGGCGAGGCGTGGGTGATCGAGGGCGAGTTCCCCCCGAGTGAGGTGGTGACC
>JBKQJL010000123.1:0-15580 GCA_052147975.1 Myxococcaceae bacterium
GCGCGGCCGGCAATTTGGTGGAAGTCCCGGGCCGACAGTAGCGCCGTCTTCTCTCCGTCGTACTTGCTCAGCTGGGTGAAGAGGACGGTGCGGATGGGGATGTTGACGCCCACCCCAAGCGTGTCCGTGCCGCTCACCACCTTGAGGAGTCCCGTCTGGGCCAGCTTCTCACAGGCCAGCCGGTACTTGGGAAGCAGCCCGGCGTGGTGCAGCCCGATGCCGACTTGGAGGTAGCGGCGCATGTCCTTGCCGAAGGGCGAGTCGAAGCGCGTCTCCTCCAGGGCGGCGCGAATGCGCTCCTTCTCCTCACGGGTGGTGAGGTTGACGGAGGTGAGTGCCTGCGCTTGTTCGGCGGCCGCGCGCTGGGTGAAGTTGACGAGGTACACCGGCGCCCTGCCGGCGCTCACCAAGGCCTCCAGCGTCTCGTGCAGGGGCGTCTCGCAGTAGGAGAACTGGAGCGGCACCGGGCGCTCGCCGCTGGACACCCGGGCCACCGGCCGGCCGGTGATGCGCGCCAGGCTCTCCTCAATGTGGCTGGTGTCACCCAGGGTGGCCGACATGAGGAGGAAGGTGGCCTCCGGCAGAGCGAGCAGCGGCACCTGCCAGGCCCACCCCCGCTCGGCGTCCCCGTAGTAGTGAAACTCGTCCATCACCACCGAGTCGATGCGGGGGTGGCTTTCGCGCAGCGAGATGTTGGCCAGCACCTCGGCAGTGCAGCAAAGAATGGGCGCGGAGCGGTTGATGGACGCATCCCCGGTGAGCATCCCCACCCTGGAGGGCCCGAAGAGCTGACACAGCGCGAAGAATTTCTCGTTGGCCAGGGCTTTGATGGGCGTCGTGTAAACGGACGTTTTGCCCTCGGCCAGCGCCTTGAAGTGGAGCGCGGTGGCCACCAGCGACTTGCCGGAGCCGGTGGGGGTGTTGAGGACGACGTTTTTCCCGCCCATCACCTCGAGCAGCGCCTCCTCCTGGGCGGCATACAGCACCAGGCCGGCGTCACTCACGTACTCGAGGAAGCGTGACAGAAGCCCGTCCGCGTCCGGGGAGGCGGAGGGCGCAGGCAGCAGCGCAAACAGGGGGGCGGAGGGCGGAGACAGAGGCTTCACCCTATAACGGGCGGTGGCGGCGCCGGTTTTACGCCCAACAGCCAGCCGACGCCGAGCGCCACCAGAGTGCCGGCGACCACATCCAGCCCTCGGTTCTCCGCCCAGTGCCAGTTGCCGGGCTCGAGCAGGCCGACGCCCAGGACGATGGCCGGAGTCAAAAACGCCAAGCTCCAGCCGTAGGCCCGCGGCTGCAGCCGAAAGTAGCCAGCCATCAACAGAAAAATGAGCACGTCCACCAGCGCCACTGGCCGAACCAGGAAGACCAGCGCTGCCGCCAGAAGGCAGCCGACCAACGTCCCCAAAAGCCGCTCGAGCCCGCGGCGGCGGGTTGTCCCGCTCTCCGGACGGAGCACCAAAAGGACGGACACCACCACCCAGCTGCCTCGGGGCACTCCCAAAAGCCGGACGGCCAGAAGACAGCCCGTCACCGTCCCAGCCAACAGTAACCCGAAGCGTCCGGCCGCGGCCGGGGAGCGCGCTGCGGCGGCGAGAAACGCGAGGCCGGTGGCCGTCCGGCGAAACGCCAAGCGAAACCAAGCGGCTGGAAAGGTGTCGAGGACGAGGAGGCAGGCCACCGCGCAGCCGACGGCCACGGCCAGGGCCCGCTCGGCCGACGTGGCGGGACCGCCCGGCAACAGCTGGGCGAGGGCGAAGAGGAGGGCGGGCGCCGCCGCCAGTTTGCCCGCGGCCTCGCTGTGGCTTCTCCCCACGCCGGCCACCCAGCCGAGGCCAAACATGCCGAGGGCGGAAAGCGGGAGCGAGTTACCGGCCAGGGTGCCGAGAAACACGGCGGCCGTCGTCGCCAGCGCCGCGAGCGCCAGGTTGGCCGCGCGTGCCGCCGGCTCGCCTCCCGGGTCGACCAGCACCACCCGCCGGGCCCCCACCGCCATCACCAGCCCGAGCGCCGTGCGGTGGGCGAGCTGTCCCGCGGCCAGGCAGGCCGACACGGCCGCCGCGGCCCGAAGGGCGGGGCCCCAAGGCTGAAGCCTGCGAAAGGCGCGCGGCAGGAATGCTTCCGTCAGAGGCATGGTTGGGGCGCCTCCTTCAGAAGGGGCTCCGCAGGGCCTGTCGCCGTGCTGGCTGCACCTGTCCCCGGGCTAGGCCGGGGGGACGTTGCGGTTGGCCGGCACCTCGGTCGGGCCCGGGGCGTGCCGTAGTCTCGCGTCGGCCGCCTTCGAGTCGTCATGGCGCCGCACCAGCTCGAGCGCAGCCATTTGACTGCGGAAGCCCGGTCCGCCTCCATGGGGGGTGACTGGCAAATAGCTGCCATCCGCTGTGAGCTCCATCGCCTTGGCGGTGTCCCTGAGTCCGAGTCCGAGCACTTCCTCGAGGAGGCGGGTGCGCAGGGCGGGGTCCTCCACCGGCACCATGACTTCAATCCGCCGGTGAAAATTGCGCGGCATCCAGTCGGCGGAGGTGAGGAAGACTTCGGCGCGCTCGCGGGGGCCGAAGGCGAAGAGGCGCGTGTGCTCCAAGAAACGGTCGACCACCGACGTCACCCGAATGTGCTCGGAGACTCCGGGGAGGCCCGGCTTCAGACAGCAGATGCCACGTACCAGGAGGTCCACGCGGACGCCGGCCTGGCTGGCCCGGTAGAGCGCTCGGATGACGGAGGCATCCACCAGGTTGTTCATCTTCGCCACAATCCGTGCCGGCTCGCCCTTCTTGGCCCGTTCCGCCTCGCGCTCAATCAGCTGGAGCAAGCGGTCGAGCAGGTTGAAGGGCGCCACCACCAGCCGTTTGAATTTGGGTGGCACCGAGTAGCCGGTCAGCATGTTGAAGAGGGCGGTGACGTCGTCGGCAATCTCCTCCCGGGAGGTGAAGAGCGAGAGGTCGGTGTAATGCCGGGCGGTGAGGCCATTGTAGTCGCCGGTCCCCAGGTGGACGTAGCGACGGATGCCCCCCGCCTCCCGCCTCACCACCAGGGCCACCTTGCAGTGCGTCTTCAGGCCCAACAGCCCGTACACCACGTGGACGCCGGCCTCCTCCATCCGCCGCGCCCAGGCAATGTTGTTGGCCTCGTCGAGCCGGGCCTTGAGCTCCACCAGCACTGCCACCTGCTTGCCGTTTTCGGCGGCTCGGCAGAGCGCCTGGGCAATGGGGCTCTCGGCGCTGAGGCGGTAGAGGGTTTGCTTGATGGCCAGCACCGCAGCGTCATCGGCGGCGTCGTCGATGAAGCGCACCACCGGGTCATAGGACTCGAAGGGGTGGTGCAACAGCACGTCCCTTTGGGCAAACAGGGGAAACTGCGTCTCCACCTCTCGCAGCCCGGGCGGCACGACCGGGGAGAACGGCTCCACTCGCAACTCGGGGCGTGGGTCGCGCTCGGCCAGTGCCACCAGGTCCGAGAGCTGCAGCGGGGCCTGAGAGCGGTAGACGTCCTCGGCCCCCAGGTGGAGCGCCTTCTTGAGCGCTTCCTCGAGCGCCTCCGGCGCTCGCGCGTCGAGCTCGAGCCGGACGGTGGCGCCGCGCTCGCGGCGCTTCAGGTCATCCTGAATGGAGGCCAGGAGGTCCTCGGACTCCTCCTCGTCCACCGCGAGGTCCCAGTTCCGCGTGACCCGGAAGGCGGCGGCATGCTCCACGGTGAAGCCAGGGAAGAGGTCGCCCAGGAAGCGACAGATGAGGTCTTCCAAGAGGATGTAGGCGTGGCCTGCGTGCGAGGGGAGGGGAACCAGGCGCGGCATGACGCTGGGCACCGGCACCACCGCCAGCTCCGTCTGCTGCACGGTGCGCTTGGGCCGGCCCTTCTGGGGGTCCCGCCGCAGGACGGCGGCGATGTTGAGCGTCTTGTTCCGGAGGTGGGGAAAGGGGTGGCCCGGGTCCACCGCCAGGGGGGTGAGGGCCGGGAAAACGCTCGAATGAAAATGCTCCCTGGACGCTGCTTGCCAGGCTGGCTCGAGCGACGCCGTCGACAAAAGCGACACCCCAGCTGTCCCCAGCGCCGGCAGCAGCTCCCCAAGCCAGAGGGGGCCCAGCTGAGCCACCAGGCCGTGGGCGCGCTCGGAAATGGCCGCCAGTTGCTCGACGGGTAGCATCCCGTCGGCCTCCGGCGCGGCGACGCCGCCGGCCAGCTGCTGTTTCAGTCCGGCAACTCGCACCATGAAGAATTCGTCGAGGTTGGCCGCGAAGAGGGCCAGAAACCGAATCCGCTCGTACAGCGGCAGCCCGGGATTGCAGGCCTCGCGCAGGACGCGCTCGTTGAAGGCCAGCCAGGATAGCTCCCGGTTGAGGAAGAGGCGGGCGTCGCTCAACTCGGCGCTGGGGGGGAGGTCGGGCACGGTTCGGGTCAATCAGGTCACGAATAGGTGACAGGGTGCTCCTGGGGCAAGCCCGGGGGGCTCGCGCACGGTCGGACTGAGCTGATAATGCCCGAAGTCCAGTGAGCCGTATGCCCCTCACAGAGCCGGTGCTCGCCGCCATCGACGTGGGGACCAACGCTGTGCGCCTGGAGCTGGCCCGCCGGCTGGCCAATGGCTCTCTGGAGTCCCTGCACAGCGAGCGCGACCCGGTGCGGCCCGGCGAGGGGGTGTTCCGCACCGGCGCCATTCCGCGCGAGGTTGCCGACCGCCTACTTTCCACGCTGCGGCGCTACGGAGCGCTGTGCCGGCGCTACCATGCCGAGGTGCGCGCCGTCGCCACCAGCGCGCTGCGCGAGGCGAAGAATCGGGAAGACATTGTTCGCCGCGCCCGCGATGAGGCGGGCCTACGGCTGGAAGTCATCTCCGGGATGGAGGAGGCCCGGCTGACCACCCTGGGGGTGCTGCGCGGCAAGCCTCCCTCGGCGCGTTCGCTCTGCGTCGACATTGGTGGCGGCTCCACCGAGGTGGCCGCGGCCACTGGCGAGAACCCGACTGCCATGTGGAGCGTGGCGCTGGGCGCCGTCCGTCTGACGGAACTCTTCGGGACCAGCCGCGGCGTCACCGGCAAGCAGCTCAAGCTGATTCGGGGGTTTGCCGCGGAGGCGCTCACCGAGTCCCTGCCAGCCCGCATCGCCCGTGCTCCCCGCGCCGCCCTGGGCAGCAGCGGCACCATCAACGCGGTGGTGGCCTTCGCCGCCGCCGAGGGCACGGCGCACGCCACCGCCCGTCAAATCACCCACGCCGTGGACGAGCTGGCCGAGATGTCTCCGGCCCAACTCCGAAAACGGTTTGACCCGCAGCGGGCGGAAATCATTTGCGCCGGCGCCATCATCCTCGAGTCGGTGGTCCAGCACCTGGGGCTCGAATCCGTTACCGCCGTGCAGCGGGGGCTGCGGGACGGCATTTTGGTCGACCTGGTACGGCGCATCGACGCGCCGGCGGATGACCACAGCCTCACCGATGCGGCCTTGCTCATTGGCCGACGCTTCCAGTTTGACGAGGCGCACTCCACCCAAGTCACCCGGCTCGCGTTGCAGCTCTTCGATGACTTGGCGCCCCTGCACCGGCTTCCAGCTTCGGCTCGGCCACTGCTCGAGGTGGCCTCGGTGCTGCACGACATTGGCAATTCGGTCAGCTACACCCGGCACCACCGTCACACCTATTACCTCATTCAAAACTCGGAGATTCCCGGGCTGCGAGACCGTGAGCGCGAGCTGGTGGCGCGCATTGCCCGCTACCACCGCCGGAGCCCGCCCGACGCAAGCCACTCGGGGATGGATGGGCTTCAACCGGCCGAAGTGCGGCTGGTGCGCAAGCTGGCCACGCTGCTGCGCCTGGCAGACTCGCTCGACCGGAGCCACCGGCAGACGGTGCTGCGGCTGCAAGCCCGGCTGCTCCCCAGCGCCGTGGTGGTCAAGCTCCGGGCCAGGCAGCCGGTGGACCTCGAGTTGTGGGACGCGGCCCACGAGGCGGCACTCTTCCGGCGCGTCTTTGGACGCAAGCTCATCGTCCAGGTGGAGCGCGCCGCGCAGCGCCAGCTGCGGCGCGGCCTCCGGGTGACTCCCCGCCTGGCGGCCCGTGTGGCGGTGGACCGACGGTGGAGCTGAATCCGCCAACGTCGACGCCTCCCTCCGCCGAGCGTCGGCGCGAAGCGCGCGTTCCCACCAGGATTGAGGTCCGCTTCACGGACGCCGTTCACGCTGCGCGCGTGCTGCACGCCTACTCGCTGGACTTCTCGCTCGGGGGCCTGTGCTTGCGCACCCGGCGCGGCTATGCCGTGGGGCGCAAGCTTGCGCTCAACCTGGTGGTGGGCGCCGAGCGTCTTCCCGTCCAGGCGGTGGTGGCCTGGGTGCGCCCTGCGGACAAGGCCGTCGGCCTGCGTTTCGTCGAGGTGGCGGAGGAGCTGCGCACACGGCTGCTCGAGTTGATGCAGTCGGTGGCGGGTCGCGCTTCGTGAGGGGGCCCATGCCGGGGCCAAAGCAGCGTTAGGGAGCGCGCACCACCACGCCGCGCTCTGCATCCTGGAATTGCAGGGCAGCGCAGAAGGCCACGGTGGCCGCACTGGGGAGGCTGGGCAGCTGCAGCTCCACCCGCTTCACACTCAGCACCCGGGCGCGTTCCAGGGCCCGCTGCATCAGCGCCCGGGCGACTCCTTTGCGGCGCCAGGCGGCGGCCACCACCAACTCGTCGATGGTGGCGACGCGGCCGGAGAGCCTGAGCTGCGGACGGTGCGAAAGTGAGACCAGCCCAATGGGGCGGTCCTGCGCATCCGCGGCGACATACACCTCAATTTCCGGGTGGCTCAGCACCCAGTGCACGGTGCCGGTGTCGCCGGCGCCCGGGTGGCCAAGTTCGGCCAGCAAGGCGCCCAGGGGTTCGCCGTCGCCGCGACGGGCCGGGCGCACGCGGAAGGCCGCGGGCGCAGCTGGGCGAGGTCCTGGAGTCAGCGGTGCCACGCTGAGGCCGAAGCCTAGCGCACCCGCGTCACACGGAGGGGGGTGGCGCGGCCACGGGGCGCTTTCCGCCCGGGCTCCCGGCGCCCCCTCCGCCGGGGCGCCTCAGACGCGCTTTGGCGCAGGGACGAGCAGTGCCCCAGGGCGCCCCGTCCTCGCGCGGTAAGTCTCCACCAGTCGGGTGCCCACCCCTTGGGCCTGCCCTTGGGCGGTGAGGAAGAGGACGGCCCCCCCGCAGCCTCCGCCCGTCATGCGGGCGCCCAGCACGTCTGGCTCGGCCTGGGCCAGGGCCACCAACACGTCGACGTCTGGGTGGGAAACCTCGTAGTCGTCCCGCAGCGAGCGGTGAGAGGCATCGAGGAGGCCTCCCAGGGCGACGACGTCCCGGCCTCGCAGGGCGGCGACAAAGGCCAGGACGCGGGCATTCTCGGTGACGACGTGCCGCGCCCGGCGGTCCAACGGCGGCGCCAGTGTCGCCAGCCGCTTGAGGTCCACCTCAGCGACGTCCCTCAGGGCGGGCACGCCGAGGGCCCGGGCCGCCGCGTCCGCCTCCCGGCGCCGCTGGGCGTAGGTGCCTCCGGCGTTGTGGTGGGAAATGCCCGAGTGCAGGACGCCCACCTCCAGTCCCACCGGTAGCTCGACGTCCTCCATGGCCAGCGAGCGGGTGTCGATGAAGAGGGCGCGTCCGGGCGTGCCGAGGCTGGCCGCCAGCGGGTCCATGAGGCCCACCGGGGCTCCCACGAAGTCCGTCTCCGAGGCGTGGGCAAGGCGTGCCACCGTCAAGTCGTCCGTGGGTAGCAGAAAGGCGCTCCGCAGCGCCCGCAGCACCGCCACGCCCAGGGCGGCACTGGAGGCCAGGCCAGCGCCGGCAGGAATGTCCGAGGCAATGTCCAACTCCACCCCTCCCACAGCCAGCCCCTGCTGGCGCAGCACGGCGGTGACGCCCTGCAGGTAGTCGAGCCAGCCGCGGCCAGGGTGCTCGTCCCCGAGACGGTAGGAAAGCTGCGCACCACCCCCCAGCGTGGTGCGGGCCACCACCTGCCGGTCCAAACGCCGGCGCAGCTCGACGTTGGTGTGCAGAAAGAGGGGCAAGGGAAGGACAAGTCCTTGGCAGTAGTCGGTGTGCTCGCCAATGAGGTTGACGCGCGCTGGCGCCTCGGAGTGAGCCTCCGGCGGGGGGTGCGACAGTGTCGGAGGAGAGGCGTCTTCCATTCTCTTGGCGGCCTTAGGACGTCGGGTTTTTACCCCAGCCGCGTCGAGCGCTTCACGACAGCCTTCTACGCCGGCCGTCGCGCCGTGGCATTCTCCTGAGTCTGCATGGCTGACCTGGACTCCCTGGACGACCAACGCCTCTTCGACGAGCTGGTGCGGCGCTATTGCGCCGGCGAATTCTCAGCGCCCCCTCGCACCGAGCCCTTCGAGCCCCTGCAGCCAGGGGACATTCTCGAGGTGCCCTTGCCCGGGACGCCCGAGCATGCGCGCGCGCGGGAAGCCGGGGAGGCGGCGCTGCGGGCCGGCCAGGTGGCCGCCTTGGTGGTGGCCGGCGGCGCGGGCACGCGCTTTGGCGGCGCAGTGAAGGCGCTGGTGCCCGTCCTCGACGGTGAGACGTTTCTGGACTTCAAGCTGGCCGACGTCGCGCGCGCCAGCGCCCATGCTGGCCGTCCCATCGCGGTGGCGCTCATGACGTCCCACCTCACGGACGGCGGCATTCGGGCGGCGCTGGCGTCCCGGCCTCCCGGCGTCCCGGTACACCTTTTTCAACAGCGAAGCCTCCCGCGCCTGCGCCCGGACGGCTCGGTCTTCCGCCACGCCGACGGCACCCCCTCCTTGGCACCGGCCGGCCACGGGGACGTCTTCCGGGCGCTCGTTGCGTCCGGCATCGCCGGGGTGCTGAGCGCCGCCGGCGTGCGCCACCTCTACTTTTCCAATGTGGACAACCTGGCGGCCACCCTCGACGCGGTGGTGCTGGGACAGCACCTGGCCGGCGGGGCGGCAATGACGGTCGAGGTGACGGCGCGCCGTTCTCCCGAGGGCCAGCTCGACGCTGGTGCGGCACCGGTGCGCCTGCACGGGTTGCTGCAGCTGCTGGAGAGTGTCGACCCCACAAAGCACGCCACCATCTCCACCAACAACATCACCTTCGCGCTGCAGCCGTGGCTTTCCCAAGCGGTGCCCTTGCCCTGGCGAGCCATGCGCAAGGAGGTGGAGGGACAACCCGTCGTCCAGTTTGAGCAGGTGACGGCGGAAGCGACGGGCCTGCGCCGCCCGGACGGGCGCCCGCTGTTGCCCTCGCGCTTTCTGCTGGTGCCCCGCGGGGAGGCGGCCACCACCCGGTTTGAGCCGGTGAAGACGCCGGCGGACCTCCCGAAGGTGGTGGCTCGGCTTCGCCGAGCGCGGGAATCCGCATGAGGGTGCCCCCAGGGCCATTACCGCAAGGGGACGCCCCCCTTACGGTGAGAGACGCGGTGCGTTTGGGCGCCTTCCTCGTCTGGACTGCCGTCAGCGTGGGGCTTCTGGCAGGAAGCGTCCTTCGGCCGTATGGCCTCGTCGAGTTGTCGCTGCGGGTTGCCCTCGTGGCCGTGTGGCTTCTGGCCGTCGCGCTGGGGCCGGGCGTCGCCGCCGCGCGGCAAGACAGGGCGGTGGCCTTTCTTCTGGCGACCGCGACGCTGCTGGTGGGAGCCGCGGCGCTGGCTGGCGGCACCCTCAGCCCTGACTTCGGCTGCCTGCTGGCCTTGGCGCTCACCGCCGGACTCCTCTTGCCACGCACTCCCGTCGCGGTGGCCCTCCTCGGCCTGGCCGTGCTGGCACTGGGCGAGGCCCTGTTGTGGAAAAGCGACGCCAGGCTATCGAGCCGCCTGCTGTGGGCGGCGTGCGTGGCGGCGATGACAGCTGTGGCGATGCGGGTGTCCCACAGCCTCCGCCGGCGTTGGGAGGCCTGCGCCCATGCCGAGCGCGCAGCGGGCGAGACACCGGCCCAGGAGGCCGCGCCAGGGCGGCCCCACTCGGAGGCACTGGCGTTGTTGGGCCGGCTCGCGGCCAGCGTGGCCCACGAAATTTCCAACCCGCTCACCTACCTCTCCACCAACCTGCAATTGCTGGAGCGCGAGGTGGACTCCCTCCAAGCGGTGTCCCGCCGCGACGTGCAGGCGGCCGTGGTGGAGAGCACCCGGGCCGTGGAGCGCATGACGGAGGTGCTGCGGGACTTGCGCCGCTTCGCCCGCTCCGAGGGCGTCGTTGCGGCGCAGCTGACGGAGGTGCGCCCGGTGGTGGAAGAAGCCCTGCTGTTGGCCTCGGCGCGGCTGCGCCGGGTGAGGCTGGAGCGCCGGCTGGTGGACGGGCTTCCCCCGGTGACCATCCGGCGCCGGCGGCTGGTGCAGGTGTTGGCCAACCTCCTCCTCAATGCTGCCGACGCCGTGGACGGCTCCCAGGGAATGGAGCGGCGCATTGTGGTGGGGGCCCACCCCACTCCGGAAGGGGTGGCCCTGTGGGTGGAGGACACTGGCCCCGGGCTGAGCGCCGAGGCCCACAAGCACCTCTTCGAGCCCTTCTTCACCACCAAGCCGTCCGGGAAGGGCACCGGCCTCGGCCTCGCGCTAAGCCGCGAGTACGTCGAGGCGGACGGCGGCACCCTCACCCTCGAGCCGGCTTCCGGCGGCGGGACGCGCGCCGTGGTGAGGCTTCCGCGCGCCCCGGCAACGCCGGCCTCCGCCCCGGTCAAGACGAGCGCCTAGCGGCGCGGGCCCTCGTGCCCGAGGTGCGTCGAGCTTTCGTCCGCAGTGCCGGAGGCTGCCTTTGAGACCGGGGTAGGGGCCCGGCCCTCGCTAGTCCTTGCTGCCGGGCTTGCTCCAGGGGGGCACCACGCCGTTTATCCGGGCGTAGGCGATGGACTGCCCGAGGTGCTCCGCGCAGTGGCCCATTACCACCATGAAGACCATCCGCTTGGACCAGTCGTTACCAAACATCTTCACCGTCTTGTCCAGGTCCGCATCGCTCGTGTCATTGACGGCCTTGCGCAAGTATTCGAAGGCGTTGGTGAGGATGGTTTTAATTTCGTCCTTCTTCGTCGTCTGCGTCTCCCACTTCTTGGACTCCATCAGTGCCTTGACGTCGGCCGGCGGAGCAAACCCGAGCTGCCCGGTCAGGAAGTAAATGCCGCCGGCCACGTGCAGGTAAACCTCGGCCACCGAGCGCACCCCTTTGGCCGGCCGCCAGGTGAATTTGGCCTGGGGCATGGCCTGCTCCAGGGAGACAATCTGCTGCTCGAGGCGACCGACGACCTTGAGGTAGTCCCCTCGAAAGCCCGCCGGTCCCGGCGTACTGCCTGCGTCTTGAGCGAGGGCGGGGGTGGAAACAGCGAAAGCAACGGAAAGCACACTGGCCAGCCGCAAACCGGACATGGGGAGACCTCCCTGTTTTTTGGAAAACCGGGGGACGTCTAGCACGGTCGCTCCTCCGAAGGGGTATGAAGCGGCCTCATGGACAAGGCGCCGAAGGCCAGCACCCTTTCCCGCCGAGCGTTGCTGCAGCTCGGCATGGCGGCCACCGTCGTCGGGGTGGGGGCTCGCGCCGAGCCGGACGCGGCGGCAGGGGAAAGTCCAGCCCTCGACGCAGGAGCCCCCTTTCCCCTCGAGGAAGTCACCCTGGACGAGCTCCAGGGGCGGATGGCCACCGGCGAGGAGACTGCGCGCAGCCTCACCGAGCGCTACCTCCAGCGGATTGCAGCGCTCGACTCAACGCTTCGCGCGGTGCTCGAGACAAACCCCGAGGTACAGGCCCAAGCCGATGGCCTGGACGCGGAGCGTCGCGCCGGACGCCTTCGCGGGCCGCTGCACGGCGTCCCGGTGCTGCTGAAGGACAACGTCGCAACGACGGGCGGGATGCACACCACCGCTGGCTCCTTGGCGCTGCTGGAGGCGACGGTGGCCCAAGAAGCCTTCCTGGTCGGTCGGCTGCGGGCCGCCGGGGCCGTGCTGCTGGGAAAGACAAATTTGAGCGAGTGGGCCAACTTTCGCTCCACCCATTCCTCGAGCGGGTGGAGTGGGCGAGGGGGCCAATGCCGTAACCCCTATGTGCTGGACCGCACCCCGTCAGGCTCCAGCTCGGGCTCCGGTGTCGCGGTGGCCGCCAACCTCTGCGCCGTGGCCGTGGGGACGGAGACGGATGGGTCGATTGTGTCCCCGTCGGCCACCTGCGCGCTGGTGGGGCTCAAGCCCACCGTCGGGCTGGTGAGTCGCTCGGGAATTATCCCCATCTCCCACACCCAAGACACCGCCGGGCCGATGGCCCGTTGCGTGCGAGACGCGGCCCTCTTGCTTGCGGCGCTCGCCGGCCATGACGCCTCGGACGCGGCCTCGCGCTCGACGGGCATGCCGTCCGGGGCGGACTTCACCCGTGGGCTTTCGCCGGATGGACTGAAGGGCGCGAGGATTGGCGTCCCTCGGCCGGTGTACTTCGGCTACAGCCCGGCCACCGACGTGCTGGCCGAAAAGGCCCTCGCCGTCCTCCGCGACGCGGGAGCCATTCTCGTCGACCCGGCCCCCATCAAGACCGCCGCCGCCCTGGATGCGCCCGAGAATGAGGTGCTGCTGTACGAATTCAAGGCGGACCTGGACGTCTACCTCCGCGGGCTGTCCGGCACGGCTCCGCGCTCATTGGCCGAGCTAATCGCCTTCAATGAGGCGCATGCCTCCCAGGAGATGCCGTTGTTTGGCCAGGAGCTGTTTGTCAAAGCACAGGCCAAAGGCCCGCTCACCGAGGCGGCCTACCGGAAGGCGCTGGCGCTCTGCCGCCGGCTGGCCCGCGCCGAGGGCATCGACGCAACCATGGACCGCTACCGCCTCGACGCGTTGGTCGCGCCAACGCAGGGCACTGTCTGCCTGATTGACTGGGTGAATGGGGACAGCTTCGGCGGAGGCAGCAGCACCCCTGCTGCCGTGGCGGGCTACCCGAGCATCACGGTGCCGATGGGCCAGGTGCACGGACTCCCGGTGGGGCTCTCCTTTTTTGGACGTGCCTGGAGCGAGCCCACGTTGTTGAGGCTGGCCTATGCATTCGAGCAAGCCACCCACCACCGACAGCCCCCACGCCTGCTTGCCACCGCGCCGCTCGGAGCGGCCTAAAAGCGGCAAACGCCGGGCGGCCCGGCAAGGCGCAGGGTGGCTTGGCCGTCTACTTTGGCGTGGGTGCCGGAGGACCGGGCATGGGGACCACCGGGCCCGCTGGGGGGATGAATTGGGCGGGTGCGGGCGGGACGGGCATCTGCCCACTGGGAAGTGCGCCGGGCGTCCACAACAGGTTGGCCTGGTAGGCGATGCGGAGCAGCTTGGTGTCCATCATCCCGCGGACGGCCACGCGGACGAAGAAGACGACTTCACCGTTGGGCAACTGCTCGATGTTGACGGATTTGACTCCGAAGCCGATGCGATTGTTGTAGTCCTGGAAGCCTGGCGCATCGAAGGCGGCTGGCATGGCGATGCCATTGGCCGACACCAGCGTCCCCCGCAGCGGCGCTTTCGGCGTGAGCGAGAAGCGCACCACCACTTCGGCCCAATTGGGCGCCCCCATGACGAAGCCCACACTCTGGGCCACCAAGTCGAGCTTCACCGTTCCGGTGACGATGCGCAGGTTGGGCTGCCCCGGGGCGGCAGGGACCTCCACCAGCGCTTCGCCCTCGACATTCTCGGGGGCGATTTGCAGGACGTCTCCGGTTCGCGGAAGGGCTTGGGTCGTCCCGTTCGTCGTTTGGGCGAGGCTGGTGGCGGTTGGCGTAGTGCAGCCCACGGCCCCGAGGCTGCTCAAGAGCAACAGGAGCGACGAGACAGGGACGCCAGAGGCTCGGGCCAAGGGGCTCTCCTAAAGAGGGGGAAGTCTCTGCGGGGCGGCGCAGACTACTGGGCTCAACGCGCGGAGCCCAGCGCCATTTGGCTTCGGGCGTCCATGACGTTCAGTGCCTCGGTTGGCGGGCAAGCCCCCGGGGCGACTTGGCCTGGCCGCGCGTACGCCACTCAACGCCAGCGGACGTCGAACGCCCATTTGCTAGGCCTGTTGGAAATGGGGAAGCGGCTCGACGACGAAGAGTTGGCTGAGCCGACGCCGGTGATGGCGTCTTCCGGAAGCCGCACGCCGCGCTGGCTTGGGAAGCGAGGGTTGCAGAGGGGCGCGCTGGCGTGGCTGGCGTCATCGGCGCAGGCAGCGTCGGACCATTTGTATGACCCGCCACTGTCATGCGACGTAAGGTTCAGCCGGCCTCTTTGACCTGCGGAATCTTCCACGAGCCGTCGAGGAGGGATGGCGGCTTCTCCTTCGGCCAGTAGAGGCGAAGCATGAGAATGAACTTGTCTTTCGGCGCGGGAAGCCAGTTCTGCTCCTTAGCTTTGCCGGGCGACTGATTTTGAACGTACAGGTCCACCGAGCCGTCCTTGTTGACCTGGAATTTGTTGCGCTGGCTCACTGTGTAGCGGTTGATGGGATTCGGCACGAAGAAGTACGCCGCGTCGTACATGGTCAACGACCAGAAGCCATCAACGGGCGGCATCTCGCCCTTGTTGAAGTGCATGACGTACTTCTTGGCGCCGTCGTACTTCTCGACGAGGCCGGGCCCTTCCGACGTCGGATACACTGCGTCCTGGGGAAGGTTCGCGCCGAGGCCAATGGCGGTGATGAGTGCGCGCTGGCGGTAGTCGGTGCCATAGACGCCGGTCTTGGTTGTGAAAAGCCAGCCGTCGGTGAACTTCAAGTCGCCGCCGAGAATGCCCTCCTTCATCCAGCGCATGATGCTGTCTTGCGCCGGCTTTGGGACGCCCGCAAGGCCCTTCGCGATGGCGGGGTCTATCTTCGAGGCATCGAAGTCTTGGCCGGGTACGATTCCAATTTTCGCGAGCTTCGCCACCATGGGTGCATCCGCACCGGTGGGCGGATTTGTCCTTAGAAGTTGCGCGAAGAGCTTGAAGTACGACGCAGCGTCCATCGCGTTGACCTGTTCACGAATCGCCGTCTTCATGTCCACGGCTGGGTCCACAACACCAGCCGGTGGCGCGTACGTCTTGCCGAAAGAGGAAAGCGGCACCGCCGTCATCTTGTCCTGCAATGCGTGGACTGCTGCATAGTCCTGGGGCGTGCCGGTGCAGTAGATGCGGCCTAGCAGCCATACGATGCCTGTGGCTGACTTGTATTCCTTCACACCCGGCGGCAGCGTTCCCGTCCAACCCGGCCCTGTAATGGCGAACGTTTGTGGGCCGGTGCCAGTCGTGCGCTTCCCTGGGTCGGCAAACACGGTGGTCCAGCCGTCCAGGATGGGTAGAAGGAAAAAGCGCCCCTTCATGTCAGGCGAGCTGACAATCCAGGGCTCCTTCGACACGTCTAGCCACACCGTCGTGTAGAGCGTGTCCGCGTTTGGAGCGGTCACCGCATGGTTGTCCACAGCTGGGTACCCTCGCAGCTTGAGGAACTGGCCCATCGGGGCATGCGCGGCGTCGGGCTGCTGAACGTTCGTGAACTGGCGCCGCGTCAGTTCCATCGTCACCAGGGGGTAGGCGTAGACGTAGGCGTCGATGCCCGTCTCCTGCGCTTCCTTCGCCTTCACCAAGTCCGCTGCGGCCTTCGCGTCGGCGGCAACTTTGTCGGCCATCGCGGTGTCGGTCTTCTGGCTGCAGCCTATCCAGCC
>JBKQJL010000124.1:0-11572 GCA_052147975.1 Myxococcaceae bacterium
CCACCCGTCAGTCCAGCCCGACGGCAGGTTTACAGCCGTCCGTCTACATGGTGGGACTGGCTGGGGGCGGGCAAACGGTGGCCGGCGTCGGGGGCGGGGGGTTGGTGGGGTCACCGCCCGGAAGGTCCGAGGGCACCAGCACCTCGACGCTGAGGTTCTCGTCGGTGCGGAAGGCGAGCTGGCCGATGCACTGGTCGGCCTCCGTCCGCAGCTGCTCCACCTTGGACTGGGCAATGCTGACTTTGGTGTACTCGTGGTCCGCGGTGGGCCCGTCCTTCTTGGCCACCGCCTCCTGCAGCGCGACGTCCGACTGCTCGGAGATGCGCAGCAGCCCCTTCACCTGGGTGAGCTTCTCGTTGACGCAATTCAGCTTCACCACGTCCTTGGTGTTGCGCGCCTCCTCCAGCTTGCCCAGCACCGCCTTGTAGGAGGCCTGCATTTGAGCGACAGCGGCGGAGCTGCGGCTCAGCTTCTGCGCGTCCGGCACCTCGGAGGCCTTCTCCTCAGGAGGGGCGGGGACGGGACGCGGCGGGGCCTGGGCGAACGACGCCGCAGCAAGCAACAGGGCCGAAAGGACGAGGGGGAAGCGGGAGGACATGAAGCCTTGAGAGGAGGTTAGGTAGGCCTGGGAGGGGGTGTCAAACCGCTGGCCAGCCGTCGGCCTGGGTCCTCTGCCACCAGGGCCGTCGTTTGTGGGCGAGGCGGCGTGTTGTCTACTGGGAGGCGGTGAAGAGGAAGGGGTACTGGACGGGCACCTCGTCCGGCGGCTTGAAAGGGAACACCCAACTGCGCATGAGGCTGACGATGCACAAGCCCACCTCGGCGCTGCCCACCGAGTTTTCCTCGAGGCGGATGTCTCCGGCGCGTCCGGCCGGCGTAATGTTGAAGCGCACCACCACCTTGCCCTTCAGCGTGGGGTTGCGCTTCAGCTCCTTCTCGTAGCAGCCACGGATGGCGGTGAGACGGGCTTTGATGTAGCGAGCGAGCGCCTCGCGGTCGACGTCCGCGCTGTCCACCTCCGGCGCCGCCGCGGCCACTTTGCCGCTCACCCGAGCGTCGCCCTTGGAGCCGAGCGAGACGTTGCCCCCGCCGGCCGTGCCGACCTCGCCGATACCGGCCGCCGAGCCCGCCCCGCCGCCGCGCGGTCCGCCCACGCCGCCGGTGGTGGCCACCACCACCCCGCCCTGGGCGCCCTTGAGGGCGGTGGCGACGTCCTGGGTGCCGGTCCCTTCGCCCAGCAAGTCCCGGAGTGCCCCCTGTCCGCCCGAGGCGCCCAATATTTTGAGAATGCCTTTGCTTTGCACCTTCTGGGCGATGGCCGCCTTGCGCGCCTCGTCGGAGGCGGGCTTCTCCTTTTTCTTCTCGACTTTCTTCTCGACCTTCTCCTCCCCCTTCGGCTCCTCCTTGGGCTTCTCCGGCTCGGGGGGCTTGGGCGGCACGAGCAGCTTGGCAAAGCGGTCCGGCAACTCGTCCAGCGTCACGTCCGAGTCGGCCGGGGTGGGGGTGAGCGCAATCCAAACGGCCAAGGAAAAACACACCAGCACCGAGGCGGCGAGAATGCCGAAGAAGGTGTGGTCCAAGGACGACCACAGCGTCCCGCGAAATTCCGCCGGCAGGGCCATGCGCACCGGCGCGGGGGGAGGGGGGACGAATTGAAACAGTAGGGTAATTTCGCCCAAGGACACCTTGCCCTTGGCCGACTCGTCGAGCTGCAACGCGTAGACGCTTCCCCGCTTCTGCGCCAGCTTCTGGGTGCGCAAGGTGGCGAAGTCGACGTCCCGGTTGCCGAGGTGGACGCGCCCGTCCATGCGCTCGGTGAAGAGCAAGTAGTAGTGCGTGCCGCGAAAGTCGAAGACGGGGAAGCTGGGCGGCAGGTTGCTGGCGGGGACGACGAAAGTGTTTTTCGCGTCCTGGCCCACCGAGACGCTGTCCGGGCGTCGGATGTGGCGCTCCTCGATGATTTTTCCGCCCTGGATGATGCCGACGCGGAGAATTCTGGGACCGGCCGAAGTGCGTGTCATTGGGCCCTAGAAGGGGTCACGCTCGACGCTCTTGAGCACCTTGTTGAGGAAACTCTCGGTGCGGTTGAGCTCTTCGAAATTGAGGTTTTGGCGCTGCAAAATGTAGAAGGCCTGCGGCTTCTGGATGCGTCCCTCGACGGTGATGGCCTCCAGCTTAATGACTTTGCGTCCGCCCTTGGTGCGCGCCTCCTTGGACACCTTGGGCGCCGGCGTGGCCGGGGCCGGGCTGCTGGCAGGGCTCTGGGCTGCGGCGGGAAGCGCCAACAGCAGCAGGGCGAGCAAGGTGGCGCGGCCGGGCGGGGAGGGAAGCGTCATTTGTCGTCCGTGCCGAGCTTAGCAGGGGCTTGCGCAGGCGGGGCGGCTTGGGCTTTGGAGGCCGGCTTGCCGGCCGCTGCTTTGGTGGGCGCGGCCGCCGACTCCTTGTCCTTCTCCGTTTTCCGCAGCTGGTCCTTCTTCTCGCGCTCTCGGCGGCGCTGCTCCCGGTCGATGCCCTTGGCCGCGTCCTTGAGGTACTGGTCCACCCGGTCGTCAGTTCCGCCCTTGTCCCGGTACGTCTTGAAGTAGGCGATGGCGCGATTCATCCGGTCCACCGTGTCCACCCCGGGCAACTCCGAGTCCAGGTTGAGGATGGCGAGGCTGAAGTAGGTGTCGGCCAACGCTGGCTGCAGCGCCACCACCTTCTGGTACTGGGCTTCGGCCTGCTGAAGCGCCAGCTTCCCCCGGTAGGCGTTGCCGAGGTTGAGGCGCGCCGGGACGAAGTCCGGCGCCACTGCCACCGCCGCTTCGAGCTCCCGTACCGCAGCGTCGAAGTCGCCCGCTTCCACCAGCATGACGCCGTAGTTGTTGCGCGCCTCGGCGAAGTCCGGACGGCTCTGGGCGGCGGCGCGGAACTCCTCCAGTGCCAACGGCCGCTGCTTCAGCTTCAACAGGGTGCTGCCGAGCAGGTTGTGGGTGGCGGCGTCCGTCGGGTCGACGGCGCGGGCATTCTCCAGCACCAGCTTGGCCAACTCGTACTTGCCCTCGCGGAAATAAGCGCCGGCGAGAAGCTGCATGGCGCGGACGTTGCGCTCGTCGTCCTTGAGGACTTTCTTCGCCTCGGCCTCCGCTGCCTGGGGCTGGTTGAGCTGCAACAGGGCAAAGGCCAATGCGTTGCGCGGGCCCGGGGCCTCCGGGGCGGCGGTGCAGCGGGCCTGGGCCAGCTGCTCGGCCTCCTGCGCCCGGCCTTGCCGGCAGAGAAGCCGGGCCAGGAAGTCCCAGGCTGCGGCTTGGTCCGGTGCCAGCTGGAGCGCCTGGCGGTAGTCCTTCTCCGCGCCGGCCAAGTCCCCCTTGCGCTCGGCGAGGACGCCCAAGTCCGTCCAGGCGTGGTCCAGCCGGGAGTCCCGCTGCAGGACGTCGTTGAGGGCGCGCTCCGCGCCGGCGGTGTCCCCGGCCTGGGCCAGCTGCACGGCCTTCGCGAAGCTGGCGCGGGCCGCCGGGTCCTGGGTGGCGGGCGGCGTCACCTTGGGCGGCGGCAGCCCGTTGGGCTGGGCGGCCGGTGCGGCCTGGGGTGGCAGGGCGGCTGTCTGGGGCGCCGGCTTGGGCCCGGAGGCGCAGCCGGCCAGGAGGGCCAGGCCCAAAAGGGCGAAGAGTGGCCTCACTTGTCCCCCCCCGAGGGAAGCTTTCCGGCCGGTGCGGCGTCGGGCGGCGGCGGCTTCCCCTCCAGCGTCACCACCAGGCCGTCCGGGTGGGTGACGTCCAGGGCGACGCTGGACTTGGGCTCCTTCAACACCGGGTACTCCTTGGGACGGTAGCGGTTGAGCGCCTCCAGCGTGCGCTTCGTCCACTCGTCGTTAATTCTGTTTTTTCGGGCCTCGGTGAGGGTGGCCACGTAGCTTTCCACCGCCTTGTCCTCGAGGGCGGCGGTCTGCTGCTGCAGCTGGTCCTGGTAGGAGGCCACCGCCTCGTCGCCGAGGCGCTTCACCTCGGGCGGCGTGGGCGTCTCGAGAATGGTCTGGCCGAAGCGCTCGAGCGCGAAGCCCTTGCGGTACAGCGAGGCCAGTGTCCACTCCAGCCGCTTGTACTTGAAGACTTCCCCGTAGGCGTCATTCACCTTCTTCACCGCGGCCCGCTTCACGGTGAAGCTCTTCTCTAGGGCCTTGCCCCGGCCGCCGATTTTGACCTTGTCGAACTCTTTGAATTCATACTCCGCCAGCTGGAAGCGCGCCTGGGCGGCGGCCTCGGCGGCCAGCGGCGCGGCCTCCGGCTTGAGGCCGCGCCGGTCGAATTCCCTCGCCGCCTCCTCGAAGGCGCGGCGCGCGGCACGCTCGTCGCCCAG
This sequence comes from Myxococcaceae bacterium, assembly GCA_052147975.1. Lineage (GTDB taxonomy): Bacteria > Myxococcota > Myxococcia > Myxococcales > Myxococcaceae > JADGRA01. The sequence continues at coordinate 4,336 of JBKQJL010000124.1, forward strand.
CTTCTGGTAGGCCTCGCCGATGCGCTTCTTGGCGTCCACCACCAGCTCCGCCTGCTGGGGCTTGCTGGAGAATTTCTTCACGAAGGCTTCCAGCGCCTTAATTTCCCCCTTCGGGTCGCCCTGCTTCTCGTAGAGGAGCGCCGCGCGGTACTGGTTTTTCGGTGCGTCTTCGGCGTTGGGGAAGAGCTCCACGTAGCGGGTAAACGTCTGCGCCGCGTCGCGGTAGCGCTGCTGACCTTCCAACAGGCGGCCGGCGTTGAAGAGCGCGGCTTCTCGGTTTTTGCTGGCCGGGTAGTCCTTCACCAGACGCTGGTAATTCTCCACCGCCTTGTCGAAGTCGTAGCTGTTTTCGGCGTTGACGGCGACCCGGAAGAGGGCGGCGTCGGCCAGCTTGCTGTTGGGGTACTCGCGGAAAATCCGCTCGTACAGCTTGAGGGCCGACTCGAAGCGCCGGGTGTTCTCGTAACAGACGGCAGCGTTGTTGAGCGCCTTGTCGGCAAACTCGTTCTTGGGGTCCTCGTCGACCAACTCGATGTACTTCTTGGCGGCCTGCTCGTAGTCGCCCTTGGCCATCAACTCGTCGGCCAGCTTGAAGCGCCCGGCCAGCTTGAATTTGTTGAGGTCCTTGTAGAGGTCGCTCTTCGGGTCGATGACGGCGCTGTTTTGGGCCAGACGCGCTGACACCTCCTCGACGCTCTTCCAGTCCTTGTCGACGAGGTAGCTCTCCACAATGAGGTTGGTGGCGAATTTCGCCACCTCGTTGCGCGGGTAACTCTGAATAATTTGCTCGAAGCGCTTGCGGGACTCGGGAAAGTTGTTGTGCGCGTAGAAGAGCTCAGCGGCCTTGTAGGCGACGCCCGGCGCCTTGTCCTCCTGGCCGTAGGCGGCCACGTAGGCGTCCGAGGCCGCGATGAATTGCGTCTCCACCTCGGCCAGCGGGAGGACTTTGACTTTCTCGCCCTCCGGCCGGTCCTTGCTGCGCAGCACCGGGTAGACGGCCAGCTTCTTGTCCCGCTGCAGCTGCTCGAGCAGCTTCTGCCAGGCCAGCACGGCGTTGAAGGCGGCGTCCTTGGTGTAGCGGCTGTCGGCGGTGGAGTTGCGGACGGCGTCGTAATTTTTGGCCGCGGCGGCGAATTGCAGCGAGTTGTACTGGCACTCGGCGGCAAAGAATTGCACCTCGTAGGCATTCTTGCTGCGCGGGTAGCGCTGCAGGTAGGCGGAATAGGCGCGGGCGGCCGTCTCGAAGGCGGCCTTCGCCTCCTCGAGCTTCCCCTGCTGCTTGAGCGCCAGGGCTTGCTGGTGGTGGTAGACGGCGCTTCCGTAGAGACTCTTCTCGGCCAGCGCCTGCACCTGGTTGATGAAGTCCGGGTCCCGCTTGTGCTTGTCGTACCAGGCGGTGCCTGGCCCGTAAGAGGTGGCCAGCTTCTCGGACTCCTTGAAGGCCTCGTCCAGCTTCCGGTCGCGCTCGTAGGCCTCGACAATGCGCTGCTGGATGAAGGGCGCCTCGTCCATGGTTGGGTTTTTGGCCAGTGCCAGCTGGTAGGCGGCCACCGCTTCGCCATGGCGCGTCTGGTCGAAGAAGACGTCGCCCATCTTCTTGTAAACCTCGGCCTCGTAGGGCCGCGGTCCCAGCTTGGCAAAGACGGCCTTGGCCCTGTCGAGCGAGCCCCACTTCTCGTCGGCCAGGCTGATGGCCGCATACTGCAGCGCCTCATTCCGGAGGTCGCCGCCCGCTTCGCCGCCCTTCTCCTTGCTTTGCGCCTGGTAGTAGTCGGCCAGGGCGAGGAAGCGGCTGACCGCGTCGTCGAAGCGGTCCATTTTGTAATACGTCCACCCCAGCTTGTAGAGCGCCTTGTCGTAGAGCGGACTCTGCGTGTCCTTCACCGCGGCCTCGTAGGCCTCGGCAGCCTTGGCCAGTGCTCCCTTGTCGTTGTAGGCGTCGAAGTAGTACTCGCCGATGCGCACCCAGGCCTCGGTGACGAAGCTGCTCTTCGGGTAGCGGGTGATGAGCGTCTTGTAGGCGACTTGCCCGTTGTCGAAGTCGTTCTGCTTCTCCAGGCAGTAGCCCAACAGGTAGTAGGCGGCGTCGTTGAGCTTGTAGGCCGGGAAGCGGGTGATGAGTTGCTGGTAAATGGCGATGGACGGCTGGAAGTCCGGCAGCGGCTCCGGCGGCGGCTCGGCACTGGCGTTGGCCTCGGTGGCCTTCAGCTTGTCCTCGTACTCGCGCATGGCGATGAGGTGGTCGTCGCTGGAGCGCTCGTAGTAGAGCTCCGCCAGCCGAAACATGACGTCCGGGGTGTAGCGCGCGTCATCCGGGTAGCGCTGGAGGAATTCCTCGAACTGGGCGATGGCGTCCAGCCGCTCCTTGCGCTCGAGGACTTCCAAGTCTCGAATGGACTTCTCGTACGAGGCGGCCAGCGCGCTGCGCTTCTCCTCGTACTTCTTCTGCACCAGCAGCTGGACGTCCTTGCGAAACTCGGCCGCCTCGCTCTCGTAATTCTCGATGGCCTGGCCGATGTCGTCGAGCTGCTTCTGCTCCTCGGGGGTGCGTCCGAGGCCTCGCAGCGGGTTGGGGGGAGGGGCGCTTTCCGGGGCGACGTCGACCGTGTTCTCCTCGCTGGCCGGGGCCTCGGCCGCTGCCGCTGGCGCAGGCTGCGTCGCGGCGGCCTTTTGACCGGCCGGCGGGGGGGCGGGCGCAGCCGGGGCCTGCGCGGCCACCAACAGCAGGAGGGGAAGGAGCAGCATGCAGGGGCCTAGTCGACGTCCTTGAGGACTTCCTTGAATTCCTCGTCCAGCGCCTTCAGCTCGCGGTCCTTCTGCGAGGCGGCCTTCTGGATGTCCGTCGTCTTGTCGCGCTTTCGGGTGAAGGCCACGTCCACCACCCCGACGTCGGCCTTCAGCACCAAGTCATAGAATTGGCCGCGCACGCGGCGGAAGCTGTCGAAGGCGATTCTGCCCACCAGCTGGCCGGCCTCGCCCGAGGCCCGCGTCACGTCGCCATTGTACTGCTGCAGCAGCAGCTGCTCGACCAGCACCTTGTCGCGAATCTCATCGCCCTTCTTCCGCACCCGGTTCTGCAGCGCCACCTTGGCCGCCTCGTTCCGCTGGGCGATGGCGTCGAGTCGGGCGCGGGTGGCGTGGGCGCGGGCGATGACCGCCAGGGCGGCCGGGTCGGTGAGCCGGCCCTCCGCCTGGGCGATGACTTGGTGGGCCTGGGACTCGATGGACGTGACTTCCGCCCGCAGCTGCTCCTCGCCGGCCAGCGAGGTGTCCACCTTGGCACGGGCGTCTCGGAGGTCGGCGCGCAGCGACTCAATCTCCTTGCCCAGGGCGATGGCCGACTGCTGCTCGGTTCGCACCCGCTCCTGGAAGGCCTTCTCGTCGGCGGCCGTCCCCTTGCGCTGGCCGCGGGTGTCCACCACCCATTTCTGCACCGCCGCCAACATGGCATTCATGCTCTGCAGCTCGTAGCTCAGCCGGAAGGCCTCCCGGTCGAGAACGTCCACTCGGTCCTGCATGGCCTTGTGCCGGCTGGCCACCGCGTTGTTGGAGGTGGGCAGCGAGGCCAGCTGCGAGCGCGCGGTAGAGTCGCCGGCGCGCAGCGCCTTCAGCTGCGCCTTCTCGTCGGCGGTCAGCACCGGCGTCACCAGCTCGACTTCGACATCGGTGAGCGTCTGTTCGGCCGCCACCAGGGCGTTGCTGACGGCGTCGGCCCGGGTGTAGCCCTCCTGCAGGGCGGGGAAGGCCTCCATGCCGCGCTCGCCCAGCGTCTTGAGAATGCGGTCGGCCAGCGTCTGGCCGTCGCTGACGCCCTTGCGTCCGTCCTCCATGGCCCGCACCACGTTGAGCGCGTCGCCCACCTCGGACTGGGTGGTGGCCCACTTGAGGGCCACCGGGGGAAGCAGCGTGTTGACGTCGAGGTTGCGCTCGTTGCGAAGCAACAGGTTGTCGAAGTAGGCGACCGGGTCCTTGTTGACGTTGAGCAGCGCGTCGAGCTCGTCGCGCACCGGGGCATAGGTGTTGATGACGCCGTTGTAGGTGTCGGTGGCCTCGCCGTAGCGCTTCAGCTTGAGCAGCAGGTGCCCCTGGAGAATTTGCGCCTGCGGAGCCAGCGTCGAGTCAGGCGCCACCAGCAACAGGATGTCGGTGGCATTCTTCGCCCCCTCGAAGTCCCCGGCCCGCACCTTGGCCCAGGCCGTCTCGTAGATGCTCTCCGGGAAGGACTCGCTCTCGCGCGGCACCTCCTGGTAGCGGTCGATGGCTTCGGCAAACTTGCCCTGCTCCACCAGCACCCGGCCGGACGAGAGGTTGGCGAGCTCCACCAGCTTCTGCTCGGTGGCGTCCTTGGGCTTGCTCTTGGCCACCTCGGAGAAGCGGGCCAGGGCGGCGTCGTAGTTGCCGCGCTCCACTTCAATGACGCCGAGGAAGTACAGCGCTTGCATCCGGTAGCGCCCGTCCGGCTGGGCGGCCAGCCGCTCGAAGGCGTCGGCTGCTTGCGACAGCCGTTGGGCCGGCGGCACGTCGGTGCGCTTGAAGAGCCACTTGCCGTAGATGTAGGCCAGCTCGGGGGGCAGCTCGCCGTTGGCCCCGCGCGCGCGCTGTATGTAGGGCTCGATGTTGCTGAAGTCGTGGAGCCGGCTGGTGGCCTGAAGGTACTCGGCGAGGGCCTCGCGGTAGCGGGGGCTGTCCAGGGTGAGCAGGGTGCGCAGGTAGACGCGCGCGCTCCCCCAGTTCCCCTGCTGGTAGAGGGCGTCGCCCAAATAGAAGAGCGCCTCGGGGTACTTGGCGCTCTTCTGAAACGTCTTGTCCCCCACCAAGTCATAGAAGAGGACGGAGGCGGTGGCGTAGTCACCCAACAGGTACTGAATCTCCCCGTCGCTGAAGCGGCGGAGCAGCGCCTCCTCTCCGGTGGGCTCGGCCTGGCCCACGTACTGGGTTTCCACCACCTGGAGGTTGTCCTCGGCATTCTTGGCCTGGGCCTGGACCAGCTCCACCTGGGCGGCGAGCTGAGCGGTGGAGCGGCCCTGCGCCGACGCCGTGCCGGCGAGCAGCGCCGGCAGCAGCGCGACCCACCCAGCGCCTGCCATCACTTCTGCTCCGCCGGCCCGGCCGGCGTCGCCGGTTTCGTCCCTTCGCCCTGCGCCGACTTGAGGCCGGCGTCCTTGGTGACCTCGACGTCGTAGCGGACCGCGGGTCGGTCCTTGAGGTCGGTGGTGAGGCCGCCCTTCTCGTAGCCCACCACCTTCACGTTGGTGACTTTGCCCGGCTCGGCGTTGAAGGTGTAGCTGGAGGTGACGGTGAAGCGGTAGCCCTCCAGGTAGCTGAAGACGCCGTAGCCACGTCCTCGGTACACCAGCCGCACCGCAATCTGGTGCTGGCCGGGCACAATTCGGCCATTGAAAATCTCGAAGTCCTGCTGGTTGGCCAAATCGCCCTTCTTGTCCACCTTGGTGAAGATGGGCGCTCCGTCGAGTGCGTAGGCCACGCTGTCCAATGCGAAGGTGCCGCCCATCTCGTTCTTGCTGGAGATGATGGCCCGTGCACCGCTGCTCAAGTCTCCCCCGAGCACCGTCTCCTGCAGGAGCAGCAAGCGCGCCTTGGTGCGGTAGATTTTCTCCTTCAAGTCCACCACCTGCTCTTCGAGCGTCTTCACCCGGGTGTTGAAGGCGTCACTGGCGGTGGCCGGCGCGGCGCTGTCGGCGGGCTTGGCATCGGCCGGCGGGGGCGGGGGAACGACGTCGGTGGCCGGGGCGGCGTCCTGCGCCCCCAACTTGTCTGGTGGGGGCGCGGGCGGGTTAACGGGCGCGCCAGGAGGGGCCTGGACCGTGGTCTTGGTCGCGGATTGCGCCAGGACCGCCGGTCCGATGAGCAGGACCGCGGCGGCGAGGGCGACGACTGGAGTGCGGCGCACGGATTGGCTCCTGTGGAGCGTTGCCCCGAAGAGAACGCCGGCGAGACACATATCACGAGGGAGGGCGACCTCGCCCTTCCAGCTCAGCCGCCCTTTTTCAGCTCTGTCAGCACCAGCTTGGCCACCGCCTTCAATGTGTCAAAGACACCGACACCGGTGGGCGCCACGGCCTGGTACTCCGGTACACCGCGGGTGTTGAGCAGCCCGCGGAGCTCCTCCACCGGGACGGCGTTGGGGAGGTCGCGCTTGTTGTATTGGACCACGGCGGGCACCTTGGCCAAGTCGTACCCTTGCTCGGCCAAGTTGGTCTTGAGGTTCTCGTAGGACTCCATGTTCGCCTCCATGCGCTCGACCTGGCTGTCGGCCACGAAGACGACGCCGTCCACGCCCTTGAGGATGAGCTTGCGGCTCGCGTCGTAGAAGACTTGGCCGGGGACGGTATAGAGGTGGAAGCGTGTCTTGAAGCCGCGAATCTCGCCCAAGGACAGCGGGAGGAAGTCGAAAAACAGCGTGCGGTCCGTCTCGGTGGACAGCGAGATGAGCTTGCCCTTCGTCTCGGGATTGGTCTTGTTGTAGATGTACTGCAGGTTGGTGGTCTTCCCGCAGAGTCCCGGCCCGTAATAGACAATTTTGCAGTTAATCTCGCGGGATGAGTAGTTGATGAAGGACATTGGCTTTCTTCGGTTTTACTCGCTGAACAGGTTGTCGATGTCGTCGTCGGAGATTTCGGCGAACGGCGACCCCATTCCTCCGGGGCTCTCCGTCTTTTTGAGCAGTGCCTCGAAAATTTTGGCCAACTCGTCGGAGGCCTTCTTCACCCGCAGACGGACCAACCCGAGCGAGGTGCTGCTTTCGAAGATGACCACCAGCACCACCCGGCTGCCGACAATGGTCATGTAGAGCGACTCGCGCGCTCCTTCATGAATCTGGTTGGGGAACTCGTTCTCCCCTATGAGCTTGGCCAGGCCGCCCATGGCGGCGACGTTGCCGGCGGTGAGCGAGGCGAGCGAGGTGGTGTCGATGTTTTGGGTTTGGCCGGAGGCGGAAATGAGCTGCCCATTCTTGTCCACCAAGAAGACGACTTTGGCGTTGGCGTCCTTGGTGAGTCGGTCACAGACGGCGTTGATGCGGTTGTACTCCTCGTCATACATCACCAGTTGCGTGCCCATTGACGTGAACCAGTCCCCTTCGCTGTCGATCGCGTCCTGCTGGGTCGCTCCGCGCTGCCCTGGTTTTCGGAGTGAACTCGGAGGGTTAGAGACTTAACCACACACGCGCGTCCGGTTCCAGGAGTCGTCCTTTGGACAAGCTGTTGACAGCTCTCGT
>JBKQJL010000125.1:0-3499 GCA_052147975.1 Myxococcaceae bacterium
CTGGACGCGCCGGAGGGCCCGGACGGTCTGGGACAGCTGCTTTTCAGCTTTGCCACTGAGAATGGCGCCCACGCCCTCGGGTTGCCCACCGGCGTCCTGCGGCCCGGGGCTCCGGCGGACGTCTGTACGGTGGATTTTTCCCACCCGGCCCTCGTCGGCGCCCCGGCCAATGCGCTCCTGGCCACCGTCGTCTTCGCCGCGCCTTCCGCCGCGGTGCGCGACGTGGCGGTGCAGGGCCAGTGGGTGGTACGGGACGGGCGCCACCCCTTGGAAGAGAGTAGCGCCCGGGCCTATGCGCAATTGTGCCGGAAGGTGTTTGCCGCGTGAGTGACGTCCAGGCCCAACTGGAAGCAGCACTGCGGACACTCGTGTCCTTTGACACGACGAGCCGCCTCACCAACAAGCCCCTCATTGACTGGCTCGAGCCGCGGCTTTCGGCCCTCGGCTTTGCGTGCGAGCGCCACAGCTACCGGGACGAGGCCGGCGTACAGAAGTACAACCTCCTGGCGCTTCCGCCGCGCGGCGGGACGCCGGAGTTGGCCCTGGTGGGGCACACGGACTGCGTCCCGTATGACAGTGCCTGGGCCGAGGCCCTCACCCTTACCGCCAAGGGCGGCAACCTCTACGGCCGCGGCGCCTGTGACACCAAGGCCTTCATTGCCTGTGCGCTTGTCGCCGCCGAGCGGACGCAAGCCGCGAAGCTGCCCAAGCCGGCGGCGCTCATTTTTACCGCCGACGAGGAGGTGGGCTGCCTCGGGGCCAAAATGCTGGTGGAGGCCCACAAGGGCGCCGCCCGAAGGGCCATTGTGGGCGAGCCGACGTCCTTAACGCCCGTCCGGGCCAACAAGGGGTACTGCCTGGCCGAGGTGCGCGTCACCGGCAAGGAGGGCCACAGTGCCTACCCGGACTCGGGCGCCTCGGCCATTTACGGCGCGGCCGAGTTTATTCGCCGCCTCGAGGAGTACTCCAAAGGCGAGCTCCGCCGGGACACCGACGCCTCCTTCGAGCCGCCCTTCACCACCCTCAACGTGGGCGTCGTCCAGGGCGGCCGGGCGAAAAACGTCATTGCCGGCGCCTGCACCTTCACCCTCGAGTGGAGGCCCTTGCCCCGCCAGGCGCCGGACGTCGTCCCCGGTGCTGTCCAGCGCATGGTGGAAGGCCTTCAAAAGGCCTACCCGGCCCTGCGCTTCGAGGTGCAGGTGCAACGGACGGACAGGGGTGTCGAGACGGCGCCCACCGCCGGCGTGGTGGCCTTCCTCGAGAAGGAGACGGGCAAAAAGCCGGTGACGGTGAGTTTCGGCACCGAGGCGCCGCAAATGACGGCGCTGGGGGCCGAGGCGGTGGTGTTTGGCCCCGGCAACATTCAGGTGGCCCACCAGTCCGGGGAGTTTGTCCCGGTGGTGGAGCTCGTCCGGTGCGAGGAAATTCTGGAGAAGGCCCTGCGCCACTTCTGCACGTGAGGGGCACCCGCCCCGCCGTCTTTCTCCCCCTCCTCGCCGCGCTGTTGGCCCTGGGCTGCCCGGCCAGTGGGCCGCCGGCGGTGGAGGAGGGCGACATAGTGTTTCAAACCTCCCGCTCGCCGCAGTCCCTGGCCATCCAGAAGGCCACGCACTCGGTGTACAGCCACGTGGGCCTCGTCACGTTTCGCGACGGCAAGCCCTTGGTGCTGGAGGCCGAAGCCACGGTGCGCCTGACGCCTCTCTCCGAGTGGCTGGAGCGCGGCGAGGGCGGGCACTACGTGGTAAAGCGTCTCATAGACGCCCGCCAAGTCCTGGACACGGCTTCCCTTGTCGAGTTGAAGAAGCAAATGCGCCGCTTCGAGGGGGCGCCGTATGACAGCACCTTCGAGTGGAGCGACGAGCGGCTGTATGCCCCGGAGCTCGTCTGGAAGGTGTACGAGAGGGCGCTGGGCATTCGCCTCGGCGAGCCCCAGCAGCTCCGGGACTTCGACTTGGCGGTGCCCGAGGTGCAAGCCAAGCTGGCCCAACGCTTCGGCGCGCAAGTGCCCCTGGACGAGCCCGTCATTTCCCCGCAGCGCCTGTTTGACTCCGCGCGGCTTGCAACGGTGACGGAGCGCTAACCCCCTCGGGGAGCTCGGTAACCGCCAACTGTCCAGGGAAGGCCGCGGCCTCCGCCGGAGACATGGGGCCTGGGGGCCGGCAACCGTTTGCACGCGCCGCACTCGGGCCGTAGCGTCCTTGTCCTCTATGGCACTCGAAGCTTGGGAGGACGGCGTCTGGGTGGCGAGTGCGCCGCAGACGCTGTACGGCATTCAGCTGGGCACCCGCATGACGGTGGTGCGCCTGCCTGGCGGCGGCCTCCTCTTGCACTCGGTGGTGCCCATGACGGGGCCGCTGCGCACCGAGGTGGAGGCACTCGGGCCCGTGCAGCACCTCGTCCTGCCGGACCTCTACCACCACCTCCACGTCGGCCCCTGGTCCCTCGCCTTCCCCAAGGCCCGCATTCACGCCCCGCCGGGCATGGCCAAGAAGCGGCCGGACCTCCGCATTGACGCCGAGCTCTCGGAAGTCCCGCACCCGGACTGGGGTGGGGCCCTGAAGCCCCTGTTTATTTCAGGCTGTGGGCTGCGGGAGACGGTGTTTCTCCACCCGCAGAGCCGGACCCTCATTGTGGCGGACCTCGTGGAAAACTTTCATTCGAGCGACCACTGGCTCACCCGCCTGTACCTCCGGGCGGGCGGCATTTACGGACGGGTGGGGTTTAGCCGCGTCCTGCGGGCCATTTACCGCGACCGGCCGCGGGCCCGGGCCAGCCTCGAGCGCGTCTTTGCCGAGGACTTCGACAAGGTACTCCTCACCCACGGGCAGCCCATTCGCCACGCTGGCAAAGAGGCCGTGCGCCTTGCCTACGACTGGCTTTAACTCAGCCCCGATAGAATGAAGTTGAGCGTCATGGCGAGAATGCCGGTGTTGAAGAAGAAGGAGAGAAGGGCGTGCCCCAGGGTGGCCCGGCGGAAGCGCGTCTCGGTGAGAAACACGTCGGTGGCGCCGAAGCACATGCCCACGGTGAAGGCGTAGTAGGCAAAGTCAATGTCCGCTGGCTGGGTGTCCTCCGGGAAGCGCAAGCCCCCCGAATTCCCATCCTCCCGGTAGTAGAGGTGGGCGTAGCGAAAGGTGAAGGCGGTGTGCACTGCCATCCACGCCAGGGCCACTGCCAAAAGCGACAGCACCACCAGCACTTCGCTTGTCCTGGGGGCCAGCGTCTTCGCATAGCGGACCACGGCCGTGGCGGCCAACAGGCACACCGTCGAGGACACGACCACCACCGCCCGCACCACCGTGCTTCCGGGGTCCACCGCCGCCGCGCGGCGCCGGGTGGCCTCTGGGCCGTCGCGAAGAATGAGGCTCCAGGCCAGGCCGAGGAGGACGAGCAGCCCCGCGTCCCAGCCCGCCACCAGCCGAAAGGCCCAGCCATGGTTGCCGGTGACGAGGACGCCCGTCAGGACGCCTGCCGAAACGGCTGCCGCTAGCCGGAAAAT
>JBKQJL010000126.1:0-3181 GCA_052147975.1 Myxococcaceae bacterium
AGATGAGAAAGAGGTAGCGCTTCAGAGGGAGGCTGCCGAAGAAGGCAGCCTCCGCCTCGCAGAGGGTTTTCAAGTGCGCCAGAAGCCGTTGCGCATCCGGCTTGGGCTCGCCCCACACCACCACCTCGTGCGGCACGTCGGCGACGACGAAGGAGAGTGGCTGGTGCGGGCCAACCTCCACCGGACTGTCCACCAGGGTGTCGTGGTCGGCAGCGACCAGCTCCTCGCCGTCCCGGTCGAGGGCCGAGAAAACGCGCCAGCCTGGCGGCGGCTCCACCCGCACCCGGTGGGGGAGTGCTCGCAGCGCCTCGGCGTGGAGAAACAGCGTCGCGCCGTTGAAGTAACCGTGGGTGCCGTCCAGGTGGCTGGTGCGGACGGTGAGCTCGTTCGCGTACACGCGGTAGCGCAGGACCGCTGGGCGACCTCGCGTGTCCACCCGCCACGTCCGCTTGTCCGTCCGCTCGACGCGGAGGGGCTGCCCGGACTCATCCTCGGCGCTCACCTCCTGGACGTGCCGCGCGTACTCGCGCAGCAGGTAGCTTCCAGGCGTCCACACCGGGAGCACGGCATCGAGGACGTCGAGGGCCGGGAAGCGGGCCTCGACCTCGAAGAGGTGGCTGTGGGGGCGGGACATGCGGACGCGGTAGCGCACGGCTTCGGCCATCAGAGGGTGCCTCTCGGGGAGACGTGAGGGGGTGGGCGGCGGCACCTCCCGAAATAGCACGGCTTTCACTCCCGTCTGGACGCGTCGCGTCAGGGCCCGGGGGGCCCTCGGGGACAGAAAGGCATTGCGCCCGCTGGCCGGCGACCGCGAGAGTCTGCCTCGCGCCGTGGCTCGTGGCAGCTCGAGCGGCGGGCGCGGTGAGTGAGGGTTTTCGCGTAGTGTGACGCAACACGGGGGCTGTGGGCTCGGGTCGCGTCCGGGTTCGCCGCGACGGCCCCCAGCCGAACGCGGAGCAAGGCAGAGGAGAAGGCCATGTCCATCCAGAAGAAGCTCATCTGGGCAGCCGTCGTGGTGCTGGGAGCGGTTTCCTTCGGAGTGGTTGCCCTGACGCGCGGCGAGCCGGTCAATGCTGCATGGCTGGTGATTGCGGCGGTGTGCATCTACTTCATCGCCTATCGCTTCTATGGCCTCTTCATCGCCAAGCGGGTGCTGGGGGTCAACCCGGCGCGGCAAACGCCTGCCTATCGCCGCAACGACGGGCTCGATTACGTCCCGACCAACCGCTACGTGCTCTTCGGGCACCACTTCGCAGCCATCGCCGGCGCCGGGCCGCTGGTCGGTCCGGTGCTCGCGGCGCAAATGGGCTACCTCCCCGGCACCCTGTGGATTCTCATCGGCGTCGTCTTCGCCGGCGCGGTGCAGGACATGACCGTTCTCTTCATGTCGACTCGCCGCGATGGCCGCTCGCTGGGCGACATGATTCGCTCGGAGATGGGCCGGGTCGCCGGCACCATCGCCGGCATCGGCGTGTTGCTCATCTGCGTCATTGTCCTGGCCGTCCTGGCGCTGGTGGTGGTCAACGCCTTGAAGGGCAGCCCCTGGGGGGCCTTCACCGTTTTCTGCACCTTGCCCATTGCTCTCTTGATGGGCGTCTACAGCCGTTTTTTGCGGCCCGCCCGCATCGCCGAGATGTCCGTCATCGGCGCCCTCCTCCTGCTGGCGGCGCTCCTCTATGGGCGGACGGTCTCCGAGACGCCGGCGCTGGCCGCCTATTTCAACCTTCCTGGCACCACCCTGGCGATGATCATCATCGCCTATGGCTTCGTTGCCTCCGTCCTGCCCGTCTGGCTGCTCCTGGCGCCGCGCGATTACCTGTCCACGTTTCTGAAGATTGGGGCGATTGGGCTGTTGGCGGTGGGCGTCATCGTGGTGCGTCCCGACCTTCAGATGCCGGCGCTCACGAAATTCGTACATGAAAGCAACGGCCCGGTGTGGTCGGGGAGCCTTTTTCCGTTCCTCTTCATCACCATCGCCTGTGGCGCGGTGTCCGGCTGGCACGCGCTCATCTCGTCGGGAACCACGCCGAAGATGATTGAGAACGAGAGCCAAATCGCCTTCATTGGGTATGGCGGCATGCTGATGGAGTCGTTTGTCGCCATCATGGCGATGATTGGTGCCTCGGTGATTCATCCGGGCGTCTACTTCGCGATGAACAGCAGCGCCGGGCTCATCGGCACCAACGCCGCCCACGCTGCCGAGGTGGTGAGCTCTTGGGGCTTCCTGGTGACGCCCGACATGCTGACGCAGGTGGCGCACGACGTGGGCGAGGCGAGCATTCTCTCGCGCACCGGCGGCGCACCGACGCTGGCCGTGGGCATGGCCTCCATCCTGTCCACCTTCCTCGGTGGCAAGGCGCTGATGGGGATTTGGTACCACTTTGCCATTCTCTTCGAAGCGCTCTTCATCCTGACGACGGTGGATGCCGGCACCCGCGTCTGCCGCTTCATGATTCAGGACCTGGTGGGCAACGCTGTCCCGGCGTTCCGGGAGACCAAGTCTTGGGCCAACAACCTCATCGGCTCGGCCATGGCCTGCGCCCTGTGGGGCTACTTGCTGTACGCCGGCGTGGTGAATCCGCTGGGCGGCATCTTCACCATGTGGCCACTGTTTGGTGCCACCAACCAAATGCTGGCGGCCATCGCGCTCACCTTGTGTACGGTGTTGCTCTTCAAGATGAAGCACGAACGCTTCGCCTGGGTGACCCTCATCCCGACGACGTGGCTGGTCATCTGCACCGTGACGGCCGGACTGGAGAAAGTGTTCAGTCCGGACCCGGCCATCGGCTTCCTCCGCCATGCAGCCAAGTTCGGCAATGCAGTGGCCGCCAACCAGGTGCTGGCACCGGCCAAGTCACTGGCGGACATGAACCGCGTCATCTTCAATGACTATTTGGACGCGACCCTGGCGGCCCTGGCGGTGGCCATCGTCCTGACCATGGTCGGCTATGCCTTCTTCGACATCCGCAAGGCGTTGGGGGAGACGAAGGTGACGGCCATCGAGGTTGGCGGTGCGTCCGGTGCAGCGGCGGGGGGCAGCAATGGTTGAGGTGGCAATGGCGCGGCTTCGAAATGCGTGGATGTGGTCCGTGCGCACGGCACGGCTGATGGTCGGCGTTCCCGACTATGACAACTATCCGATCGGCATCTACAGCATCCCCGAGATCAGCTTCGTGGGGCG
>JBKQJL010000127.1:0-14640 GCA_052147975.1 Myxococcaceae bacterium
GCAACCCCAACCGGCCGCCGCCGCGCCGGCCGCCGCAGCAGAGAAGCAACGCCAAGCGGACGCCGCGGCCGCGGCCGCCGCGGCAGAGAAGCAGCGCCAAGAGGCCGCCGCCGCCGCGGCCGCCGACAAGCAACGCCAGCAGGCCGCCCTGGCCGCCGCCGCCGCGGCGGAGAAGCAGCGCCAAGCGGACGCCAGCGCCGCCGCCGCGGCCGCTGCGGCGGAGAAGCAGCGGCAGGACGCTGCGGCCGCGGCAGCGGCCGAGGAGAAGCGCCGCCAGGCGGACGCGGCTGCGGCCGCGGCGGAAGAGGCCCGGCTGCAGCAGGAGGCGGCCACGGCGCGCACCCTGCAAGAGAAGCAGCAAGCAGCGGCCCAAGCCGCTGCTGCCGAAGCGCAGCGGAAAAAGGACGCGGCCCTGGCGGCCGCGGCCGCGGAGCGGGAGCGCCAGCAAGCGGCGGCTTCGGCGGCTGCGGCCGCGGAGGCGCAGCGGCGCCAGGCGGCGGCCACCGCCGCGGCGGCCGAGGAGCGGCGCCAGGCCGAGCTGGCACAGCAAGCCCAAGCGCAGCGTCAGAAGGAGTTGTTGGCGGCGGCCGCGGCTCCGGCTCCGGCGCCGGCCCCAGTACTGGCGGCACCGGAGGGCGGGAGCACCTCCGGGGGGGCAGAGCTCAATTCCAAGACGAAGGCGCTCACCTTCGTCGGCTTTGACGGCACCGGGCCGCGCGTCTACGTGCGTACCAGCGGACCGGTGCGCTACACGGTGAGCTTCGAGGCGAAGAATACCGTCGTGCTCCAGCTGGACAACACCTCCATCCCGCTGCGCAACAACGCCCGTTCTCTGGACACGGCCTTCTTCGCAGGCCCGGTGGTCCGCATTCAGCCGGAGCGCGGCCCGAAGAATTCGGTGCGGGTGGCCATCACCCTCCGCGATGCGGTGGCGTACCAGGCCCACCAGGACGGCAACGAGGTCTCGGTGCAGTTCCGGGCCCCCTAGCCGGGCGCCGGGACTTCTCCCCGCATGGTCTCCGCCCTGGCCGCGTTGCTCGTGCTCGGGCAGTCCGGCCTCTCCTCGCTGGCCCCGCCCGCCCCCAACGAGCCCATCCACGTCAAGGCCGACCACCTGGACTCGGACGCCGACGCCCAGCACGTCACCCTCACCGGCAATGCCCAACTGCGGACCGGCGGCACCATGGTGCATGCCGACAAGGTGGTTCTCGACCAGGACACCAACACCCTCACCGCGACCGGCAATGCCTTCTGCGTCTCGGGCTTCCTCGGGGCGGTGGCCGAACAGCTCACCTTGGACTTGAGCACCGGGACGCTGGTGCTGCAGCAGGGGCACTTCTTCGAGAAGAAGAAGGTGACGCTGGACCGGCTGCTGGCGGCGCAGAGCGCCACCGAGCTGCAGTCGCTGGGCCAGACGGCCCTGACCGGCACGGCGGACCGCATCCAGCGCTCCGGCGGCGGCCACCTGCACATGAATAACCTCACCTTCACCCCGTGCGACTGCGAGCCGCGCAACGCGCTCAAGCCGCACTGGAGCATCGAAAGCGTCTACTCGGACGTGGTGCTGGGGGAAGGGGCGTGGATGTGGCTGGCCCTCGTCCGCGTCTACGACGTGCCGGTGCTGCCGCTCCCAGTCATGTATGTGCCGCTCAGCGACCGGAAGACGGGGTTACTCCCCATTCTCCCCAACTATTCCGCTTGGACTGGCTGGTACATCCCCATCCCGGTGTACGTGACGCTGGGGCGCAGCGCCGACATCGAGACCGACCTCGGCTACACCACCGGCGGCTCGAGCATCAACTACGGCACCAAGGGGCCGTCGCTGGACACCACCTTTCGCTTCGCCTCCAGCCTCGACACCCACGGCACGGCCGAGCTCTTCATCGTCAATGACACGTTGCCGTCGAGAAACCCCGAAAATGGCGTCGCGTGGGCGGCCTTTCCCGGCTCGCCCGAGGCCGTTGCGGCCAGCAAGTGGTTTGGCCCAAGGGAGCAGCTCACCAGCCAAATTGTGGCCGTGTTGGGGGGGGGCTGGACGACGCGGCTCGACCTCAACCTGGCCTCCGACTCGGCGCTCCCGCGCGACGAGGCGACGGACGTCATTTCTCAGGCCAACCAGTACCTCACCTCCACCTTTCAGCTGTCGCACCGTTCAGCCGACGCCTGGGAGGGGCTCACGCTGTCCTACCGCCAGGACACG
This sequence comes from Myxococcaceae bacterium, assembly GCA_052147975.1. Classification (GTDB taxonomy): domain Bacteria; phylum Myxococcota; class Myxococcia; order Myxococcales; family Myxococcaceae; genus JADGRA01. The sequence continues at coordinate 2,201 of JBKQJL010000127.1, forward strand.
CAGCCGCCCTTTGCCTACTCGCTGTTTGGAACGGACCGCAATCCAGCGACGGGCGCGCCGGAGCGCGGGCCGGCCACCTTCCAGCAGCTGCCCGACGTGACGGTGGCCTTTCCCGAACGCCCGCTGTGGGGGCCCCTCTTCGGCAGCCTGGGCATGTCCTATACGCGGCTGTCCCCCCTGACGCAGCTCTTCGGGGACGAGGGGCGCTACGGCATTTTTATGCCGGTGGCCCCGGCCAACCCCACTCCCCCGGGGGTGGTGGACCCGCTGCAGGGCGACGGCATTTACCAGGCCGCCTATGAGCGCCAGGCGCGCGACCGCCTGGACGTCGCCCCCCGCCTCCTCCTGACGGTGCCGGTGGGGGACGTCCTGCGCATTCAGCCCTCGGCCTGGGTGCGCGAGGACGTCTACGTCGGGGAAATTAGCGGCGCGGTGGCCAACCGGGGCTATGGCGTCGTGGACTTGCTCGTCTCGAGCGAGCTGTCGCGCACCTACGGGGAGGGGCAGGGCGCGCTCCGCAATGCGCTCCGGCCGAGTCTCGAGGTGCGTGACATTGTTGGCACCTGGGGCGCGGTGCCCGGGCCTCAACCGAGCAACAAGTACGACGCCATCGACTGGGCCGTCGACACCAACCACCGGCTGCAGGGCGTGGCGAAATTCACCGAGTCGCTGACGCGGCGAACGGGCGCGCAGCAGGTGGAGCTCCTCCGCGTGGAGCTCGCCCAGGAATTCATCTCCAACAGCCCCAATGGGCTCTCGGACAGCGTCGCCTCGGCACGGACGACGCTCGGGGCCTTCAACGCCGCCACCACCTTCCGCTGGGACAACCAGCGCCACGCCCCGGCCCTCTTCAGCATTGGCGCCGGCGTGCAGCCTTGGGTGAACCCGCAGAAGGGCGCGAGACCTCCCCAGTACTCCTTCCACGTGGAGTACGACTTCATCTACCTGAGCACCCTGTACCAAAACCAGAATGGCATTCCGCTGACGGACGAGGGGCAGGAGTGGGTGGGCGGCTCGGCGGCGCAACGGCGCGGCATTGACGCGCTGGTGGGCTCGCCGCTTCCGGCGGCGGCGCTGGAGGGCTCCTTGCTGCACACCATCACCCTCACCGGGACGGTGTATTTCCCCTACGGGCTGGGCCTCAACTACACCGGCACGCTGTACCCCAACCCGCCGCCCCTGCAGCCCGGCTTCATGCCGAGCAACATTATTGGGCCGCATGCCTTCTTCGGACAGCAGCAGCTGGCGCTGCTGTTTGGGCCGGCCTGTAACTGCTGGCAATTCACCCTGGGGGTGCGGACGGCGCCCGGGTTACCGGACGCCTTTCCCACCATTTTCGTGGACTTCACCATTGCTGGCTTCGGCACCCTGGGGAACTAGCCGGCTCCTCGGGCATTTCACTGGGAGTGACTTGCCGCTCTCGCGGGTTTGACCCTAAGCGTACAAAGGGCCCTGGGCACGCTGTCCGCGGTCCGGCAGAGGCAGCATCAGCCTCACCGGGGGTGCAGGCTATGTCAGACATCGGCAAAACCATTGGGCAGCGCATTCGCGAGCTGCGCACGCAGCGCGCCGAACGCTGGACGCAAGAGGACCTGGCCGAGCGGGCCCGCATCTCGGTGTCCTTCCTCTCGATGATTGAGCGGGGCGAGCGCGTGGCCCACGTCGAGACATTGGCCTCGCTGGCGGATGCGCTCGGGGTGACGCTGGCCGAGCTCTTCGTGGCACCGGCCGAGAAGCCCGCCGACGCGCAGGAGATTCTGCGGCCGCTCTCGGAGTTTGTCCGCAGCCGACAGCTGGATTCGCGGGACGTGGAAAAGCTGCTCGGGGTGGCGCGGGCGATGTTTGCCGCGCCCAACGGCGTCGCCTAGGCCCCTCGCCGGGGGCAGTTGACCCCTCCGGGGACTCGCTCCTAGGGTGTGGGTGATTCGCGAGTCAACCCCCCGGAGGCTCGACGCCGTGGCCCCAAACAACAAGGCCCTCGCCGCCGCCAAAGACCGAGACCAGGACCGTCGGAAAACCATCCTCCGAGCGGCGGTGGAAGTCTTCGCCCGCAAGGGCTACCACGGCTGCCGCATCGCGGACGTGGCCCGGGAGGCCGACGTCGCCTACGGCCTCGTCTACCACTACTTCCGCAACAAGGAGGAGCTGCTTCAGCTCGTCTTCGAGACGGGGTGGGGCGGCTTCGTGGCGCGCATTCGCGAGGCGGCGGAAGGCCAGGCGCCCCTCGACGCCAAGGTGCGGCGCATTTTCCAGGTGGCCTTCGACGGGTACCGGGCGGACCCCCGGGGCGTGCGGGTGCTGGTGCTCGAGTTTGCCCGGGGGCCCGGGACGGGCGAGGCCAACCGCCGCAGCGCCTTCGCCGAGGTACTGGAGCTCACCCGCTCCATGTTCGAGCGCGCCCGCTTCAAAGGGGAGCTCCGCGCGGACCTCGACCCCTCCCTGTGCGCGGCCATGCTCTTCGGCGCGGTGGAAATGGGGCTCACCTCGCTGGTGATGGGGCTTCTCGACGGACGGGACGAGGCGGTGCTGGCGCGGGCGCAGGCCCAGCTCGCGGAGTCCTTTCTGCACGGCACACTGGCCCCGGAGGCCTCATGGAAGCAGGACCGGTCCGGTACACGCTTGAAGACGGCCAAGCGCTCCTGACCATTGACCGTGCCGAGGCGCGCAACGCGCTCTCGGCCGAGGTGGTGGCAGCGCTGAGCGAGGGCCTCCGGCGCGCCGAGGCGGAGCCCACGGCGCGGGTGGTGGTGCTCACCGGCGCCGGGACGCGTGTCTTCTCCGCCGGGGGAGACTTGGGAGGCATGGGGCAGGACGGCTTTCTCGCCGGCCACGAAGCCCGCCGACGCTACGGGCTGCTCCTCGAGCAATTGGGAGGGTTTCCCAAGCCCACCGTGGCCCGCGTCAACGGCCACGCCCTCGGCGGCGGCTTGGGGCTGCTGTGCGCCTGTGACTTGGCCGTGGCCGTCGACGAGGCCGAGCTCGGCACGCCGGAGGTGGACGTCGGCCTGTTTCCCATGGTGGTGCTGGCCTGGCTGCAGCGGCACCTCGGGCGCAAGCGGGCGCTGGAGATGGTGCTCACCGGAGCGCGGCTCAGCGCCGCGCAGGCCCTGGGCTGGGGGTTGCTCAACCGCGTCGTCCCTCGGGCGGAGCTCGACAGCGCCACCGGCGCTCTGGTGCAGAGGCTTTCCGGGAAAAGCCAGGCGGTGCTGGCGTTGGGCAAGCGCGCCTTCCGGCGGGCCGAGGGCCTTCCCCTGGAAGCGGCCACCGAGTTGTTGTCGGCCGAGCTGAGCGTCAACCTCACCACCGAGGACGCCGCGGAGGGCGTGCTCGCCTTCCTCGGCAAACGCAGCCCGGAGTGGAAGGACCGCTAGCTCGGCGTCCGCGGGGCAAACAGCAGTCCGAAGGAGAAGACACATGGCCGTCCCGGCCGACCGCGTCATCATCACCGCCGCACTCACCGGCATTCTCGCCAACCGCGAGCAGTGCCCGTACTTGCCCTACACCGCGGCCGAAATTGGCGAGGAGGCGCGCCGGGCCTACGAGGCCGGCGCCGCGGCGGTGCACATTCACGGCCGGGAGCCCGTCTCCGGAGGCCCCACCTGGGAGGCAGCCCACTACGTCGCCATCCGCGACGAGGTGCGCAAGCGCTCCCCCATTATCCTCAACTTCTCCACCGGTGGCTTCAACATGGCCGTCGAGGCGGAGGCGGAGAAGAAGGCGCGGCTCGGCTACCTGTGGAAGGCCCGGCCGGAAATGGCGGCCCTCAACATGGGCAGCATGAATTACGCCAAATACTCGGCGTCGCGGAAGGCCTTCGTCTTCGACATGGTGTTTCCCAACCCCTTCGGCGACATTCTCCTCGCGGTGGAGGCCATGCGCGAGGGCGGGGTGAAGCCCGAGCTCGAGTGTTTCGACTTGGGCCATGTGGCCAACGCCGAGCCCCTCGTCACCATGGGCGCGCTGCAGCGCCCTTTGCAATACAGCTTCATCCTCGGTGTCCTCGGCGGCGCCCCCCCCTCGGCCGAGACGCTGGCCGCCATGGCCCGCTGCATTCAACCCAACGACACCTGGGAGCTCATCGGCATTGGCAAGGGGCAGTGGCGGCTGTTGGGCGCCGCCCTGGCGCTGGGCGGCAACGTCCGGGTGGGCCTCGAGGACAACTTCTACCTGGACGCGGCCGGCACCGAGATGGCCAAGGGCAACGGCCCTTTGGTGGAAAAGGCGGTGCGCATGGCGCGCGACGTGGGGCGCTCCCCGTTGTCGCCCGACGAGGCGCGCGTGGCCCTGTCCCTTCCGCCCGCTGGCTGAAGGTGGGCCCCCTCAGGGGAAGGACAGGGCGAGGAGGGCCTCGGGGTTGACGTAGAGGCGGTCCACGCGGGCCAAAAAGTGCAGGTGGGGGCCGGTGACGCGCCCCGTCTTCCCCACCAGGCCGAGGAGCTCCCCCCGCTTCACCTGGGCGCCCAGCGTCACCTTGAAGGCGGAGAGGTGGAAGTACCCGGTGAAGACGCCTCCACCGTGGGACACAAGCACGGTGTTGCCGGAGGTGTAGCAGTCACGCACCAGCACCACCGTCCCGTCGTTGGCGGCCGTCACCGGGTCGCCCACCTGGCCGTCGAGGTCCAGCCCATAGTGCACCGTCTTCTTCTTCCCATTCAGCATGCGCTGGTCGCCGAAGCGCGCCGTCACCTCCGAGTCGCGCGGCCGGGCGAAACCCTCGCTGAAGGCACGGGGCCCGAAGGCCGTCCGCCAGGCCTTGGCAAAAGCGCGCTGGTCGGCGGCAATGCGCGACTTCACCGAGGCCGGCGGGGCAATGAATTTCTTGTCCACCGTGAGCTCGCGCTGCGGAAAGTCGCCGGGCTGCACCTCCACCGCCGCGGTGAGCTCGACGCCCGCCACCACGACGTTGACGCTGAGGGGCCCGGGCTCCTGGTCCAAGGGGAGCGCCGCCAGCGCCTCGTGGTGCTCCCCTTGGGCATAAAAGCGCAGCGTCCTCGTGCCGGCCGTCCCCTTGGGCGTCTGCGCGGCGCCGTGCACCAGCACCAACAGCACGTCCCCGGGGCGCGCGGTGGTGGGCCGCACCTCGATGGTGGCCTCGCCCTCGGCGCCCAGGGCGCGGGCGCCCCACAGCAGCAACAGACAGAGGAGCGAGACGGCGCGGGCGGGGCGCAAAGGAGGGGGCGTCAAACGGCCTTGGAGTGTAGCCGCTCGCCCCCAAGGGGCGAGGCGCTCGCCGGCGGCGCCCTCCCCAGCGACGCTTGACGCTCTGCGGCGCGGCGCCTAGGGTCCGCGCCCTCCAACGCGCGTTGCCGGCGCAGCGACTGGAGCAGGAGCAAGGGCACCGACATGAAGGTTTTGGTGGCGGACGAGCTGTCTCCGCGGGGCATTGAAACCCTGCGCCAGGCCACGGGGCTCACCGTGGACGTGAAGCTGGGGCTGAAGCCGGCCGAGTTGAAGGCCCTGTTGGGCGGCTACCAGGCGCTCGCCGTGCGCAGCGCCACCAAGGTGACGGCCGACATTCTGGAAGGGGCCGGCGGGTTGAAAGTCATCGGCCGTGCCGGGGTAGGGGTGGACAACATTGACGTCGAGGCCGCCACCCGCCGGGGGATTGTGGTGATGAATACGCCCGGGGGGAACTCCATGGCGGTGGCCGAGCTCACCATGGCCATGCTGCTGGCCCTTCCTCGCCAGCTACTGCAGGCAGCCAGCAGCACCAAGGCCGGCAAGTGGGAGAAGAAGCGCTTTTCCGCCGGCCACGAGCTCTTCCAGAAGACGGTGGGCATTCTCGGGCTCGGCAACATTGGCTCGCTCGTCGCCCAGCGCTGCCTCGCCTTCGGCATGACGGTGCTCGTCTATGACCCGCACCCCTCCGAGGCGGCGCGCAAGCTCGGCCTCTCGGTGCAATTCGTGACGCTGGAGGAGCTGGTCCGCAAGGCGGACTTCCTCACCATTCACGTGCCGGCCAACGCCAAGACGCACCACCTGGTGGGTGCCTCCCTCTTCGCGCAGATGAAGAAGGGCGCCTACCTCGTCAACTGCGCCCGCGGTGGCATTGTGGAGGAGACCGCCCTGGCGGTGGCGCTGCAGGACGGCACCCTGGCTGGCGCCGCGATGGACGTCTTCGCCACCGAGCCTGTCCCGGCTGGCCACCCACTCCTCGCCCTCGACAACTTCCTGCCCACCCCGCACCTCGGCGCCTCCACCGAGGAGGGGCAGCTGGCCTGCGCCAACCAGCTCGCCGAGCAACTCGTCGAATTCCTCCAGCGCGGCGTCGTCCGCAACGCCGTCAACGCGCCCGTCCCCCAGCACTAAGGGGCCCCCCCTTGGGCTGTTGGAGGCCCCTTGTCCCCTTGGCGCGGCGTGTCTAGCGTGCCCTCTGGGCCAGAGAAGGGCTCCGCTGTTGCCGGAGGCCTTGGCTGCGCCGCCTTGCCTTGGACGTGAAAGGAGCCTGCTTGGCCAGTAGCAAGCACACCGACGAGGCGCCCGGGGTGACGGACCTCATGGCGCGGCTGGTGGACGGGCTCGGCGAGCTCCTCGCCCAGCACGTCGCGCTGGCGAGGCTGGAGCTCGGCGACGAGGTGCGCTCGGTGAGCCGGGTGTTGGCCACGCTGGCCCTCGTCACCCCGCTGCTCGTCGTCGGCTACGCCCTGTTGTGCTTGGCATTGGCCTTTGCCCTCTCCCCCTGGCTGTCTCTGCCCGGCGCGGTGGCCCTGGTGGGGGCAGCCAACCTGGCGGGCGGCGGCGCGGGCCTGTGGGCCGTGCGCCGGACGCTGAAGCGTCCACACCTGGCGGAGACGACGGAGACGCTGCGCGAGAGCACCACGGCGCTCTTGACCGAGGCCCGGGAGGTGCGCGGTGTCCATTGAGCCAGCCGAGTTGGACAAGGCGCGCCTGCGAGCCGACATTTCCAAGACGCGGGAGGCCCTGGTGGACACCGCCGAGGAGCTGAAGCACACGGTGGTGGCCAACCTCGACTGGAGGACGTGGTTCCGCCGCCACCCGGCCCTCGCCTTGGGGGCGGCTCTGGGCGTCGGGGTATGGCTGGGGAGCCGTCGGCGGTAGGGTACGTCCTTCCCCTTCCCGGGGAAGGGGTTTGGGAGACACTGGGCATGGACGCACAGACGCTGCAGCAGACGTTCAAGGAACAGCAGGCCCGTCTCGAGCACGGCCTGGAGCAAGCACAGGAAGAGCTGTCGGACCTCAACCAGCGGGTGGTGGACGTCATCAAGCGACGTCCCGGCACCTGCCTCCTCATTGCCCTGACGGCCGGTTTCCTCATTGGGCGGATGGCCTCGCGCTGATGGCGCCCAAAGGCCATGTACCCTCCGAGCCGTCCGGAAACGGGCACGCCCCGGGCCTCGGCGAGCGCGTCGACTCGCTGGGCCGGGTGGCTCGCTCCTTCGGCGAGGAGCTCCGCGGCACGGCGGCGGACTTCGGCCGGGCCCTCGACTTGCGGGGCCGTGTGCAACGCCACCCCTACCTCATGGTGGCCGCGGCGGCTTCCCTGGGCTACGTGCTGGGCGGGGGCCTCTTCACCCGCACCACCGCGCGCTTTGTGGGGCTGGCCGGCCGGGTGGCGGCCTTGCCCCTGGTGCGCAGCGAGCTTCTGGGCCTGGCCGAGGCGATGTTTTCTGGCTCCCCCCAGGCCGAGGACAGCCCCCGGACGCCGGGCGCCCAGGACGTGCCCTCGCCCTCCTGACATTTCACCCCTCACCCCACAACGCTCCCCGAGAATAGGAGCGGGAGACGGACATGCTGAGCCTCAAGGACTTGCGAAACTTCGACCGGGATGAACTCCTCGACGCCATTGGGCTACAGCGTCGAGGCAGTGCCGACTGGGTGGTGCCGGCGGTGACGGCGCTGGGGGTGGGCCTCCTCGTCGGCGCGGGCCTCGGGCTGATGCTCGCCCAAAAGCCGGGAAGCGCCCTGCGCGAGGACTTGCGCGAGCGCCTCCAGTCCGGGCTGGACGCGCTGCCGGGGCACACCGGGACGGCCAAGGGAGCGCGGACACCCTCCACGACCTAGCGCTTGGCCCCGCCGCTCCTCCCCTTCGCCGCGCGGCGGACGCTGCGCATGCTCGGCTTTAGCCTGGTGCAGGCCGCCGTCTTCGGCAGCCTGTTGGGCGCCCTCGTCTCGGTGCGCCCGGTGCCCGCCTCCGGCCTGTTGGGCGAGGAGGACGCCCCCCCCACCCCGCGCTGGCGCGCCTTCCTCGGCGCGCCGGTGGACGCGGTGGACCGCTGGGTTTACGACTGGCGTCTGCGAGAGCTCGGCCGCCGGGCGGAGCCAGCGGACTCGGTGGTGTTGGTGGCCATTGACGAGGAGACGCTGGCCAGCGCCCGCGAGGACCCGCGTCCGGACATTGCCCAGCTGCCCTGGGCTGGCACCTTGGTGGGCCGCCTGGTGGGGCAGTTGGGCCGCGAGGGCGCCGCCGCGGTAGTGGTTGACCGCCGGCTGGTGGACGGCCCGCCGGCGCCTCCGGCCAGCGAGGCAGAGGCCCTGCACGGCCAACTCGAGCGGGCCAAGACGGCCGCCGTCCTCGGCTTCACCGCCTCGCTGGCCCCGCCGCCGCCGGTGGTGCACCCGCTGCGGCCCTCGGTGCTGCTGGTGGGCACGGCCAGCGACGCCGCCGGCGCGGCGGAGTGGGTGCGGCGCATTCTCGTCGACCGGCGCCCGGCCTACGCCATTCCGGATGGGGCCGTGACGCGCGTCTGGGCCGGCGTGGCCTCCGAGGAGGAGGGCCGGGCCGTGGCACACCGGCTCGGGCTGACGGCAGCACCCGACGTGCGGGACCTCTCGGCCCAGGACAGGGCCTGGGAGGTGACCGCCACCGACTTGCTCGTCTCCCTGGCCGAGGTGGAGGTGCCCGGGCTCGACCCGCAGCGGCTTCCCGTGGTGCGCTCCTTGGAGCCGCCTCCGGTGGCGCTGCTGGGCGCCGGCACCCGCTTCGGCCACACCGCGCTGGCCTCGGACGCCGACGGTAGGGTGCGGGGCGTCTACCACCTGGTGCGCTACCTCTCCCCCCGCGGCCGGGTGAAGCTGTTGCCCTCCCTTCCCCTGGCGGCGGCGCTGGGCGCGCTGGGGGCTCCGCGGAGGCTTCGCTACGCGGACGGCCGCCTCGAGCTTGCCCCGGGCCACAGCGTCCCGCTCGAGGCCGACGGCTACGCGCCGTTGCGCTTGGACGCGGCCGAGCCGGGCCGTTCCGGGCAGGGCTCCCTGGCCCGGGCGGTGTCCGCCTGGCGGCTGGTGCAAAACCTCTCCGACGGTGAGGCCGGGGTGCCGTTGCACTACCGAAATGACTTCGAGCGCCGGGTGGCGCTGCTGGCCGACACTGCCCCCTCCACCGCCACCCTCACCCCCACCCCGCTCGGGCCGGGCGTCACCACGGCCGCCGTCAGCGGACAGGCCATTTCCAACCTCCTGGCCGGGGTGGGCCTCGTCCGGGCGCCGGTGCGAGTGGACGTCCTGGCCACTTTCACCATGGCGTTTTTCGGCGCCTTTTTGGCACTCAGCTTTAGCCAGCTGGTGCGCAGCGCCCTGGGCGCCCTGTTGTACGTCGCCAGTGCGGCCCTCGGGCTGGCCGCGTACCTGGTGTGGGTGCGCCATGCACTCCTGGCCGACAGCCAGGTGGTGGCTGCCGGGGGCCCATTGGTGGCCTTCGCACTCACCTTCCTGCTCACCACCGGCTATGCGCTGCGCACCGAGCAAAAAATGCGGGACTTCGTCTACGGGACACTGGGCCGCTACGTCAGCCCGGAGACGGCGGCCGAAGTCTTCCGCAACGTGCACCTCATCCGCCCGCAGCGCTGCGAGGTGACGCTGGCCTACGCCGACGTGGAGGGCTTCGCGGCGCTGTGCCGCAAGCTGGAGCCAGAGCCCCTGGTGACGCTGCTCAACGCCTACTTCACCGAGCTCACCACCCTCGTCCGCAAGAGTGGCGGCCACGTCGAGTACGTGGGAGACGCCCTCATCGCCTTCTGGGGGGCGCCGGTGCGGCTGGAGCGCCATGCGGCCGTCGGCTGCCACGCCGCCTTCGCCTTCCGCGAGGCGCTGGAGCAGCATGGGCCGGCCTGGCAGAAGCGCTTCGGGGCGACGGCGCGCTGCCGGCTGGGGCTGCACACCGGGGAGGTGGTGGCCGGTGACATTGGCAGCGCCCACAAGTCCCACTACTCGGTGCTGGGCGACGCCGTGTCCTTCTGCGCCCGGCTCGAGGCGGCCAACCGCCGCTACGGCACGCACGTGCTGGCCTCGGCCGAGACGGTGCGCCAGGCCGGCCCCGGCTTCGTCGTCCGCGCGCTGGACGGCTTCGAGTCGGGCCCGGGCGTGGAGCCCGTCTATGAGTTGGTGGCCAAACGGGGCGACGTCCCCCTGACGCTGCGGGAGGTGCTGGCCGGCTGGGACGCGGCCCGCGGGCGCTACCTGGCGCGGGACTTCCAGGGAGCGCTGGCCTTTTTCCAGCGCTTTGCAGCCATGGACGCGCCGAGCGCCGCCTATGCCGAGCGCTGCCGGCGCTTCCTGGTGAGTCCTCCCCCGCCGGCCTGGGACGGGCGGGGGGAGCCGAAGGTGGTACTGCCTACTTCGGCGGGTTGAGGAGAATTATCTCCACCCGCCGGTTGAGCTGCCGTCCAGCGGCTGTCGCGTTGTCGCCGATGGGGTTGGCCGGGCCCATGCCCTGGGCCTGGATGCGGTCCGGGGGAATGTTGCCGTACTCGATGATGTCGTTCCTCACCTTGTCGGCCCGCTCCTGGGACAGCTTCATGTTGAAGGCCATCGAGCCGCGCGAGTCGGTGTAGCCCTCGATGAGGATTTTCCGTCCGTCGGTGCGCAGAAACTCCATCAGCGGGTCGAGGTTGCGCTTGCCGCCCGGGCTGAGGTTGCCCTTCCCGGTGGGGAAGAGGAGCGCCCCGGGAAGGGTAATGTCGGTGCCCCGGTCGGTGATGGTCAGCTTCCCGCGAATTTTGTCCAGGGCTGCCTGGGCGCGGGCCTGGGCGGCCGCGGCGGCGGCGCGGTCGGCGTCGAGCTGAGCCTGGGACTTGCCGAGGCGGCCGAGCGCGGCGGCGGCGGCGGCATTCTCGGCGGCAACGCGGGCATTGACGTTGGTGAGGTACTCGGCTTGTAGAGAGGCCAGCTGAATGTTGGAGGCCTCCAGTTGCTGGCCGGCGAGGGCGTTGCGCGAGAGGGCTTCGGCGTACTCGGACTTGCGCAGGGCGACGTAGGCCTTGTCCCGCCCGGCGGAGACGTCCCAGCACGAGAAGCAGGCTGCTTCGGCGTCGTTGAGGGACGTCTTGGCCTCCGCCACCTGCACCGGGTTGGTCTGTGCGGCCGGCCCGGTGGACGCGCGCTTGTAGGCGGCGCGGGCGTCGATGAGTTCTTTGGGGGTTTCGGCGCAGCCGGAGGCGAGCAGGCCGACCGCGGCAACCCAGGACAGCTTCTTGCTGAGGGGGGTCATGGTGGTGAGCTCTCCTTACTTTCCGAGCTGCGTCTTCAGGGTCTGAATCTGGTCGGTCACAGCCTGCAGCTGGCTGCGCGTCGTGGCCTCGTTTGCGAGGGCCCCGGCGAGCTTGGCGTCCGCCTGGGCCTTCTCCAGCGTGCGGCTTGCCTCGTCCGTCTTTCCGGCCTTGGCCATTTCCATGGCGGAGTCGAATTCCTTCTTCGCGTCCGCGAGCCGGTCGGCGGCTGGTCCACTCTGGCTTCCGACGGAGTCGGAGGCGCTGGCGATGGCCTTCTGGGCGCCGTCAATTTGCGCCTGGGGAACAGCGGTCGCGCAGCCGGTACTGAGCGCGCACGCAAGAATCAACTTGCTGAGGTGTCGCATTGGGCTCCTCGTCCGTCGTTTTGGTTTCCCCCACCCAGCGACTCCTGGCCTCGCTCTGGGCGAGGAGGGGAACGCTCCGTGTGTCTGCCACCTCCCTGGGGGGGCGCACAACACAAATGTGTGGGGTGGTGCGTCACACGCCTGACGCATACCCCTGCTATCCGCCGCGGCGCGCCATGCGCCTGCCAGGAAGGCGCCGGTTCCCGTGCCGGCGCTGTCGGCGTTCCTGGCCACCTGCCTTAGTTGTTGGCCTTCACCATCACCACGTCCACGCGCCGGTTGAGTGCGCGGCCGGCCTTCGTCTTGTTGTCAGCGATGGGGCGCGTCTCCCCAAAGCCCACCGAGGTAATCCGGTCCGCCGTGACGCCCTGGGCAACCAGGAAGTCCATCACGCCCTTGGCGCGCTCCTGGCTCAGCTTCATGTTGTAAGCCGCCGTGCCGGTGTTGGAGGTGTGGCCCTCGACGACGGTGGGCCGCGGGTCCAGCTGCAAATACACCGACAGTGCCGTCAGCTCCTGGATGGCGCTCGGGCCGAATTTCGCCGAATTCGACTTGAAGAGCGTCTCCCCGCCGATGCTGATGGTGAGCCTGCCGTCCTTGTCCTCGACGACGTTGGCGAAGGACTTGAGGA
>JBKQJL010000128.1:0-12136 GCA_052147975.1 Myxococcaceae bacterium
CTGAGCGCTCCAACTGGAGTTGTCCCGCACCGCGCACGGCCAGCAAGGCCGTCTCCTTCCAACCGGAGCGCACCGCTTCCACCGCGCCTAGGACGCGCCCCAGCCGCGCCAGTTGCGCACCGTCGGCGGTGCGTCCGGCGTAGACAAGCGCGCTCGCCACCATGGCTCGCTCGAGGCTCTCGGTGCGCGAGACGGAAATGGGAACTCCGTTGAGCGTGGCGCCTCGCCCTTTCTCGGCCAGAAAGAGCTCATTGGCCCGCGCGCTGTAGACGACCCCCAGCACCACCACGCCTTCCACCGCCAGCGCCAGGGAGATGCAGAAGCGGCCATAACCATGGGCGTAATTCTTGGTGCCGTCCAGCGGGTCGACAATCCACAGGTGGCTCGCGCCAAGGGCCCCTTCGCTTCCTTCCTCCCCGAGGACTTCATGGCCGTGGTGGCGCTCGCGCACGAGCTCGGCCACGTAGCGCTCGCACGCTCCGTCGACGTCGGTGGTGATGTCCGCTGGGCCCTTGCGCGAAACGTGGGCGGTGCCGGCCCGCTCGAGTTGGATTTGCCCCGCGCCGCGCACCGCGAGCAGGGCGGTCTCCTTCCAAGCAGAGCGCTCGGTGGCGCCCAGGGACGTCACGGCGGCCCAAGCTCCAGGGCGGCCGCCGACACCCGGCGCTGGCCTGGAATGACGACGGTGAGGAGGGTGCACAAAAGCGCCAGTGACAGCTGTGCGCCCTGAATGAGGAGCGCCAGAGCGGCCGCGCTGGCCGCCGTCAGCCCCAGCGCCGTCGCCCCCAGGACGAGGGTGGCCTCGGTGGCCCCCAGCTGAGCCGGGATGAAGTCCCCCAGGGAGCTCCCCACGGTGAGCATGCCGCGGGCCACCAACGCCCCCCCCAACGAGGAGGGGTGACGGATGGCGGCCAAGGCCACGGCACACTGGACGAGCTGGACGCCGCGCGCCGTGCACTCCCAGGCCCCGGCCCGCAAGAGGCCGCGCCGCGAGGCGCCGGCGGTGGCGTCAAATTGCAAGCCAAACGCGCGTCCCCGCTTCGTCACGGCGCCGAGAAGGCGCCCAGGGCGGGCATGCTCTCGAACCAGAAGGATGGCCAGGCCGAGCACCGCCGTCAGCAGGGCGTTGGCCAGGATGAGCATGCTGATGGCACCGAAGCCCAACAGCGTCAGCGCCGCGCCGGCGGCCAGCGTGGAAAGCACGGCATTGGCGAGCAGCGTCACCCCCTGAATCTGCACCGCCGCCACCGCGGCGCGCGCCCCGCCCACGGTGCGGCCGAGGAGGACGGCCCTGGCCGCCTCGGCCGAGGCTCGCCCAATGGGAAGCACCGCCCCGAGGGCGTACCCGAGGGCCCCGGCCCGCAGCCACTGGCGCGCCGAGACGCGGGCCGCGTCCTCCCCGTACAAGGCCCGCAGGGCGAGGACGCTGCACAGCAGGAAGAGGGCTTCCAGCGCCGCCACCAACGGAAGGGCGTGGAGGCTTTCGCCCAGCCCGGTGAGGACGGCTTGCGCACCGGCGCCCCACACCGCCAGCGCCAGCACGCCCGCGCCCAGCACCGCACACGCCAGGCGCACCAGGGGCCGTGCCAGGAGCTCCCGCGGTGAGGGAAAGCTCACGCCGTCCCTGCGGCTTTCGCCTTGTCCAACACCTCAGGAAGGCGCAACCACACCCGGGCGAAGGCCTCCGCATAGGCCTCCACCAGGGCCCGTGGCTGGGGCGCAATGGGGTACGTCTGTGAGAAAAGGCACAGCGAGCGCTCGAGGATGCGCGTCGTCACGGGGTACTGGGACAGCTCGTAGCTGACGCGCCGCCCACCGAGCGCGGCGCGGGCGGCGGCCTCGGCCTGAAGTTTTTGGAAGAGCGTCTGCCCGGGGACGGGACGCGTCTGCCACAGCACCACCTCACAGCCCTCGGCCCGAAGCGCACGCAGCATGGCGTCGCGGACGACCACCGGCGGGGCGGCGACGGCCAGCTTCGAGGCGTCGAGCTGGACGCGGTATTTGTGGAAGGCCGGCACGCAGTCGCGCGGGATTTCCGGCGGGGTGACGCCGGGGAGCTCGCGCAGCCGACGGCTGAGAAGCTCGGCGTTGCCGAGTGCGTTCTCGTTCCAGTGCGGCAGCCGCCGCAGCTGCGAGCGCGTCAGCGCCGCCGCCATCTCGGTGGTCCGGTAATTCCAGCCGAGGCCGGCCGAGTCGTAGGCACGGTTGCCGTCCAGGGCGTGGGCGATGTCGTAGCTGGCCTCGTCCTCCGGTCGGCTGTCCTCGCCGAACATCCTCACTTTCAGGGCGCGGCGGTAGAGCGCGTCGTCGTCGGTGACGAGCAGCCCGCCCTCTCCGCAAGCCAGGTTTTTCGACGACTGCAGGCTGTAGATGCCGGCCGCGCCCAGGGTGCCCACCGTGCGGCCCCGGTAACGGGCGCCGTGGGCCTGGGCGGCGTCCTCGATGAGGAGGAGCCCGTGGCGCTGGGCGAACGCCGAGATGGGCTCCAGCTCGCACGGCACGCCGTGCAGGTGGACCGGCACCACGGCCTTGGTGCGAGGGGAGAGGGCCGCCTCCAGGAGGGCCGGGTCCATGCCAAACGTCCGGGGCTCCACGTCCACGAAGACCGGCACCGCCCCCTGGTGCATGACGGCGAGCGCGGTGGCGACGAAGGTGAAGGCCGGCACCAGCACCTCGTCCCCGGGGCCGACGCCAGCGGCAGCGAGCGCGACGTGGAGCGCCGCCGTCCCGCTGTTGGTGGCGACGCAGTGCTTGGAGCCGACGAAGGAGGCGAATTCGTGCTCCAGCGCCCGCACTTCAGGGGCAAACTGGCCCGACAGGACACCACGGTCGAGGACGCCCAGCACCGCCTGGCGGTCCTCGGCCCCGAGGACGGGCCAGCGGACGTGGGCGCTGGCCGGCACCGCGGCGCTGCCACCGTGGATGGCGAGAGGCTTTGTCACGTGGACTCCGCGCAACCCGAGGTTGCGCCCCGCGGCGGGGACGCTTGCCACCGTACCCTAGACGGCTGCGCGCGGACGGCGGGTCAGCTTTTCGACCCACTCCTGCAGCATGCTGTACTGCTTGAAGAGGTCGTTCACCGCGCGCTCGCCCTCGGTGTGGTAGGGCGCTTTGAAGAAGAGCGAGAGCTGGTGCTGGATGCCCCGCTCGCCGGCCCGGTGGGCCACGTCCAAGAGGCGCACCAGGTCGACCACCAGTGGCGCGGCCAGGATGGAGTCCTTGCACAGGAAGTTGATTTTGAGCTGCATCCGCTGGCCGAGAAAGCCCACCAAGTCAATGTTGTCCCAGGCTTCCTTCTCGTCGCCGCGGGGCCGGTAGTAGTTGATGTGCACCTGATGGTCGCCGACCTCGTAGCCGAGAATCTCGTCGAGGACACTGAGCTTGCTAGCGACTTTGGTTTTGTTGCTCTCCGGGTCGTCCAGCACCTTGCCGTCGTTGTTGCCGAGGATGTTGGCGGAGAACCAGCCTTCCACTTGCAGCTGGCGCACCCGGAAGGCCGGAGCCAGGGCAGTCTTGAGGAAGGTCTGGCCGGTCTTCCCGTCCTCGCCGGCGATGGGAATGCCCGAATTCTGGGCCAGCGTTTCGAGCGCCGGGACTTTGGTCAGGCTCGGCGTGAAGTTGACGTGCGGCGCCCCCAGCTTGCAGGCCAGGTAGAGAAACTTCATGGCCGGGCTGATGCGCTCATCACTGCGGTTGAGTCCGGCCTCGAAGGCCGCGACGCTGCGGTGCACCTCGGAGGCCTCGGCATATTTCTCGGTCGAGGTCAGGTTGACGATGACCACCCGCTCCAGCTTGTGGGCGGCCTTGAAGTCCTTGACGTCCCTGGCCAGAAACTCGAGCTCCTCGCGCTGGTTGCGGGCTGCGACGACGTGGCTGCCCGAGGCCGACTTGAGAAACTTCGAGGACACCACTCCCGGCCAGGGCTTGATGGCCCGCAGCTCCGGCTCGACCTGGCGCAGCAGATTTTCCGGGACGATGCGCTCGCGCATCGCCGCCTCGAAAATGTCGTCGCCGCGGAGGTCCCAGCCGCCGAAGACCAGGTGGTCGAGCGGCGTGCAGGCCAACCGCTGGCCGAATTCAGTCTCGGTGACCATTCCGATTTTCGGAGCCAGCCCGCGCTTCATCAACGCGACACCGGCAATTACCGTGCTGGCCACGGCCCCACCTGCGCCCACGATGCAGACACCCAACCGACTCATGAGAACCCCTGCGATGACGTTACCGGGCTCGCATACTTTGCGAGCACGTCGCGCTTCATGTCATCAACAACGCGCGGGAACTTCTGCTGCGGACTGTTCCGGCCAATTTCTTCCATGAAGCGTTTTGAACCCCCGGGAGACACGGCGAACAGGGCCGGGGCCAGAATGGCCACGTCCTTGGTACGGTGCTCCCGGTACACACGGTTTTGCGCGCACAGACTTTCGTCGAAGGCGCTGGCGAAGCGGCGGGGGTCCGAGGGCGCCTGGTCGAACTCAACGAAGAGCTGGTAGCGGCCCTTGCCGCTGCCACCGACGCCCACTTCTGCCGCCGCCGAGAACTCCACCACCGAGCAGGCACAGGCCCGGACGGCAGCGGCCATGGCGCGTTCTATTTCGACGAAGGAGGTGAGCTCCTGGGTGAGCGACAGCACGCCTGAGGTGCGTCCAACAAATTCCAGCCGGTGCGGGAAGACGCTCTGAAAACGCACCAAATCGCCGATGTAGTAGCCGAAGAGTCCGGAGCAGGTGCTGACGGCGATGGAGTACTCGACGTCCTCCTCCACCTCCCACAGCGCGCAGCGGCGAGCGTTGGGCTTGGCGTGGTCGGCGGCCGGCACAAACTCGAAGAAAACGCCCCGGTCGGGGAGCATGAGCAACCCGTCTCGGCCAATGCGGTCGGTGACGGCGAAAATCCCGCCCTCGGTGGCGTTGTAGTTGTCCATGAGGACGACGGGACGGCCCACGCGTTTGTCGATGACGCGCCGGTACGCCTCGGCATTCACCCCGCCTCCGAAGAGGACTGACAGGTTGGGCCACAGCTCGGCGACGTTGGTGACCGGGCGGCCCCGGGCTTCGGCGGCAGCCAGCACCTTGTCGAAAAACACCGAGAACCAGCAAGTTGTCCCGGACACCGCGCGGACGTCGTAGTCGAGGTAGGCGGCGGCCATCTTCTGCAACTTCTCGTCGTAATTCGGAATGTCCCGGAGGTCGGCCTTGGGCAACAGCGAGTTGCGGACGGGCCAGGGGATGCGCGTCTGCATCAGCCCCGGGTTGTTGGTCCCATACACCTCCCCTTCCGTCTTGAGGGTGGAGGGGGGGAAGAGGCCTAAGCTGTAGCCGCCCAGAAACCGGCCGTTGCCGACTTGGGTGACATAGCGCGCCACAATGTCGAAGCCGGCTTTCTGCTGCCACCGGATTTGCTCGTCCGAGATGGGCAGGTGCTTGTTTTGCGCCAGGGTGTTGGAGCTGCCCGAGGACTGGCCGAAGTATTTAATGAGGCCCGGCCAAAGGACGTCGCGCTCGCCCTGGCGCATGCGCTCCAGGTAAGGCTCGTAGGCTGCGTACGTCCTCAGTGGAACGCGTTCGCGGAAGTCCTCGTACGAGGTCACCTCGCCGAGGCGGTGTCCTTGGCCGAACTCGGTGTCGCGCGCAGTCTCACAATTCCTTCGGAGGGTTGCGAGTTGGACGTCCCGTAGGCGCTGTCGGTCGCTAACTATCCGGTTCCAGCTGAGTACGCGCGCCGTCGCCGCGGTCCAGGCAAATGGGCCGACGGCGCCTGCGCCAAAAGGGGTCTTCATGGAAAAGGGGGGCTCAAAGGCACCGGTGCCTACCATCTCCGAGAAGGCAGCGGCAACTAGAAGCTTTTTAGGGCCCGGCTGGGGGCCGCCGGCAGACCTCCTTCAAGGCGGGGCCATGCTATAGGAGGAGCGCCTCACGCACGCAAGCTTCTCGTCTTTTGGCGGGTGGTGGAGCGTCAGACTTGCGAGTCGCTCGCAAAGGGCGCTCGAGGAGCTACAGAGCCCGTGTCGCAACCGGAAACTCCCCGCACGGAGCGGGCCCCGCTGGAATTGCTCCATCCCCCCGGGGGGGACCTCGCCCGGCTGTCCCCCCGGGACCTCCGCAGTTTGGACAAAGTGCCGGTGACGCCTTTGGAAGCCCTCCCGGAGATGGTGGCGCGCGCCCGAGCCGCCCAGGAGGCCTGGCGCCAGAAGCGGCTGTCCGAGCGGCTGCCGCATTTTCTGCGTGCGGCGAGGGAAATGGTGCAGCGTCGCCAGGCGGGGATGGCCCTCGTCGAAGAGGAAATGGGCAAGGTGGAGGCCGAGGCGCTCTTCAACGAGACGCTGGGGCCGCTGGACGCGGTGAAGGGCTGGGCCCGGGTGCTGCGGCCGGCCCTGCACCGACGCAGAGTGCCCCTCAACCGGATGAGCTTTCCGGGCAAGCGCGCTTACGTGGACTTCATCCCCCGGGGCGTGGTCGCCATCCTCGCGCCCTGGAATTTCCCAGTGGCAGGCCTGTACCGGTCTGTCTTCCCGGCGTTGATGGCCGGCAATGCCGTCATCCTCAAGCCGAGCGAGTACACCCCGCGCTCCAGCGGCTGGTTTGCCCAGCTGCTCGCCGCCCACCTGCCGCCGGGCCTTCTGCAGGTGGCGCTTGGCGCCGGCGAGGTGGGCGCGGCCCTGCTCGACGCCAAGCCCGATGCGGCCGTCTTCACCGGCTCCACCGCCACCGGACACCGTGTGCAGGTGCACTGCGCCGAGCTGGGCATCCCCTGCAGCGTGGAAATGGGCGGCAAGGACGCCGCCATCGTCCTGGCCGACTGCGACATGGACCGCACCGTGGCCGGCATCACCCACTGGGCGCTGAGCAACGCTGGCCAAGCGTGCGGGGCCATCGAGATTGCCTACGTCGACCGCGCCGTGGCCGACCGCTTCGTGGCCCGCATGCGCGAGGCGTGGAGCCAGCTGCGGGTGGGGCCCGGCCACGGCTCGTCCACCGACGTGGCGCCGTTGGCCAACCAGCGCCAGTTCGAGCTGGTGAAGACGCACGTCGAGGACGCCAAGGCCCGTGGCGCGACGGTGGTGTGCGGCGGTGCGCCGCTCGACAAGGGGCTTTGGTATGCCCCCACGCTGCTCGACCACTGCAACGACTCCATGTTGGTGGTGCAAG
Organism: Myxococcaceae bacterium; assembly: GCA_052147975.1. Lineage (GTDB taxonomy): Bacteria > Myxococcota > Myxococcia > Myxococcales > Myxococcaceae > JADGRA01. Next base: position 7,146 of record JBKQJL010000128.1, read on the forward strand.
AGGAGACGTTTGGCCCGGTGCTGGCGGTGGTGCGTGTGGACGGGCCGGTGGAGGCCATCCGGGCAGCCAACCAGTTGCGCTACGGGCTGGGCGCCTCGCTGTGGACCAGCGACGTGGCGCGCGGCCAGCGGTTGGCGGAGCGCCTGGAGGTTGGCGTGGTCAACATCAACAACCACGCCTTCAGCGGTGCGGTGCCGAGCCTCCCCTGGACGGGAACGCGCGCCACCGGCTTCGGCGTGGCCAACAGCGCCCTTGCGCTGAGCACCTTTGTGCGGCCCCACACCACCGTCGTCGACCGCTGGAAGAAGCCCGAGCTCTTCTGGATGCCCTATGACGCGACGCTGATTGAGCTGGGAGACATTCTGGCGGACCTGCAGACGTCTCGTCTGGAGCGCGCCTGGCGCCTGCCGATGTTGATGCGCCGCCGCATCCGGAGCCTCCGGGCCTTCTTCCGCTAGAGGCAAAACGTCCGGGTTGCCTCAGCCCAGCTGGGGGGAGATGCGCTCGGCCGCGCGGGTGGCCATGGCCATGATGGTGAGCTGCGGGTTGACGCCCAGCGGCCCCCGCACCGTGCTTCCGTCGACGATGAAGAGGCCCGGGACGTCGTGCGACTGGTGGTCGAGGTCCACCACGCTGGTGCGGCGGTCCTTCCCCATGTCGCAGGTGCCGAGGGGATGGTAGCTCGCCAGCACCAGGTCGGCCGGCGCCAGCTCCGCCTTTCGGAAGCGGTCCAGTCCGCGCTTGGGGTCTAAACTGGGGTGGCTCAGCACGCCGGCGTAGAGGTGGCGGGCGCCGGCTGCGACCATCATCTCCATGCTGAGCAGCAGCCCCCGCTTCAGGCGCGCCAAGTCGACCGACGTGAGGCTGTAGTGGATGGCCGGCAGGCCGCGGACCTCGCGAAACACCCGCCCGTTACGGGTGGCGTCCGCGGCCAGCGGCCCGAGGGAAGCCATGTGGGCGAGCTGGGAGATGGGCTCCATGAGGCGTCGCCCGTTTCCTGGGAAAAACGTGCCGGCCACGTTGTGGCTGGCCTGGGCGGCCAACAGCAGCAGCCCTTCGCGCAGGAATTCCTCACAGCCGACGCCCTGGGGGATGTAGTCAAAGCCGCGAAGCTCCTCGTCAAACACTGCGGAAACGACGCCGCTTGGGTGCAGCGTCAGGTTTCGGCCCACCTGTCCGCTCGAATTGGCGAGGTTTTGCTTGAGCAGGAAGAGGGGCGTGGGGAGGCTACCGCCGGCGAGGACGACGGCTTTGGCGCGGATGCGCAGCCGCTGGCCGTTGGCGGCGCTCCCCTCAATTCCCACTGCCCGGTCATTCTCCTGAAGCACCTGCTCGGCCTTCAGCCCGGTGAAAAGCATTGCGCCTCGTTCCAGCGCCGGGGGGAGGTAGGCGACGTTGGTGCTGCGGCGGGCGTCAGTTCGGCAGCCAAAGTCGCAGAAACCGGAGGCCTCGCACCCCGGGGCGTTGCGTCGCAACAGGCCGTGCTGCCACCCCAAGGCCTCGCAGCCCCGCGCAAAGACGTCGGCGATGGGCCCGACGTAGCGCCGTGCGGAGAGCCCCACCCCGAGGTGGGCCTCCACCCGCTCGAAGTAGGGCGCCATGCGACTGGCCAGAAACTCCTCGGTGCCGAGCTCCTCGCACCAGCGGTCCAGCACCCAGGCCGGCGTGCGGTAGGCCGTGCCCCCGTTGATGGCTGTCGAGCCCCCCACCAGCCGTCCGGAAAAAATCGGGATGACGGCGTTTCCCACCGAGAAGGCCGGCCGGTAAAAGCGCCCCAGCGCCCGGACACTGCTGCCGTCGAAGGCATGGCGCTGGTGCAGTTGCCCCTCCTCGACGAAAACCACGGCGTGCCCGCGCTCGGCCAACTCATAGCCGACGACGCCGCCGCCGGCGCCCGTCCCCACCACCACCACGTCACACTCGACGTCGCCGCCAGTCCACGCGTCGGCGCTCTGCACCTGCTCCGTCCAGCGGGGCTGACTCACCTGCAGCGGCGGCTTGGCCTTGGCGCCCATGGCCCGCAGCACGTGCGGCGCGTCGAAGTGCACCAGCTTGTAGACGAAGGAAACCAGGGTGAGTGGCACCTTCAGCAAAGGGTCGCGCTCCCAGCGAGCCAGCAAGTCGTCTTGGGCCGAGGCGGAGAGCGCGTGGAAGGGGCGACCGGTCCGCAGGCGCGCCGCCGCGTCAAGCGTCCGTTGCGCCGCGGACCAGGCCTTGCCGATGCGCGGAGACAGCTGCGACATCAACTCCGCCGCCGCTCGGGCCGTCCGCTCGTCGGCGGGCGGGACGTTGGAGGCGCCCGGGATGATGGCTTCGGCCAGGGCGATGGCCGCTCGGGTAGCGCCATCGAGCGCCGCCGGGGAAGCGGCGCTGGAGGCGAGGGCCAAGTCGAAGGAAGCGTCCACGGGGCCTTCTTGCATGTGGCGGCAGAGTCCCGTCAAGCCGAGGTGGGGCGTTGCGACGGCCGGCTTGGCATTTAGGCGTGGAGCTCGCCGTCGGTCTCGAAGTGGGCGATGGACGCCAGCTGGCCGAGCGCCCGGGTGAGGCTGGTCCCAGCGAGGGCCTCAGCCCACCGTCGGGCCCACCCGCTGCGCTCCAGCCGGGCTGCCCAGCGCCGGGCGGCCCACCGCATGAGCGAAACGAATGCCACGCCAAAGAGCAGGTTGACCAGGAGGTAAGGCACTCCCAGCGCCGCGTAGGCGTCCACCCCCCACAGCGCCCGCAGCCCGACGACAAGCAGGGGCGCCCACAACAGTGGCGAAAGCAGCAGCAGCCACTTCGTCTGCCGGATTCGCAGCACGCGCAAGGCTTCCAGTCGACGCTGACTGCTCGTCACCGGCCCGTCGTAGTCCACCTCGCTGGCCAGGACGTACTGGCGCACCGTCGCCGCCAGGACGCTGACCGCCACCACGTCCAGCGCCACCGCCGGCAGGGCGAAGCGCCACTCGAAGAGGTGCTGGCCGAGGAAGGCCCCCAGGGCCGCGACGGCCAGCACATTGAGCACCAACTCGAAGGCGAGACCGGCCCGGAGTCGCTGGAGGGCGGAACGGGCGCGGCCCAACTCCTGGGCCCGGACATTCATCCGCAACAGCTGGTCCAATTTCCTGTTCTGTGCCGCCCAAACCTTCTGAAGTTCGTCGAGTTCCATGGCTGTTTCTCCTTTTCTCATTCGAGGTTTCCCGCATCGCGGAAGTCGTCCTTCAGTCGTTGCTTGAGCCGTCCCACCCGGGTCGACACGTTGGTGGCGGTGATGCCGAGCACGTCGGCAATCTCGGCCTGACTCTGGCCGTCCAGGTACATGAGCATCAGCGCGCGGTTGAGCGCGTCGAGCTGGCCGATGAAGCGGTAGAGCAACCCAATGTCCTCGCCCGAGTCGGCGTCGGCCTGGCCGGCGACTTCCAGCGCCTCGGCCCCGGCCGGGGCCAAGTGCTGGCGCCGGGTGCTCTCGCGACGCTGGAAGGAGATGGCGACGTTGAGGGCGATTCGGTACAGCCAGGTGGAGAAGCGCCAGCGCCCGTCGTAGCGAGGAAAGGACTTCCAGGCTTGGACGACGGTCTCCTGCACCAAGTCATCCCGGTCGGGGGGCGTCCGGCCGTAGGCCCGGGCCACCTTATAAAGGAGGCGCTTGTTCTCATCGAGGAGGGCCAGGAAGCGCTGTTGGAGCTCGGCGGAAGCCATGGTGGTGGGGGCGGAACGCCTTGCTCGCCCTGTCGCCTGGATGATTCGTCCCAGGCGAGGAATTCTCACACCCCTCTTTTGGCCCAACGGGCGCCCTGCGTGGCGCACTGGCGCCCAGGCCTCAGGCGATGAAGGTTTCGTACAGCCTCAGTCCCGGGGCCCGCTGCTGGTTGTTGCGCCGGAGGGGGTAGTCCGCGCGGAGTGCCGGCAGCATGCCGTAGACGAGCGGCCACAGGCCGTCGTCCGCCAAGAGGTACCCCTGTCCGCAGCGGGCCAGGCTCTTGATGCAATTCGGGTGAAGCCGGTAGGCCTCCACCTGCCGGGCCGAGGCGTCCCCGGTGGGCAGGCTGGTGGCGAGCGGGCCTTCCCGGCGACGCACCGTCAACTCCTTGGTGTGGTAGGTGCCGATGGACTTGGCGATGCGCTCGCACAGCTCGGGGTTGTCCTGGCTGAGGACGTCCTTGGTACGGGTGTTGTCCCACACCGCGGTCGCGAACTCTCTGGACACGAGCTCCAAGTCCGCCAGGGACTGGTGGGCAAGCGTGTACTCGAGGTTTGCGTCACGCAGCTTGTTGAGGCTGTCGACGATGCTGCGGTCGGCGAAATTGTAGAACTCGTCAACCGTCACGCTGAAGGGTGTTTGGTTGCGCACCCGGCGGAAAACCTGTCGCAAGCTGCCCTCATGCTGGACGTCCATCAGGATGACCTTGCCCAGCGCCGGCGCCTGGATGCGAAAGAGATTCGCCGGCAGCTGCACGTAGACGAGCCCGTTGGTCTGCAGAATGTCCTCGAAGACAATGTCCGGGGCGTACGCGTTGACGATGTCGCTCTGAAATTTGTCCAGCGCGCCAACTACTCCGGAGAGCGACTTGAGGACATCTCGGTCCAGCTGCTTCACCTGAGCGCGGACTTGCGCTGCGGCTTCTCGCTCGAGCGAGCTGTCGAGACAGTGGCGCAAGGCGCGCGACCAGCCGCCGCTGTTGCCGACGGCCTTCAGGCACACCGAGACGTCGCGGAGGACGAAGGGGATGCCGTTGCCGGCCGAGTCCACCATGCCGTGAAGGAGCCGGCAGAGGTTGGTGAACATCACCTCCGCCTGGGTGTTGTAGAAGACGTTGTCGCCCATCGGCAGCACTGAGAAGACGCGCTGGGCGGTGGCCACCGGGTCACCGCCGGCGGAAGTCCGCGTCCGGGGACGGACGTAGAGAATGTTGTAAGCGTGTGTGAAGAGTTCCGGGACGTTCCAGGCCGGCAAGGAGAAGACGCGCAGCTGCGCTCGGCGGCCACAGAGGGCAGCGATGGCCTTCATCATT
>JBKQJL010000129.1:0-5125 GCA_052147975.1 Myxococcaceae bacterium
CGCCTCTACGCCGTCGACTTGGGCCGGGTGGACGAGGTGCTGCCGGAGATGGAGACGGCAAAGGTGGAGGGCGCGCCGCCCTTTGTGCGGGGCTATGTCCAGTTGCGCGCCGAGCGCGTGCCGGTGGTGGAGCTCCGGACGTGTCTGGCCGAGACAGAAGCGCCCACGGGCAGCCGGCCGGGGCTTCTGTTGTGTTGGCTGGGGCCGCGCCGGGTGGCCTTCGCCATGGACGGGGTGGGCGGAGTGTCCGAGGTGGCCGTCAGTCGCTTGCGCCTTCCGGGCAAGGCGGAGGTGGCCCTTCCGGGCGTGGTCGCAGTGTGGGACGAGCCGCCGGCCGTGCATTTCCTGTTGGACGTCCTGGCGCTGTGTGCGGACGACTCGCCGCCGGCCGAAGGGAGGGGCTAGTGTCTCGCCCTCAGTTGGGGACAGTCGGCTTCCGTGCGCTGGTGGTGGACGATTCGCTGGCCATGCGCCGGCGGCTGGTGGCTGTCCTTCAAACGCTGGGCGCCTCTGCCTGTGACGAGGCGGAGGACGGCGCCGAGGGGCTGAAACGCTTCTCCGAGTCCGAGTATGACGTCGTCGTCACGGACTTGAATATGCCGCTGGTGGACGGGTTGAAGCTCATTCACCACATTCGCGCCGGCGACAAGCGGCGGGACGTCCCCATTGTGGTGGTGACCACCGAGGCGGGGGAGATGGACCGCTCGCGTGCCATGGCGCTCGGGGCCAATGCCTACCTCCTCAAACCCATCCACGCCGGCCGGGTGTCCTCGGCGGTGAGAGACTTGCTCGGGCTCCCATGACGGCGCAGCTCGAGGTGGAGGGGCTGAGCCGCAACTACGGGGAGTTTCGCGCCGTGCAGGGGCTGGACTTTGCCGTGGCCGCAGGCGAGGTGCTGGGGCTGGTGGGCCCCAACGGCGCTGGGAAAACCACCACCCTGCGCTGCCTGGCCGGCATTCTCCCGCCCACCAGCGGCACGGTGCGCATTGGGGGGCATAGCCTGCAGCGCGAGCCGGTGAAGGCCAAGCGGGCGCTGGCCTACTTGCCGGACGAGCCCTGCCTCTTCGAGTACCTCACCGTGTGGGAGCACCTCAATTTCACCGCCCGCCTCTACCAGGTGGCGGACTGGGAGAAGGTGGGGCGCAGCCTGCTCGAGACGCTGGAGCTCGAGGGCAAGGAGTCCGCCCTGCCCGGAGAGCTGTCGCGGGGGATGAAGCAGAAGCTGTCCATCGCCTGCGGCTTCCTCCACACGCCGGCGCTGGTGCTGTTGGACGAGCCCCTCACCGGGCTCGACCCGTTGGGCATCAAGCGGATGAAGGAGGCCCTGCGCCGGCGGGCCGAGTCCGGCGCCGCGCTGGTGCTCTCCTCCCACCTGCTGCCGTTGGTGGAGGAGCTCTGTAGCCGCGTCCTCATTCTCGCCAACGGACGCAGCGTGGCGCTGGGGACGGTGCCGGAAATTCGCGCCCAGGCCGGGGCGGCCGGCAGCTCGCTGGAGGACGTGTTTCTGGCCGTCACCGCCCCGCCGGAGGGTGGCCAGCGGTGAGTCTCCCAGCCGCGGGGGCGTTTTTGCTGGCCGCCTCGGCGCGCAACTGGGTGCGCCAGGTGCTGCGGAAGCTGCGCCAGCCGCGCTACCTGGTGGGTGCCGCGGCCCTCGCCTTTTACTTCTACAGCTTCTTCCTCCGGGGACAGGCGCACCGCTTCTTCCTCAACGGGTTGCATGGGCGGCCTGCCCCAACGCCGCTGCCGCAGCCGACGGCCAGTACCCTCTGGCTGCTTCTGGCGCTGGCACTGACGGTGGTGGGCGCGCTGGCCGTCTTCTCCAGCTGGACGCTGGGGAAGGACCGGCTCTCCTTCTCCTTCAACGAGGCCGAGGTGACGTGGCTTCTCACCGGCCCGGTGCGGCGCCGCAGCGTCGTCCGCTACAAGGTGTGCGTCGGGCTGCTGCGGACGCTGTTGAGTGCGCTGCTGGTGTCGCTGCTGTTTCGCCGGGGGCTGGCCACCGCCGTGCTGCCCTTAATGCTGGCCACCTCCCTCAGCTTCGCCGTGGTGTGGCTGCATTCCGCCCTGGCCTCGCTTTTGCGCGTCGGCTGGCACCAGGCCGGGACGTCCGGGCGGTGGCGTGCCCTGGTGGGCGTGCTGGTGGTGGCCGGCTGTGCGCTGGCCGGCGCGCTTTCGCTGCACGCTGCCGGGCCGCCCCCCAGCCTAGAGTTGGACGACAAAGCCTTTGTGGCCCAGGGCTCCGCCTGGCTGGTGGCACTCACCTCGGCCCGGCCTTTGTGTTGGGCCCTCGTCCCGGCCCGGGCCCTCTTCGCCTGCTACCAGGCGCAAAGCCTCGGCCAGGCGCTGGGGCCACTGGCGGTGTTGGCCCTGTTGTGCGCGCTGTTGCTGGTGGCCTTGCTGCTGTTGGACGTGCCGCTGGAAGAGGCGGCGCTGGCCTCGGCCGAGCGCCGCGCGCGGCTGCAGGCCGGCCGGCGCCGCCGCGGTGCGGCCCTGCCCCGGGCCTCCCGCCTCATGCGGCTAAGCGGAAGCGGGGCGCCGGAGGTGGCCCTGGCGTGGAAAAACTGGGCGGCGCTGCGGCGCATGTACGGGGCCAACCTCGGCTTGTTGTTTGGAAGCGTCGGGCTGGGCGCCGGGCTTTTCGCCTGGGCCATGTTGCTGAAAAACCACGCCGGCGACGGGCGCCTCCTGGTGGCGGCGGCGGCCCTCATTTTCGCCGCCTTCACCTTCTTCGTCGGCCCCCTCAGCACCCGCACGGACTTGCGGGCGGACCTCCGGCGGCTGGACGTGCTGCGGACGCTGCCGCTGAGTGGGCTGCAGGTGGTGCGGGGCGAGCTGTTGGCCCCGGCCCTCCTCCTCGGCGGCACCGAGGTGGCCCTCTTGGTGCTGGCCTTCGGCCTCTCCGCCGGAAGCCGACTGGAGGGCTTCCCGCTGCTGGCCCGCGCCGGCTGGGCAGCCGGGGCGGCGCTGTTGTTGCCGACGGCTACCGCCGCCTTCCTGGTGGTGCAGAATGCGGCCGCCCTCGTCTTCCCCAGTCTCCTCGTGGACGACGAGGAGCGCTCGCCCCGAGGGGTGGAGGCCACCGGGACGCGGTTAATTAACCTCTTGGCCTCGCTGCTACTGTTGGTGGTGGGCTTCGCCCCGGCCCTGGTGCTGGGGCTGGCGGTGGGGCTGGGCTGCCTGTGGGCAGGGGCCGGGCCCTTGGCGCCCACCCTGGGCTGCGCCGCCGCGGCGGCCGTGCTGGGCGGGGAAATGTACCTTGCGCTGGGATGGATGGGGCGGGGCCTCGAGCGACTGGACCCCACCACCGCCTAACCGTCCCTTCGCCCGCTGAGCGGGCGCCGGTTTGAAAAAATGTCAGGTGCGCTTGGGCCCCGGGCCGTGCGAAAAGGACGGGCGTCCTTTCCGGACAAGACAAGGGGGTGGGGGCCTCGGTGCGTTTCCTTCTGCGGCTAGTGGTGACGGCGTTTGCCCTGTGGGTGGCCACCCAGGTGGTGCCCGGCATTCACTACCAGGGAAGCCCGGTGGCCCTCCTTGGCGTGGCGCTCGTCTTCGGCGTCGTCAACGCGCTGTTGGGCACGGTGCTGAAGCTGTTGGCCCTGCCTCTCACCATTCTCACCCTGGGGCTGTTTGCCCTCGTCATCAACGCGTTGCTTCTCTACGTCACCGCACAGCTGTCCCAGTCCTTGGGGTTGGGCTTTCACGTCGCCGGCTTCGTCCCGGCCTTCTGGGGCGGCCTCGTCATTGGCCTGACGCGGGCCGTCCTGCTCCTCGTCCTGCAAGAGTCCGAGCGGCGCGAGTAGGGGGTGGGGCTTGGCGTTGGTGGGGGCAGTGTCCTATTTCATGGGCGCTCCCCCATAGGGGGTGGGGGCGCGCGCTTCAGCCAAGCCCCCCGTCCCCCTGAAAGCGGAGGCCCGAATGGCCAGCAAAGTCGACAAGCCGTTTCTCACCGACGTGCAGACACTGCGCAAGCGGGCGCGCCAGCACATTGCCGAAGGCGCCGTCACCGAGTCCTACGGCGGAGACCCGGCGACGTCGTGCAAGCTTCTCAACGACGCCTTGGCCACCGAGATTGTGTGCGTGCTGCGCTACAAGGCGCACTACTTCATGGCCAAAAGCATTCACGCCGGGCCGGTGAAGGACGAGTTTCTGGAGCACGCCGGGGACGAGCAGCGGCATGCCGACCGCATCAGCGAGCGCATCGAGGAGCTCGGCGGCAGCCCCAACCTCAACCCGGACGGGCTGCACACCCGCAGCGCCACCGAGTACGCGGCGCCCAGCACGCTGGTGGAGATGATTCAGGAGGACTTGGTGGCCGAGCGCATCGCCATCGACAGCTACCGGGAGATGGTGAGCTACTTCGCCAAATTCGACACCACCACCCGGAAGATGTTGGAGGAGATTCAGGCCGAGGAGGAGGGCCATGCCGATGACTTGGCGGACCTCTTGGACCACCTTCCCAAGGAGCTTCGGGGCGCCAACGCCCGCTAGGGAGTAATCCGCTCCATCATCCGCGCGAAGGGAATGGTTTCGCGCACGTGGTGGAGCCCGCACAGCCAGCCGACGGTGCGCTCCAGGCCGAGGCCGAAGCCGGCGTGGGGCACGCTGCCATAGCGGCGCAAGTCCAAGTACCAGCCGAAAGCCTCCTTCGGCAGGTGGTGCTCCGCAAGGCGTGCCTCCAAGGTGGCCAGCTCGTCCTCGCGCTGGCCGCCGCCCACAATTTCGCCGTACCCCTCGGGGGCAAGCACGTCCATGCCCAGGGCCACCTTCGCGTCCTGGGGGTCGCGCTTGAAGTAGAAGGCCTTCAAGTCCGCCGGGTAGCGGTGGACAATCAGCGGCCGGTCGAACTGGCTGGCCAACAGCGTCTCCTCGTCGCCGCCGAAGTCGTCCCCCCACACGGCCGGGTGCCCGGCCTTCTGCAGCCGCTCGATGGCCTCGCCGTACGTCATTCTCGGGAAGGGCGCCTGGACCGCCTCCAGCTTGCTGGTGTCGCGCTCCAGCACGCCCTTCAACTCCGCCGCATGCTTGTCCAGCACCCGGGCCACCACCGAGGAGATGAGGCGCTCGGCCAGCACCATGTCCTCCTCCAGCGTCATGTAGGCCACCTCCGGCTCCACCATCCAAAACT
>JBKQJL010000130.1:0-8447 GCA_052147975.1 Myxococcaceae bacterium
ATCGCCGAAAGCCGCCTCAAGTAGCCCCCATGAAGCTCGCCGAAGCCGCGCCCGGGCGCCCAGGGGCCCTTCCCTTGGACGCGCTCGCGGCCCGGGCGCTGCCGTCGGTCGACTACCGCGACGTCCACACCGGCCCGGTCGACTCGACGGCCAGCGTCGAAAGCGTGGCCCGGCAGGTGTTTGGCGGCCGGCCCCTCCGACTGATGCGGCTCAGGGATGCGGTGGTCGGTCCCTTGGGCCTCAAGACGTCCGGGCGCGAGCGACGCGGAGAGCTCCGCTTCGTCCCCGGCGAACGGCTGGGGCTCTTCACGCTGTATGCGCGCACCCCAGGCTCGCTGCTGCTCGGCGCCGATGACCGGCACCTGGACTTCCGCGTCTGCCTCAGCGTGCCCGGCGACGGACACGCCACGCTCACCACGCTGGTGCGCTTTCACAACCGGTGGGGACGCGCTTACTTCTTCTTCATCCGCCCCTTCCACGCCCTGGTGGCGAGGCGGCTGCTTCGCCGCGCTGCGCCCCAGGGGCGTTAGCGCCCGGAGGCCAGGCGCGCGGTGAGGCGCTGGCGCACCAGGGGCCACTCGCCCAACAGCAGCGAGTAGCTCGCCGTGTCACGAATGGTGCCGTCGTTGCCCGGGCTGGCAGCGCGCAGGACCCCGTCGAGCCGCGCCCCCAGCCGCTCGATGGCGGCGCGGGAGCGCGCGTTGCGGACGTCTGTCCGGAGCGTCACCCGGTGCACCTCCCAGCGCTCGAAGGCGTGGGTCAGCATCAGCAGCTTGGCCTCGGTGTTGAGGGCGGTGCGCTGGGCTTCCGGGGCAAGCCAGCTGTAGCCAATCTCCACCGCGTCGGGCACGCCTTCCGGCCGGCGCAACGGGTGGCCCGCTGGCCAGCTCCAGAACTCGAGCGCCCAGAAACGCGTCGAGCCCACCACCGTGCCAGTGGCGAGCTCCACGGTGGCGAAGGGCAGCGCGGTGTTGGCCTTCGCTTGCGAAAAGGCGAGCTCGAAGTAGCCGGCCATGCCCGCGGCCGTTTCCGGAACGGACGTCAGTCGGTAGGTGTCGCGGTGGCGGGCGGCAATGGCGGCCAGGGGAGCCAGGTGCACCGGCGCCAGCGGCTCCAGCCGGACGTGCGTCCCTTGAAGCATGAGCGGGCGGACGGCTTCCATGAAGGGCCGGCTGCCACCATCCCTCCGCCCGGGCCGTTTCCCCAAGGCACAGTCCGTCGCGCAGGCGCACCGGCACAGTGGCCAACCCCGTTGGCGGGCCCACGGCGTCGGGCGACGCTGTTAGCGTCGGCCCTGGCCCCGACATGCCCCAGCCCCCGCCTCGCCAACCCAGTGTGCCAGCGCCGCCCTCGGCCCCAACGCCCCTGGCCAGCGTCGAGCAGCTGGTGCGCACCTGCCCCAATTGCGGCACCGCGCTGCAGGAGCGCAAGTGCAAGCTCTTGTGCCGGTGTGGGTACTACGCCTCCTGCTCTGACTTCTACTGAGGCGGCCTTGGGCCCACGGCGGCCACGGCCACCTTGGGAGGCGGGGCGCGCGCGGTGGGCGCCGGGGCGAGCACCGCATTCACCAGGCCACCGAAGAGGAAGGCGAAGGCGGAGAGGTAGAACCATGTCAACAGCACCATCACCGCGGCAATGGAGCCATAGGCCAAATTCACCCGCTCCACGTTGCCGGTCCACAGCCCCACGCCCCAGGTGACGGCCATCCACAGAAGGGCCCCCACCGCCGAGCCCGGGGTGACGAGGTGGAAATGGCCCTCCACGTCCGGGAGCCGGTGATAGGCCAGTGCCATGGCCCCCATCACCATGAGGGCGGTGATGGGCCAGCGCAGCCACCCCCAGACGAGGAGGAATTCCGGCTGGAGGCCAAACCAGCCGAAGAGCCACACCCCGAAACGCCCTCCCAGCACCACCGCCACCAGCCCGGCGACGACGAGCAGCGTCGCGGCCAGCGTCACGCCAATGCTGTTGAGTTGCGCCTTCCACCAGGGACGCCGTTCGGCCACGTGGTAGGCGTGGTTGAGTGTCACCCGCATGGCGTCTACCCCGCGCGAGGCGCTCCACAAGGACACCAACAGGCCCAGCCCCAACAGCTGCGGGCGCGGCTGGTGGATGAGCTTCTGCAGGTGGCCCTCCAGCACCTCGGACACCTCGATGGGCAAGACGTCATGCATCTCCCGCATGAGGGCACCCACCGCTGGCTGCAAGGGCAAGTAGGCGGCCAGCGTCACCAGGAAGAAGAGGAAGGCGAAGACGGCGAAGAGGAGTGAGAAGGCAAGCTGGGCGGCCGCGTCCGCCAGAAACACCTCTCGGTAACGCTCCCAGAGACGGCCCAGGAACGCCCGCAGCGACTCGCGCTCCCGGAGCCAGACGTGCACGGGGTGGCATGCTAGGGCCCTCCGGCCCGTCGCGGGAGGTCCTTCACCACCGGCGCCTGGGTAAGGCGCACGCCGAAGAGCACCAGGGCGCCCCCCACCACCACCTCCCAGCCGATGGGCTCGCCCAGCGTCACCCGGGCGGCGAGCGCGGTGGCCACCGGCTGGAGGTTGGAGAACACGGCCACCTTGGAGGCGTCGGTGCGGCCGAGCGCCGCAAACCAAATGAGGTAGGACAGCACCGAGCTGCCGAGGCCGAGGTAGACAAGCGCGCTCTTGGCCAAAAGCGAGGCCGCGCCCACCACCTCCGGGCGCAGCACCCACGGGGCCAGGGGCAGAAGCCACACCGCCCCGGCAATGTTGGACCAAGCGCTCGTCCGAAGCGCCCCCTCGGACGCCACCAGCGTCCGGCCGAGGGTGGTGTAAAACACCCACGCCAACAGCGAGCCGAGCAGCAGCACGTCCCCCAGGAAGAGGCCGGACAGCGCCGTGAGGCCGTGGGCCAGCAGCAGCACCAACACCCCCACCAATGCCGTGGCAATGCCCAAGGTGGCCGTCCAGTGCGCCCGCTCGCGTCCCCGGGCGAGCTCCACCAAGTAGACGCCCAAGGGGGTGAGGGAAAAAATCAGCGCCCCGTGCGCCGCGCTGCTGGTGCGCATCCCCAGTAGGAAGAGCGCCTGGTTGAGTGGCCCGGACAACAGTCCGAGCAGCACCACCCGCCCGAGCACCCCCTTTGGGGGCAGGCGAGGCCGGGGCAGCACCGCCAGCAGCAGCAGGAAGGTGCTGGCACTCACCAGCAGCCGCCACACCAAAAGCGTCAGCGCCGGGAGCTCCGCCACGCCACGCTTGGCGGCCAGGTAGGTGAGGGCGCTCAACGCCACGTGCACCGTCATGAGCGCCACCACCGAGCGCTCAACGCCCAAGGGGGTGCCGGCCGGGCGGCTCACGGCGCCAGGCGCCCCAGGGCCCAGCGCGCCGCCTCCTGCACCACCGCGCTGCTGTCCAGGCACAGCGCCTCGAGCACCGGGCGCGCGCCCGCATCCCGCGCCGCGCCCAGCGCATAGGCGGCGTTGCGCCGCAGGCCGTCAAAGCCGGCGCGGGCCAGGGCCGTCCCCGGCACCAGGGCCTGGTACTCAGCGCGGCTGAGGGCGGCCAGCGCCCGGGCGTCCAGCCGTGCCACCTCCCGGGGCCAAAAGCGCGCCTGGGCGGTGGGCACCGGCGCCTGGTTGAGGGGGCACACCGCCTGGCACACGTCGCAGCCGAAGACAGTCGACTCGAAGGCCGAGCGAAGCCCGAGCGGCACCGGTTTCGGGTTCTCAATGGTTTGGTAGGAGAGGCACACCCGGGCGTCCACCCGGCCAAGGCCGTCCAGCGCCCCGGTGGGACAGGCGTCGACGCAGAGGCGACACCGGGCGCAGCGGTCCTCCGCCGGCCCTGGCGCATAGGCCTCCGCCTCGACGGCGCGGTCGAGCACCATGGCCGCCAGCACCACCCAGGAGCCGTACTCGGGCGTCACCAGGCAGCCGTTGCGGGCCACGTAGCCGAGGCCGGCGCGGGCTGCCCACACCTTCTCCATGAGGGGGGTGTGGTCCACCGAGCCGAAGTCGGCCAGCCCAGGGAAAGCCTCGCGCAGGCTGCGACGCAGCGTGCGCAGCCTGTCCTGGAGGGTGGCGTGGTAGTCCCGTCCGCGGGCGTACCTGGCCAGCGGCGAGGCCTCCGCCCAGTCCGCCTCGACGTAGTAGTTGCAGGCCAGGGCCACCACCGTCTGGGCGCCGGGAAGCAGGCGCCCGGGGTCCAGGCGCTCCTCGGCCCGTTCCGCCATCCAGTCCATGTCCGCGGCCATGCCCGCTTCCAGCCACTCCAGCAGCGTGCGGGGCGGGAGCGGCTCGGCTCGGGCGAAACCCACCAAGTCGAATCCCGCGGCCAGCGCCAGTCGGCGCAGGGTGCCCGCCTCGAGCATGCTCACCGCTTCGCCCGGCGCCTCACGTCGGCTTCTCCGGCACCCACTTCACGTCCTGCACCCCGGCCCGGTGGTTTACCGCCCGGGCCATCATGAAGAGCAAGTCCGAGAGCCGGTTGAGGAATGGCAGCACCGGGCCGTCCACGCTGCCGTCGCGTACCAGCGCCACCACCGTGCGCTCGGCGCGCCGGCACACGGTGCGGCCCAGGTGCAGGGCGGCCGCCCCGGCCGTGCCGGCGGGAAGAATGAAGTGCGTCATGGCCGGCAGCTCGCCCTCGAGGGCGTCCATGGCCGCCTCCATGTCGGAAATCCACTCCGGCTTGAGGTGGGGAATGTGGGCGTCGGCTTTGCTGCCGCGCGGGGTGGCGAGCACCGCCCCCAGGGTGAAGAGCTGCTCCTGCAGCCTCTGGCACAGCCCGTCCAGCGCTCCCAGGCCAGCGGCCCGCGCCACGCCGAGCGTCGCGTTGAGCTCGTCCACCTCGCCGTAGGCCGTTACCCGTGGGCTGTCCTTGGCGACACGTCCCCCGCCGAAGAGGCCCGTCTCACCGCCATCGCCGGTCTTCGTGTAAATCTTCACGCCAACAGCTGCTCTAGCAGGCCTCGGCGGCGAATGGCACCATGGCTCCCTCCCCGGCGTCGCGGCGGCCGAGCGGCCCGCTTCTCATTCTGGCGGCGGCCGCGCTGTGGAGTACCGCCGGCGCCGCCATCAAGCTGTGTGGCCTCAACGCCTGGCAAATTTCGCTCGGCCGCTCGCTGGTGGCGGCCGTCGTGCTGTGGCTGTTGTTGCCCGGGGCCCGGGCCCGTCCCTCACGCCGCACCTGGGCGGTGGCCGCCGCCTATGCCGTGACGGTGGTGCTCTTCACCGTCGCCAACAAGCTCACCACCTCGGCCAATGCCATTTTCCTGCAGGACACGGCGCCGCTGTACGTGCTGTTGTTGAGCCCGCTGTTGCTGGGCGAGCGGCCATCGCGCTCCGAGCTGTGGTCGGTGCCACTCTTCCTGCTCGGGCTGGGCCTCTTCTTCAAAGACAAGCTGACGCCGGGGCAGCTCTCCGGAAACCTCATCGCGCTGGCCAGCGGCGTCTCGTTTGCCCTGTGCATTCTCGGGCTGCGGGGCCTGGCTGGGGGCAACGCCCCGGCCCTCGTCCTGGGAAACCTCTTGGCCACCGCCGCTTCGCTGCCCGGCGCACTCGGTGGGCCGAGTGCCACTGGGGTGGACTTGGCCATCGTCCTCTTCCTCGGCGTCTTCCAACTCGGCCTCTCCTACGCCCTCTTCGCCCGCGGGGTGCGGCACACCCCTGCCACCGAGGCCTCGCTGCTGGCCTTGCTGGAGCCCGTCCTCAACCCGGTGTGGACGTTTCTCTTGGCCCACGAGCGTCCCGGCCCCTGGGCGCTGGCCGGGGGCAGCCTGGTGTTGCTGGGGACGCTGTGGCGCACCCTCGCCCCGTGGGCGGAGGCCCGGCTGTCCGCCTCCTGAACGCCAGGCTCCGGGGCCGGCGCTGGCCCTTCGGCAACGGCGGTTACAGGCCGTAGCGGATGCCCAGGGTGAAGACGACGTCCAGGGCAATGCCGTTGGCGACCGGGTTCTCGGTGATGCCGGCCCAGAATTCCAAGTCCGAGTCGGTGCGAAACATCCAGCCGAAGTCGAGCGAGCCGTCGACGACGTCGAGCGGCGGGTCTCCGGTGTGGTGGTAGATGGGGGACTGGAGAAAGAAGTTGGCGTAGATGAAGTTGCGCTCGCTCAGTCGGGCCTTGAGCCCCGTCGAGAACGAGCCAAACACCACGTTCTGGTAGGGCTGCAGCAGCCCGCCTCCGGCCTGTGGCGTGCCGCCGAAGCCCAGCGTCCCTTGGAATTGCAGCCACGACCACCACAGGGGCACCTGCCAGCTGAGCATCGCGCCGAATTGGAAGGTGTGGGCGGCGTAGCCGTCCACCGAGGCCGTGGGCACCACCACCACGCTCAGCAGCTGGAGGTTGTTGGCCAGCATCCACCCCACGCCGACGCTGGTGTCGAGCAGCGTGAGGCCCACCGGCTTGAAGGTTTGCCGCTGCGTGCCGCTCTGGAAATAGTAGGCGAATTTGTTGAGGGGTCGCTCGGCGCGCGCCGCATAGGGAATGCCGAAGAGTCCGTGGTACCAGTTGAGAAACTGGTCCATGAAGCCGGCGTAGGCCCCCTGCACGCCTCCCATGAGGAAGAGGAAGAGGGTCGGCGAGACTTTGAGAGCGCCGGCGAAGGTGAGGTGCCCAATTTCCGCGTCCAGCAGCACCGAGTTGGGCTGGTTGTTGTAGAGCTGGATGGCGCTCGCGTAGTCGAAGCGGAGGGAGAAGGCGAAGCAGCCCTTGGGCATGAGCAACGGCGGCGCAAACAGCCCGCTCCGCTCGTACTCGAGCGGGTCCATGGTGGTGAGGAGGGGCTGGCCGGGAAAGTCGGACCACGCCGCCCACGCCGCCTCTGCCGGCTCGAGGGCGCCCTCGGGCGGCGCGGCAGGCGCGGCCAGGAGGAGGAGGACAAGGTGGAGAAGCGGCATTCGCCTTTGGCGTTGGGGAGGCGGCGCACTCTAGAGGAGGCGCTGAAACTCCCGCAGCTCCATTCGCCACACCGGCAGCCCGCAGAAACGCGGGCCCTCCGGGCAAAACGGCGTGACGGACGCCTGCCGGCGCAAGGTGCAGGGTGGCGCCAGGTGCTGGGCGATGAGCGGCTGGACTTCGGCCACCTGCTGCACCTCCTGCAGCGAGGCGCGCCAGATTTCCTCCTGCGCGGTGTAGCAGAGACGGTGCACCCACTTGTGGTGGAAGTGCAGCAGCTCGCCGGACTCGAGGAAACGGATGGGGAAGGCGTTGGGCAGCAGGTACAGCGCCGCCTCGGCCGGCACGCCGGCGTCGAGCAGCTGGCCTATGGCCCGCCACGCTTGTTGGGCGGTGGCGTGGAAGAGGTCGAGCGCCTCGGGCACCTCGGCCAACAGCGCGGGGACCACCACGTCCGGTTCCCCGGGCAGAAACTGGGCGGCCAGCACCGGGCGGCTCCCCGGCGTCATGCGGTGCCGCTGGTCCTGGCTGTCCGCGGTGTGGCTCAGCTTCTTCTGGAAGGTGTAACTGGCGTGCGAGAGGGCGCGTGTCAGCTTGCCGTGGGTGGTGAGGACGAGCGCCTCGGAGAGGTAGGGGTTGTGCTTGGGGGAGAGCACGCGCTCCAGCGCCTCGGCGTCGGACAGCGCCTCGGCGGGTAGCCCCAGCACGCTGCGGACGCCCTGGGCCACCGCCTGCTGCCCGCGAGCGCTGTAGTCCACCAGCAGGCTCACCCGGCCAGCGAGGGCCGCGTCGAATTCGCTTCGGTGTCGGCGGGCCGCGTCGCTGCCCACGCCGAGGGCGCTGTCCAGCAGCGTGCGCGCCTCGTGCGTCTGCTCGAGCGGCACGCTGTCCTCGACGTCTCGGAAGAAGAGCGGGTCGACCTTCTTCACCTCGGCCACCATCGCCTCCACCAGCACCCGCGTCTCGCTGGGGACGTCGGAGGCATTCACCATCCGGTGGTAGCGGTGCAGGGTGAGGCCGGAAACGGTGTGGTAGAGGTGGGCGAACGTCCCGATGGGCAACACGTAGCGGGCCACTTCCTGCGCGCGCTTCTTGAGGGTGCTGGCCCACTTCTCCGGTGTGCGACGGCGGGCCGGGAAAATTCGGTAGAATTCCTGCTCGGCCCGCGGAAGCAGCAGCGAGGAGAGCCGGCCGTAAGCCTCCATCTGCGCTTGCACCGTGCTGCGGTAGAGCGCCTCCCAAGGCTCCGCCAGCGCCGGCACCAGCACCCGGTCCGGCTTCACCGCCACGTAGCGCTGGCTGACTTGCTCCGAGTTGTAGAAGGGGTGGGCGTGCAAGAAGCTCCAGATGCACTGCCGGCTCACGTTTTCCAGGGCGAACTGGAAGGTGGCGTGCTGCAGCGTGGTGTGGTGGCCGGCCTGGTACGTCTCTTTGGCGATGCGGTCCCGGAGGGTGCGGGACTTCTCGTCGCGCCGGACGTCCTCCGGCGTCACCACCCGCGGCGCGTAGCACGTCCGGGCGGTGGCCACGGCATTGTCGAAAGCCTCGACGAAGCCGTTGGTGAGCCTTGCGGTGGGCAACGGCGAG
>JBKQJL010000131.1:0-38235 GCA_052147975.1 Myxococcaceae bacterium
CATGGGCTCAGGGACGCCGAGCAGCTGCTCGCCCTCTTGCCGGGTCCCCGCTTCGCCGTGCTTCACGGCCACATCCACCACCGCTTCCACCATCCGGCGACTGCTTCGCGGCCACACATTTTCGGGGCGGGCTCCTCCACCGAGGCTGGGGACGAGGGCTACTGGGTCATCGAGACGGCGGGGGGACAGGTGACCGGCGCCCGCGCGCTTCGGCCGGGCGTCCTCACGCCCGCAGCAGCGGCAAATACGGCCTGACGAAGTGCACCCAGCCGCGGGCGTCGACTTCCACCTGCCAGCGTGCAGACAACAGCAGCGGCCGCGAGCCGTCCAGGAAGGCCGCCAACAGGGCGGCCGCGCCCATTGGGTCGAGCGCTGGACCGCGGAAGGCCACGTGCAGCAACAGGCCCAACCGCTCGCTCACGTCCACCGAGGCCACCACCCGAGTGTGGCCGACGCGCCGCTGGAGGTTGACGGGCCGGGCCGAGAGGGCCTCTCCGGGAGCCACGCCCACCCAGTTGGTGGGGTCGAGCGCCTCGGCGACGAGCTCGCGCCCCGCCTCTTTCCAGCTGGTGTGTGCCGAAACCGGCTCCATGGCTAGCTCCGCCATGCCTCAGTCGGCCCTTGGGACGCAAGGCCCCCGGACGGCGAGCCACCGGCCCGTGCCGCGCGCCGCCTTGACTTCCCTTGGCCGGCTGGCTCAGCCGGCCAGGAGGCGCCGGCCCAGCTCCGAGGCCACCCGGACGCAGTCGGCCACGCCCGCCCCGCGGTAGGCGTTGCCGGCCAGCCACAACCCGGGCCAGCGGCCGGCCTGGGCGAGAATGCTCTGCACCCGTTGGGCGTGGCCCACGTTGTACTGGGGAATGGCCCGCGGCCAGCGGAAGACTTGCGTCAGGGTGGGCTCGCGCTGAAGGCCAAGCAGCGCGGCCAGCTCCCGGCGGGCCGTTCTCAACAGGCCCGCGTCATCCAACGCCAGGAGCTCCGGCCGGTGCGCCCCACCGAGGAGCACCGTCAGCAGGGTGCCGCCTCTTGGGGCGCGGAAGGGAAAGGCCGAGGAGACGTACAGGGCCCCCAGAATGTCCCTCCGTTCGCGGGGTGGCACGAGGAAGCCGAAGCCCTGGGGCTCGGGGTCGAGCCGAGGATGAAAGCCGAGGTGCACCACCGCGACCGGGACGCTGGGGAAGGAGGCAAGCGCTTCGGCCAGAGCACTGTCGAAGGGGCGGACCAGCCCTGCCGTCTCGGTCGGCGGCAGGGCCAGCACCACCCGCGGTGCCTCCAGCACGCCGCTGGGCGTGACGATGGACCAGCCGTCGGCCCGGCGCTCCAGCGCCAGGGCAGCAGAGTCGAGCCGTACTCGGTTGCCGAGCGCTCCGGCGGCCGCTCGGGACAGCGCGCCGAGGCCGCCCTCCACGGAGGACAGCTGGACGCGGCCCATTCCCGCCCCCACCCCCCGGCGGCTGCGGATGGCCCCCAGCACCAGGCTGCGGTAGGCGCGCTCGAGCGCCACCAGGCGGGGAAAGGCGGACTCGGCGCTCAGCCGCTCGATGTCCCCCGCCCATATGCCCGTCTGAAGCGCGTCGACCATCGTCGCGGTGAGCGAGCTGCCGATGTGGCGGCGCGCGAAGTCTCCGAGGGACTCGTCCACGCCCACTGCTCCGCGCCGGCTGAACGGCTCGAGGAGGAGTCGAAGCTTGGCGCCCCAGGGCAGCACGTCCGAGGCAAACATCGCCGCGGGCGAGGCCGGCAACTCGCGCAGCCGCCCGCCGAGGACGAGCGACCGCCGGCTGGCGTGCGCCGAGGCCGGTCGGAGCGGCACCCCCAAGGAGCTCGCCAGCGCGGCCACCGCGCCGTCGCGGTCTAGGAAGCTGTTGGGGCCGGTCTCCAGCAGAAATCCGTCCCGCTCCAGCGTTCGGGCGGTGCCGCCAGGCGTGCCGGCCGACTCCAGCAGCGTCACCGGAACGTCTGCGCGGTGCAGAAACAGCGCCAGCGCGAGGCCGGAGAGGCCCCCGCCCACCACCACCGTCGGTTGCTGCTGTGCCATGGCCTCGCCGCTCGCCTCAGGGGTAGAGGTGCTGGTGCGTCCAAGGGGCGCCTGGCCGCTCCCGGCGAAACTCCTCGCGCTCGTGCAGGCGGTTCTCGCGCCCCACCCAGAATTCGAAGAGGTCCGGAACGAGACGAAAGCCGGACCAGTGCGGCGGGCGGGGAATGGGCTGTCCGTGGTAGCGGGCCTCCACTTCGGCCATCCGGGCCTGCAGCGCCGCCCGGTTTGGCAGTGGAGCACTCTGGGCCGAGGCCCAAGCACTCAGCTGGCTCCCCCGCGGCCGCGTCGCGAAGTAGCGGTCCGCCTCCTCGGCCGACACGCGATGAGCGAGGCCCTCCACCCGCACCTGGCGCCGCAGCGGGGGGAAGTAGAAGGTCAGCGCTGCCGCCGGGTGGGCGTCGAGCTCGCGGCCCTTGCGCGACTCGAGGTTGGTGTAGAAGACGAAGCCGTCCGCGTCGAAGCCCTTCATCAACACCACGCGCGCGCTGGGACGGCCGTCCTTCCCCACCGTGGAAAGCAGCATGGCGTTGGGGTCCTCAGAAATGGCCTTCTGCGCCTCGGCATACCAGCTGGCAAAAAGCGCGAATGGGTCGGTCATGGGAAGGGGCCTCACACCACCATAACCTCCCACTGGCCTCAGGGTGGGCCTCCCAGCCGGGGGATGTTCCACCCTCGCCACACCGAGACGAGGCGCAACCCGGCCGCGGAAGTGAAGCCCACGGCCCCGGCCACCTCCGGCCCGACGCCCACGCGACTCAGCACCACGTAGCTGGCGCTGCCCAACAGGGCGGCGGTGGCGTAGACCTCGCGTTGGAAGATGACCGGCGCCTCGTCGGCCAGGACGTCCCGGAGGATGCCACCGCCGACGGCGGTGATGACGCCCACCAGGATGGTGGGAAGCATGCTCAGACCGGCTTGCGAGGCGCGGATGCAACCGATGACGGCGTAGAGGCCGAGACCGGCGGCGTCCACCGCGATGAGGGCCGGAAGCACGCGCCGGACATGCCTCTCGAAAAAGTAACCGATGGCGGCCGCGGCGATGATGACCAGCAGGTAGACGGGGTTGGCGAGTGCCACCGGCAGCCCTTGCTGGAGGAGCACATCGCGCAACAGGCCGCCACCGAGCCCCGCCACCAGGGTGAGAAAGGCCAGCCCGCCGAGGTCGAAGCGCTTCTGGCTGGCCAGCAGCGCGCCGCTCAAACCGGAGGCGAGGACCGCTGACAGGTCGATGACCTCGGGGATGGACACGCTCATCTTTTGGCGCTGCACCTTAGACGAAGAGGGTTGACGCCGGGCCTCCGGTCGGGCGAGGTGCCGTCCCGGCCGTGCGCATCCTCTTCCTCTCTTCCGAGGTGGCGCCCTTCAGCAAGACCGGAGGGCTGGGCGATGTGGCCAAGGCCCTTCCCGCAGCGCTGGCCCGCGCCGGACACGAGGTGCGCGTGGTGACGCCCCTGTACGCAAGCGTTCGCGGCGGGCTGACTCCCACCGACGTGACGCTCCGGCTCCGCTTTCCCTTCGGCCTGGAGCGGGCGGGCCTCGCCGTGGCCCACGCTGGCCCCCGTCACGAGGTCTGGTTCATCGACCACCCCGGCTACTACCGCCGGGGCGCCCTGTACGGGACGGACTGGGACGAGCACCGCCGTTTCGGCTTTTTCTCGGTGGCCGCGCTGCAGGCGGCCCAAGGGATGGGCTTCGCTCCGGACATCATCCACCTCAACGACTGGCAATGCGGGCTGGCCGCGGTCGCCCTGCGGGGCCGCTTTGCGGCGACGGCGCTCGGCGCGGCGGCCAGCGTCTTCACCATTCACAACCTCGCCTACCAGGGTAACTTTCCAAAGTCGGTCATGGACGACCTTGGGCTTCCGTGGGAGCTCTTCCAGGCGGACGGTCTCGAATTCTACGACACCGTCAACTTCATGAAGGCGGGCATCACCAGCGCCGATGCGCTGACGACGGTCAGCCCGCGGTATGCACAAGAAATCCAGACGCAGGAGTACGGCTGCATGCTGGAAGGCGTGCTCCGCTCCCGGGCCGACCGGCTCACCGGCATTCTCAACGGCATCGACGACGAGGAATGGGACCCGGCTCGGGACCCGCTGCTTCCGGCCCGCTACGACGCCTTCGACTTCGCCGGAAAGGCGGTGTGCAAGGCGCAGCTCCGGCGTCGCTTCGGGTTCCCCGAGCCGGACCGACTCTCGTCGCGCCCCCTCTTCGGCCTGGTGAGCCGGCTGACGGCGCAGAAGGGGATTGACCTGGTGTTGGCCGCCGTCCCATGGCTTTTGTCCCAGGCGGAGGCCGAGGTGGTGCTCCTCGGCAACGGGGACGCGCTGCTGGAGCGAGGCCTCGTGGGCCTGGCCGCCCGGTTTCCGGGGCGGGTGGGGGCGCACATCGGCTTCGACAACCCGCTGTCGCACCTGGTGGAGGCAGGAGCGGACTTCTTCCTCATGCCCTCGCGCTACGAGCCGTGCGGGCTCAATCAAATGTATTCGCTGCGCTACGGGACTGTCCCCCTGGTCCGTGCCACCGGCGGTCTGGACGACACCGTCACCGACGCGGCCCTCCCGGGCGGGGATGGGCTGAAGTTCCAGCACATTCAACCCGATGCGTTGGCGTGGGCCATGGGCCGTGCCCTCGAGGTATGGCGCAGGCCCGAGGTGCTGGAGGGGCTGCGCCGGCGGGGAATGGGAAAAGACTTCTCCTGGCGTGTCTCGGCCGCCCGGTACGAGCAGCTGTACGCCTCTCTCATTGGTTGAGGGCTGAGGCCCGCCTGCCGGGGCGGTGGCGGCGATGTCCGCACGGGCGTTAGTGTGGAAGCAGTCGCGGCAACCGCCCGTTGGATTCAGGAGCGCGAAGCGCATGGTCTGGTGGCTGTGGGTCCTTCTCGGGCTTGGGCTGTTGAGCTTCGAGGTCCTGACGCCGGGGGGCTTCTTCGCTGTTTTCTTTGGGCTGGCCGCCCTGGTGGTGGGCGCTCTCACCGGCCTGGAACTGTCCGGGCCGCCCTGGCTTCAGTGGCTGCTCTTCTCCGGCACCTCGGTCGGGCTGGTGTTGCTACTCCGCCGTCCGCTTCTGGCGCGGGTGAAGCCGCCGCCGCGGTCGCTGCCCCCCATCGACTCCTTGGTTGGGGAGCTGGCGACGCTGCTGGACGACCTTCCGCCCGGAGCGGTCGGCCGGGCCGAGCTGCGGGGCAGCGGCTGGACGGTGCGCAGTGTGGAGCCCAAGACGCTGGCCAAGGGCGCGCGCTGCCGCGTCGAGCGGGTGGAAGGCTTTACGCTCTGGATTCGCCCAGAGACCTTGAAGGAGTGGGGACGATGATGGGACTGCTGGTGGTGGCCGCGGCGGCGGTGGTGGTGTTTCTGGTCCTGGCCAAGACGGCGGTGGTGGTGCCGCAGCAGCAGGCCTTTGTCGTCGAGCGCCTCGGGAAGTACCACAACACCCTCGGCGCCGGCTTTCACGTGCTGCTTCCCTTCGCCGACGCCATCCGCTACCGGCACTCGCTGAAGGAGACAGCGGTCGACATTCCAGAACAAATCTGCATCACCCGGGACAACGTCCAGGTCGCGGTGGACGGCGTTCTGTACCTGAAGGTCATGGACGCCGAGCGGGCCTCGTACGGAGTGGCCCAGTACCTGTTCGCCATCAGCCAGCTGGCCCAAACCAACCTCCGGAGCGAGGTGGGGAAAATCGAGCTCGACCGCACCTTCGAGGAGCGCACCCACATCAACATGATGGTGGTGAGCGAGCTGGACAAGGCCTCGGAGCCCTGGGGCGTGAAGGTGCTGCGCTATGAGATAAAAAACATCACCCCGCCTCGGGACGTCTTGGCCGCAATGGAGAAGCAGATGCGCGCCGAGCGAGAGAAGCGCGCCGTCATCCTCACCTCCGAGGGCGCCCGCGACGCGGCCATCAACAACGCCGAGGGCGAGAAGCAGCAAACCATCAAAGCGTCAGAGGCGAAGAAGCAGCAATCCATCAACGAGGCCGAAGGTGCCGCCCGCGCCATCCTCTCCATTGCCGAAGCGACGGCCGAAGGCATTCGCAAGGTGGCCGACGCCATCACCGTCCCGGGGGGCTTCGAGGCGGTCCGGCTCCGCGTTGCCGAGCAGTATGTGAATAAATTCGGCGAGCTGGCCAAAGCCAGCAACACCCTGGTGCTGCCGGCCAATGCGGCGGACGTCGGCTCGATGATTGCGCTCGCCATGAATGTGCTGAAGACGGGCGGCGGCTCGGGCGGCAGAGACTCCTAACGAGGGGCCCGCGCAGGTCAACGGGCTTCCGGCAATTCCCGCCGAGATTCACCCAGGCCGAGCTAATATATTTCCGTGCCGCTGGAACGGGAGCTCGGGGGCTATGAGATTGTCGGCCGCCTCGCCGTGGGCGGTATGGCCGAGGTCTACCAAGCGCGTTCGCTGGCTGGCACCCAGCGCAGCGAGGGCGAGCCCGAGGAAGTCGTGCTGAAGCGGCTGTTGCCCAGCTACCGCAACGACGGCGGCTACGTGAAGCACTTCATCGACGAGGCCAAGCTGGCCGTTCGGCTGCAGCACCCGCACCTGGTGCGCACCTTCCGCTGCTTCAAGGCCGGGCCGGACTACCTCATGGTGCAGGAGCTGGTGCCCGGCCGCAGCCTCGCCTATTTCCTCCAGCTGCTCATTGACGCCGGGACGCCGATGCCCGTTCCGGCCGCCTGTTACGTGGTGTGGTGCGTGCTCGACGCCTTGGACTACCTGCACCAGGGTGCCGGGTCGAGCCCCCCGGTGCCCATTCTCCACCGGGACGTCAACCCGGCCAACGTGCTGCTCAGCGTGAGCGGCGACGTGAAGCTCACCGACTTCGGTGTCGCCGAGTTGGAGGGCCAGCCTCGCGGAGAAAGCGGCGCGCTGCGCGGCACCATCGCCTACATGAGTCCGGAGCAGGTGCTGGGCGAGGCGGCGGACACGCGCAGCGACCTGTATTCCGCCGGCGTCCTCCTCTGGGAATTGCTTGCCAACCGTCGGCTCTTCTCTGGCAAGAGTGACGTCGAGCTCCTGCACCGGGTGCGCGACGCGCGCGTCCCGGTGCTGGACACGGTGCGCACCGGGCTGCCGGACTACCTGGTGCGCGTGGTGCGGCAATCGCTCTTCGCGGACCGAGCGCGCCGCTTCCAGACGGCCACCGACTTCATGCGTGCGCTCCAGGTGTCGGCACAGCGAAATGGCTGGCCGTTGTCGGTGGAGTCCCTCAACCCCCTCCTCGGCCGCTAGGGCGTCCGGCCGGCCCGTCGTCAGCCGGCGCTCTTGGCCTCGCCGACGGTGGTGGCTGCGGCCGCCCCGCCGGCCGCCTTGGCGCGAGAGACGCGCACGCGGTCCAGCCGTTGGCCCTTCTTGGAGGCCACCGTGAAATGCAGCCCGTCGAGAGTGAAGCGGTCACCGACCTCGGGGATGGCGCCGGCCACCGAGCTCAAATAGCCGCCCAACGTGCCGTACTCGCCCTCGGGCAGGGGCGTTCCAAAGGCTCGGGCGAAGGCCTCCACGTCCAGCCCGGCGTCCACCAGGCACGAGCCGTCGGGTTGCTTCTCGAGCAGCGTCTCCTGCACTTCAAACTCGTCGCCAATGTCGCCGACAATCTCCCGGAGAATGTCCTCCAGGGTGACGATGCCCATGAAGCCCCCGTACTCATCCACCACCATGGCCATGTGGATGCGGCGACCCTGCATCTCGCGCAACAGGTCGCCCACCGGCTTCAACCACGGCACGAAGACCGCCGGGCGGATGATGTCGGACAGCACGATGAGTTCCGGGTAGCGCAACAGCGGCACCAAGTCGCGAGAGTGCAGCACCCCCACCACGTGGTCGATGTCGTCCTTGAAGACGGGAAGTCGGCTGTGGTTCTCCTCGGCCAGAATTCGGAGCACCTCCAGGGGCGGCGTGGTCACCGGCACTGCGACCACATCCGTCCGCGGCACCATCACGTCACGGCAAACCTTGTCCGACAGCTCGAAAATGCTGCGGATGAGGCGCGGCGCGCTGGCGTCCACTTCGTGCTGCTCGGCCTGTACGGTGAGCATCCGCTCGAGCTCTTCGAGGGGGGGTGGCGGCCGCTCGAAGCGCACCAGCACGCCGAGGGGCGCTGCCACCAAGTTGACGCCGGCCAACATTGCGTGGCCGATGGGCCCCAGGACTGCAGCAAACGCGCTGGCGAAGCCCGCCAGCCGCATGGCCCACTGTTCCGGCGCGTTCGAGGCCAGCGCGCGCGCGGTGACTTCCACCAGGGTGGCCAGCAGCCCCACCAACAGCACGCCGAGCAGCGGCGCTCCCAGGCTGAGCCAAGCGGATTCGCCGAAGCGCTCCAGGTGCACCATCGACGGCGGCGCCAGAGCGCCGACGCCAGCCGCCAGAAAGCCGCTCACCACCATGCCCATCCGTAGGGCAGCGGCAGTGGCCTCGCGGTTGGTCTTCAGCTTCAGCACGCGAATGCCCCGCCGGCCGTATTCCGTCGCCAACTCGCGCGCGCGCAAATCCGAGATGCCGGAGAGCGCGGCCTCGGCTGCCCCGAGGAGCGCCCGTACGAAGAGAAGCCCGAAACAGCCGAGCCACAGCACCCAAGACGGCATCTCCTCCTCTCTACCGCGGGCTGGCCCCGGCGTGCTCTTCGGCACGTCAAGCAATTGAAATAACTAGCTTTAATCCGAAACGAACGGGAGCCGGCCGGCCCCTCGTTGCCTGCGTCCCAACCGCCCGGAGGCCCGAGCGCGGCCCAGTGGGCCTTGGGCCACACGGCTGGTGCTGGGGCGGTGGACGCTCTTCGTCCCGCTTGATAGAGGCCAAGCCATGGTGGCGCGGGTGTACATCACCCTAAAACCGGGCGTGCTGGACCCAGCCGGGAAGGCGGTCGAGCACTCGCTGCACACCTTGGGCTTCCCCGACGTGGGCTCCGTGCGGCTCGGCAAGTACGTCGAGGTGCAGCTTCCAGACGGGGACCCGGCCGCCGCAAGGGTTCGGGTCGAGGACATGTGCAAGAAGCTGCTCGCCAACACCGTGGTGGAGAATTACCGCGTGGAGTTCGCGGGCTAACGCATGAAGGTCGGCGTCGTCGTCTTCCCTGGTAGCAACTGCGACGAGGACGCCCTGCACGTCGTCCGGGATGTCCTGGGACACCAGGCGCAGCTGCTTTGGCACAAGGACCGTGACCTGCACGGCAGTGACTACCTCATTCTCCCAGGCGGATTCAGCTACGGGGACTACCTACGGTGCGGGGCCATCGCTCGCTTCTCGCCGGTGATGGAGGAGGTGGCTGCCTTTGCCCGACGCGGCGGCCCCGTGCTGGGCATCTGCAATGGCTTTCAAATCCTCACCGAGGCGGGGATGCTTCCCGGGGTGCTGCTGCAAAACGCCGGGCAGCATTTCCTCTGCCGGGACGTCCTCGTCGGCGCCGACGGCGGCGCCAGTCGCTTCACGGCCGGGTTGTCCCGCACCGCCACCTTCCGCCTCCCCATTGCCCACATGGACGGCCGCTATTTCATCGACGAGGAGGGTCGGCAGCGACTGGAGGACGGGGGCCAAGTGGCGTTTCGCTACCGCGACGACAACCCCAATGGCTCCCTTGGCGCCATCGCTGGCGTGGTGAATGCCCAAGGCAACGTGCTCGGGCTGATGCCCCACCCGGAGCGCAACAGCGAGACGCTGCTCGGGAATCTCGACGGCCGCACCGTCTTCGCGGCCCTGCTGGGAGCGTAAACTGGCCATGGCCCACTCTGCCGACGTCCTCGCGCAACACGGGCTCACCGCCGCCGAGTACGCCCTCATCTGCCAGCACCTCGGGCGGGACCCCAACCTGCTCGAACTCGGCATCTTCTCGGTGATGTGGAGCGAGCACTGCTCCTACAAGTCCTCACGGCGCTACCTCAAAGGCTTCCCTACCACCGGGCCGCACGTGCTTCTCGGCCCGGGGGAGAACGCCGGGGTGGTGGACATCGGCGACGGGATGGCGGCGGCCTTCAAGATGGAGAGCCACAACCACCCCAGCTACATCGAGCCCTACCAGGGGGCAGCCACCGGCGTCGGCGGCATTCTCCGAGACGTCTTCACCATGGGGGCAAGGCCCATCGCCAGTCTCAATTCGCTGCGCTTCGGGGACCCCTCCCACCCGAAGACGGCGTGGCTCCTGGCTGGTGTCGTCCGCGGCATCGGCGGCTACGGCAACTGCATCGGCGTGCCCACCGTCGGAGGCGAGGTGGCCTTCGACAAGAGCTACAACGGCAACTGCCTGGTGAACGCGTTCACCGTCGGGGTGCTTCCGAAAAACAAAATCTTCAAGGGGACGGCGAGCGGCGTGGGAAACCCCATCCTCTACGTCGGAAGCAAAACCGGTCGCGATGGCATCCACGGCGCGACCATGGCCTCGGCTGAATTCGGCGAGGATTCCGAGCACAAGCGACCGACCGTTCAAGTGGGAGACCCCTTCACCGAGAAGCTGCTTCTCGAGGCTTGCCTCGAGCTCTTCCAGACCGACGCGCTGGTGGGCATTCAGGACATGGGGGCCGCCGGGCTGACGTCTTCCTCGGTGGAGATGGCCGGCCGCGCCGGAAGTGGCGTGGAGCTGGACGTGGCCAAGGTCCCGCGGCGTGAAGCGGGGATGACGTCCTACGAGGTGATGCTGTCCGAGAGTCAGGAGCGAATGCTCCTGGTCGCCAAGGCCGGCCGCGAGCCAGAGGTGCTGGCCATCTTCCACAAGTGGGACCTGGATGCGGCGGTCATCGGACGCGTCACCGACGATGGCCGCGTTCGAATCCTCGACGGCGGCGCCGAGGTGGCCAACCTCCCCGTGAAGCCGCTCACCGACCAGGCGCCCCAGTACGAGCGTCCGACGCGGCCCCCGGACTGGCTTGCTGCGCTCGTGGAATTCGACCCGCTCTCGCTGCCGGCGCCGAGAGACTTGGGCGAGGCGCTTCTGGTGTTGCTTGCAAGGCCCACCATCGCCAGCAAGGAGTGGGTGTTTGGCCAATACGACTACACCGTGCGCCTCGGTGCGGCGGTGCTTCCTGGGAAGGGCGACGCGGCGGTGGTGCGGCTGGAGCGCTCGGAAAAGGGTCTCGCGCTCAGCGTTGACTGCAATGCGCGATTCGTCTTCCTCGACCCTTACCAGGGGGCCCGTCTGGCGGTCGCCGAGTGCACGCGCAACGTCGCCTGCGGCGGCGGCGAGCCGCTCGGACTGACCGACTGCCTCAACTTCGGCAACCCCGAGCGTCCGGACATCATGTGGCAATTCGCCGAGGCCACCCGCGGCCTGGCCGCTGCCTGCCGCGAGTTGGCTGTCCCGGTGGTGAGCGGCAATGTCAGCCTCTACAACGAGACCGACGGGGAGGCGATTCTCCCCACTCCCACCGTGGCGGTGGTCGGCTTGCTTCCCGATGTCACCAAGACCGTCGGCCTCGCGTTCCGCCGCGCGGGAGACCTGGTGGCCGTCCTCGGCGAGACGCGTGGCGAGCTGGGTGGGAGCGAGTGGCTGCTGGCGTTTCACGACCGACTGGCGGGGCGCCCCCCTCGGCTCGACGCGGCGGGAGAAAAGCGACTTCAGGAGGTGGTGCGCCGCCTGGTGCGCTCCGGTGCGTTGAGCAGCGCCCATGACACCAGCGAGGGCGGCCTGGCCGTTGCGCTCGCCGAGTGCTGCATGGCCGACCGGGACACCATGCTCGGTGCGACGGTGCAGCTGGCCCCCGGCAGCGTCGCGCCCCATGCCTACCTCTTCGGCGAGG
The DNA here is from genome assembly GCA_052147975.1 of Myxococcaceae bacterium. Taxonomy (GTDB): domain Bacteria; phylum Myxococcota; class Myxococcia; order Myxococcales; family Myxococcaceae; genus JADGRA01. The sequence continues at coordinate 11,766 of JBKQJL010000131.1, forward strand.
ACGCAAGCCGCGTGGTGGTGTCCTTTGCTCCGCCCTTTCAGGACGAGGTGGCGGCGCTTTGCGTCGCGGCCGGCGTCCCCTGCGCCGTGCTGGGCGTGGTGGGCGGGGAGCGGTTGACGGTGCCCGGTTTCTTCGACGTGCCGCTGGCGCAGCTCAGCCGGGCCTGGCGCAGTGCTATCCCCGGGTTGATGAAGCAGCCCGGTCTGTGACGGTCGCGTCCCCGTCCCTGGGCGGCCCAACCCTTTGCCCCTCAGAAGCAGGCCGCCTCGGAGGGCCGCCCCCAGCGCCCGCCCATCGCCCCAGCGCATGACTGCGACTGCTACCATCACCGTCGCAGCTCTCAACGTCTACCCGGTGAAGTCCTGTCGTGGCATTCCGCTGGGCGCGGCCACCTTGGACCGCTGGGGCCTTCAACACGACCGCAACTGGATGGTGGTGGACAGGGACGGCCGCTTCGTTTCTCAGAGGACGCAGCCTCGCCTTGCCTTGGTGGAGCCCAACTTGGGCCCGGAGCGCTTGACGCTGCGCGCTCCGGCCATGCCCACGCTCGAGCTGCCCGTCTCCGGGCGGGCAGGTCCGCAGCGCTCGGTGTCCGTCTGGAACGACACCTGCCTCGCCCTCGACCAGGGCGATGCCGCCGCGGCCTGGTTTGCCCAGTACCTCGGCCTCCCACACCGGCTGGTGCGCATCGGCGCTGGCTACGAGCGGGCAGTGGCCGAAGCGAGCTACCCGGCGGGCGCCGAGGTTGCCTTCGCCGACGGCTTCCCGCTGCTCGTCCTCTCGCTCGCTTCCCTCCAGGCCCTCAATGCACGGCTGGCCGAGCCGGTGCTGATGAATCGCTTTCGCCCCAACCTCGTTGTCCAGGGGTGTGAGGAGTTTGCCGAGGACGGCTGGAAGCGCTTTCGCATCGGCGACGTCACCTTCCAAGTGGCGACCGCCTGCCAGCGCTGTGCGATTACCACGGTGGACCAGGCCACCGGCGCCACGGGCAAGGAGCCCTTGGCCACGCTGGCGACCTTTCGACGCAGTGGGGACGGCGTCATTTTCGGACGCAACGTCGTCCACCAGGGCGGGGGAACCATCCGCGTCGGAGACCCAGTCGAGGTGCTGGACTAGTTAGGCGGCACCCTCCGGGGGGAGGGGGCGGCCGCCGAGGGCCCCCCGGCTGTTTCCAGGGGGCGTCCGCCTGCTACTGCCAGATTTTCTTCCACCAGGCCGGGTCAGCGGCCGGGGGCGCGTCCGGACCCATGCGCCGTCGAATGTCTGCCAGCGGCCAGCCGGTGAGGTCGGCCAGCGTCTGCGCTTCCTTGGCATGGCGCTCGGCCAGGCTGCGGCGGTAGTCCTCTGCCGCCGAGCAGTCCATGGCCCCCTTGAAGGCGTGCTGAAGGACGTAGCGTGCCTGGAAGTTGCCTCGGTCCGCTGTCTCCTGGAAGACGAGGTCCTCCGGGAAATGGGACGCGTCATAGCGGACATGCAGCCGCGTCAGCTGCACATTCACCCCGCCACCCCCAGGACGCCGCATGACGCCGGGCGGGAAGCTTCCGTTGGACGCGTCAAGCCAGAAGACGCCCAGCTGTTGCAGCTCGTCCCGCGAGAGGGGCTGTGCGGCGCAGGGGTCACACCAGCCCATGTTCCAGCTGTACTCGGTGAAGAGGGCGGTGCCGCTCTCGTGGCCGAGCGCCCGCGCGAAGGTGGCTTTGTAGAAGCTGCCGAATTCGTCCTTCACGTATTCCGGAAGGGTCACGTCGGAGGGAATGCGGGTGGTGCGGTAGTTGACCGACTCCACCCGGCCCTGGCGGGCGAGGGCGTAGACCACCATGTCCTGGGGTCCGCGGGCGTTTGCCATGCCCAGCCGGATGGGAAGCATGAACTTTCTCGACTCGTAGGCAATCTGCAGCGGCCGCAGGTACTGCACGCCAGTGGCGGCCTGCTGCTCGAGATTCACTTTGGCCACGAAAAACTTCATGTCCTGACGGATGTAGGGTTGCAGCGCCGCCGAGGCCTTCTCCGGGATTCGGTAGCCATTCTGCCGCAGCCACGTCTCGAGGCCGGAAGACTCTTTGGCCGACAGGATGAGGATGTCGTACTCGCCCACCGTGTACCGAGCCTCAATGGTGATTCCCAGCGCCGCGTCGCTCGTCTGCATCCGCCCCTCGGCCGCTTTGGCGACGGGGGCGCCGGCGCGGGCGTTGGCCATGGGCGCGAAGTAGCGGGCGCAGGGGTCGGCATCGAAGTACTCGACCAGCCGCGGAGCCGAGTACGCGTCGAGATGCTCGAGCAGCTTTCGGTCGCCGATGTGGATTTGTTCTTTCTGCAGCACGGTCGGCACGGGCACCACCAGGGCAAACTCGCTAAGCGGCCCCTGGTAGTCGTTGCTCATGGTGAGCACCGTGCGCTCGCCATCCCGCACCAGCGCCACCTGTGAAGCGTCATTGAAAAGCTGGCTGTCGGCTTTCCCCACATAAAACCCGCAAAAAGCATGCGCCGGAGCGGCGGCCAGCGTGACGACGGCAAGGAGTGTCGGGACGACGAGACGGACGGAACGCACGGTGCGGCCTTGGGTGAGGGGCCCGGTGGGCCATTGAAAACGTTGGGCCGGCCACCACCCATCGACGAGCGGAACCAGCGGGGAGAGCAACAGGAGCGCCCAGATGGGCGAATTCATGACCCACAGCTGGTGTTGCAGCCAGAAGGCGACTGCCGCCACCGCGACGCCGAAGCCCAGTCGCGCACTCCGGCGGTTCGGCGTCGTCTTGGGGTCAGAAATCATAAAGAAGGTGAAGAGAATGAGGCTTCCCACCGAGAGCTGGTGCACCAGCACCGATGCCGGCTGTCCCAGGACGAGCACGCGCGCAGCCTTCAGCACCACCCAACAGCCGAGAAAGGCGAGGCTCACGTCGGTGCGGAAGGCCCGGTGCGCCACCGCCAGCCCGAGCGCGAAAAGCCAGGCCAGCAGGATGCCCCACTCGCCCCACTGCGCCGGCGAGCACCAGGCATGGCCGGTGAGCACAATGGCCGTCGTCAGCCCAAGGTTGGCGGGATTGAAGACGTGCTTGCCGCGCACGCGAATGAGGAATTTCGAGGAGACGGCCACCACCGCCGCGAGCGGAGGCACCCACCAGGTGTCGGTGCGGAGCAGCAATGACAGCCCAAGGGCGCTGATGAGCGGAGAGAGGTAGCTGCCCTTCGGGCTGCCGAAGAGCCACTCGCACAGCCGTTGCGTGCCGCAGGCCGTGGCCAGCAAGAGCGGCGGCATCCATGCCTCGAGCTGGAAGCCGAGGGAGCCCATCCCGAGCGCCAGGAAGGTGCTGAGGAATGCGATCTGCAGGACGCGGGGGTCGCGTGGGACGAGGCGGGCGAGGGCGTGCATGCTGGCCCTTTCAACGCACCGGCCCGGGAAAGGATCTGCTACCGTCCCCACCCGCTATGGCGACCCTCAAGGTGACCGACATCCACTTTGGTGACCAGGTTTTCCTCGAGGAGGGGGGCACCACCTTCGGTGCGGTGCGGGACATCCGGACCAGCCCGCATCCTTTGCTGGTGGTGAATATTGAAGGGACGGGCGACATGACGGTGCCCTTTCATGCCGTCCGCGCGGTGCACGACGGCAAGGTCATCGTCGACCCAACCCGCATCGACGACACGCTGCGGCGAGCCATTCGCCACGCCCACGACCGGGAGGAGCCGGGCTTGTAGGCTGGCCGAAGCTCCCGGGGGGGAGCCTCAGGGCTGGACGGCGCCGTCCCGGGCCGCGCCGCGGGCCCGCGCCGCCGCTTGAAGCTGCGTGAGACGCGGTTGCAGCGCAGCGCGGAGGTATGGGCGACGCTTGAGCTGGTCCTCGAGCCAGTCGGCCACCTGAGCAACGTCCCGCGTCTTGAGCAATTCGTCGACGTCTTGGCTGGCCGCCTGCACCGCCACGTTGCGCAAGTGCGGGTCGTCCGGCTGGTGCGACAGTCTGGAGTCTGCCTCCTCCAGGGCTTCAAACGGTTTCCCCGCTTGAAGGAGCGCCAGGGCGCGACTCTGCGTGACGCGGGCCGAGAGGAGGCCGCGCACTGCGAAGGCGAGCAGAGCGGCCAGCACCACGACGGCCACCACCACCCAGCGAGCGGCCGGGTTTTCGCGGCGGGGACGAGGCACGAAATTGGACACAGCCTGTTACCTAACGTGTCTCTCCGCGCCGCGTCACCCGGCGCGCAGCGCCTCAAAAACCGGCTGCAACGAGGCGCCCTCCACGGCCGTCGCCAGCTCTCGCAGAAAGCGGCGGCGAGGCCACGGCTCGGCGCCGAAGCGCGCCAGATGCTCCGTCTCCACCTGGCAGTCGATGAAGCGACAACCTGCGGCGAAGAGCGCCCGCGCCAGCGTGACAAAGGCCGCCTTGGACGCGTCGGGGGCGTGCGTGAACATGCTTTCCCCGAAGAAGACGCTGCCCAGGGCGACGCCATACAAGCCGCCCAGCAGCTCCCGTCCCCGCCAGGCCTCCACCGAGTGGGCGATGTCCAGGCGGTGCAGGGCTCCATAGGCAGTGCGCATCTCGGGCGTTATCCACGTCCCATCCTGCCCGGGGCGTGGGGTGTCGGCGCACGCCTCGACCACCCGCTCGAAGGCGCTGTCGGCCCGAATCTGGAAGCTCCCCCGACGGAGCGCCTTTTGGAGGCTGCGGGGCACGTGCAGCTTTCCGGCTGGCAGCACAAAGCGCGGGTCCGGGGAATGCCAGAGGACCGGTTGGCCAGCGGCGTACCAGGGGAAAATCCCGCGGCGGTAGCCCGCCATCAGGCGTCGCGGCGTCAGCGTCCCACCGACGGCGAGCAGACCGCTTCTGTCCGCCGCCTCTGGGGGCGGAAACGCCTCCTCGTCCTCGCCCAGCAGGAAGACGGTCACCGCAGCGAACTGCTACCATGCTTGAAGGCCAAGCCGGTGCCCAGAGCCCCCGTCGACCTCAACCGCGCCATCCGGGAGCTCCTCAGCGATGTCTCAGTGCGGATGCGGGAATTCTCCCACGTCCAACCGGCGCGTATTTTGGTGGTTGCCGGGGAAGCGCGCCGGGCCTCCCGGGGCAGCGTCAAGCCACTGGCCTTCGCTGGAGGTAAGAGCCGCGACGCCACCGGCCTGCGCAAGCCGGTGGTGCGGTTTCACGGACGTCGAATGCTGTACTGCATCACGCTTCGGCCGCTCTTCTTCCGGGCCTCCACCCCGGAGGCCCGGGTAGAGACGCTGCTGCATGAGCTCTTCCACGTGAGCCCCACCTTCGACGGGACGCTCGACCCAGCGCACCGGCACGCTTGCCTGGGGGGCGCCTTTCGGAAAACCTTCCGGCCACTGGTGCGTCGCTACCTGAGGCGCTGTCCCCCCGAGGTGCTGGCCCCCTTTGCGCACCGGGGCCCGGTGCGGGTGCTGCAGTGGCTCGAGCGCCCTCCAGCCTTTCACGTTCCCCGCCCGAGCAAGAATCGCCGCCGCTACACCGAAGAGCAGCTTTTTGTGTCAACCATGGAATTCCTCACAAAGCGGCGGAAGAAGCGGCCGGCCCTGCACTGAGCTGCTTGCTGGGGGGTGGGTGGGCACCCCACGGGAAATTCCGGGCGGGACCTTCCGGGTGCCCTCGGGTTAGTCTCCCCGGCCGTGTCGTTGACTCCTGGTACCCCGGTGGGCCGCTATGTCGTTCGGCGCAAGATTGCCGAAGGCGGCATGGCAGAGATTTTCCTCGCCGCCTCCCGCGGTCCCGAAGGCTTCGAGAAGGAAGTGGTCATCAAGCGCATCCGCTCCGCGCTCGCCGATGACCCGAGCTTCGTGCAGATGTTCATCGCCGAGGCGCGGGTGGCCAGCAAGCTGAACCACCCCAACATCGTCCACATCTTCGACTTCGACCAGCACGGCGACAGCTACTACCTCGCGATGGAGTACGTGCGCGGCAAGTCCCTGGCCGAGGTCCAGCGCCGGACCCGCGAGCGCCAGGCGCAACTGCCCCCGGTGCTCGCCGCCCAAATCGCCCTCGAGGTGGCTCGGGGGTTGGCCTACGCGCACCGAATGACGGACCACGGTCAGCCGCTCAACTTGGTGCACCGGGACGTCACCCCGCACAACATCCTCATCTCCTACGACGGCTCGGTAAAGCTCACCGACTTTGGCATCGCCAAGGCCGGCAACCGCGCCACCACGGCGGGGATGTTGAAGGGCAAGTTTGCCTACATGTCTCCAGAGCAGTCGCGGGGCGAGCCGGTGGATGCGCGCACCGACATCTTCGCGCTCGGCATCACCCTCTGGGAGCTGCTCACCCAAGGCAAGCTCTTCGACGGCGACAGTGACGTGGCTGTGCTACGCGCGGTCCAAGAGCGCCCCATCGAGTCTCCTGCGCGCCTCAACCCAGCCGTGGACAGCGAGCTCGATGGCATCGTCCTGCGAGCGCTGCTGCGCGACCCAGCGGGCCGCTACCAGAATGCGCACGAATTCGAGCGGGCCCTGCAGCAGTACGTCATCCACCACACCCGCTCCCCGGAGGACGCCGACGTCGGGTTGTTCCTGCGCGAGTTTTTCGCGGAGGAATTCCAGGCGGACCAGGTCGAACCGGAAATTCCCCTGCAGCTGGTGACCCCCCCTCCGGAACGAGGCCTGGGGGGTGGCGCGCATGAAGGTCTTGCCGTTCGCGGCGGAACGCCCTCGGCCGGGATGGCGCCGGTCGGCATGGACACCGCGGCCTATGCCTTCACCACCAAGCAGAGTGGAAAGCAGCGCGCGCCCGGGGGCACTCCCACCGGCGGCGGCCCCTCCGTCCCCTCGGTGGTGACACAGCGCTCGCCGGTGGGAACCGGCAGCCTGGCAGCGGCCGGCATTGGCGGGACGCGTCGCAATGTCATTGCCGCCCTGGTGGGCAGCGGCGTCTTCGCCATCCTCGTCGCCGTCTTTCTGTTGGGACGAGGCATGACGCCGGCCCCGGCCGCTGTCGCGACGGCGCCGGTCGAAGCGCCCGTGCCGCCGGCCGCGCCCACTCCCCCGTTGTCCACCCAGCCCAAGGTGGAAGCGTCCGTCGCCACGCCCACCCCTGCGCCGCCCGCCCGCGCTGAGCCGCCGGGCTTTCTGGTGGTGGAGGCAACACCCTGGGGCAAGCTCTTCATCGACGGCAAGTCGCACGGAGACATCGAAGGCGCGAGCAAGCGCATCCCCCTGTCGCCGGGCAACCACGAGGTCCGCCTGGTCAACCGCAAGACAAAGAGCTGGACGGTGACCATCGAATCCGGGAAGACACGGCCACTGAAGTTCAACTTCATCACCGACTAAAGCGCTGGCCGCTGGGAGTGAGCAAACGGCAGGCGGGGACCGCTTCGAGGGAGGGTGGGCGATGCGAGGACGCTGGACCTGGATTTGGTCGACGGCGGCGCTGACGCTGACGCTCGCAGCGTGGCCAGCGGCCGCTCAGCCCGTTGGGCAGAATGCTGTGGTGGCGGTCGGTCAATGCAGCGTCGCAGGCAGTGCCATTGCAGCGCGCAGTTTCCGGACCGCGCTGTCCCAGAAACTCGGGGCCTCGGTGCAGCCCGAGGTGCAGACAGCCGCGCCCCTGGGAGGTCTGGCCGAGCGGACGCTGCCGGAATTGCTCGCCGCGCTCAACGGGGCACGCAACGACTTCTACGGGGAAAAGACAGAGGCCGCCCTCTCCACGGTGCAGGGCGCTCTCGACGACGTCGTCCGGCTCGTGCCTTCCGATGCACGCTGGTCCGCCGAGAGCGACCTTTTGACCTTTGAGTCGCAGGTGGAGCTCAAGACGGACCGGGCCAAGGCGGAAGCGACGCTCAGCCGAGTTTTCTCGGTGGACCCGGACTACAAGCCGGACACCTCGGTGTATCCGCCGTCGTTCCAACGCTTCGCCGACGAGGTGCGCAAAGCGGTGAAGAAGCTGCCCACCAACCGGCTGGACATTACTGTGTCCCCTCCGGGGAAGCCCGTCTTCGTCGGCGGCAAGCCTGTGGGCGATGCCCCTCTGTCGCTTCGCCTGCCGCCCGGCGACTACCGGGTGGAGGTGGGCTGGGGTTACCGCGGCCAGTCGCGGACCGTCACCGTCCAGGCCCCGCCCGAGCTCGCCAAGCCAGTCGAGCTTGCCGCTGCAGTGGAAGGCGCGGTGGCACCGGACGGTGGGCCCTGCGTCGAGGCCGTGCCTGACATCCCCACCGCGCTGGCGCGTCTGCTTCCGCTGCTGAAGGTGAACCGGGTGTACGGCGTGCGCACCCTCACCTGGGGCTCGGACCGGTACGCCAGCGTCACCGAGGTGAGCAGCGGCGGCAACGAGCTGCGCACCGTCCGGGTGAAGCTGAAGCCCGGTGCGCCGGAGGGCGAGTCCTGGGCGATGATGGCTGGGTTTTTCCAGGCCGGCCAGGCCGGTCCGCTGGTGGAACTGCTCCCCAAGGGTGCCACCGACCTTCCCCCTCCCGTCGCGCCCGCCGTGGCAACCGGCAAGACGACGGGCAGCCCGGCGACTCAGTCCAAGGGCTCTCCGGCCCTGCAAATCGCGGGCTGGGTGGTGGGCGGCGTCGGCGTCCTTGGAATTGGCGTCGGGGTGGCCGCCTTCATCTCCGCCAACGACGCGAAGAATTCGCTCAGTGCCAAGCAAGTCAATGGCGCCTTTCCTGCCAACTACCAGAGTCAGTTCCAGTCGGCGAACAGCACCATTCAATCCAGACAGACGCTGGCGGTCATCGCTGGCAGCGTCGGCGTTGCCGCGCTGGTGACGGGCGTGGTGTTGATTGTCGTCGGCAGCAGTCACAGCGGGCCCAGCGTTTCCGTCTCGCCGAGTTTGATTCCAGGCGGCGGCGGTGCCCTCGTCGCGGGGAGCTTCTAACCATGACCTCCTACACGAGGCTTTGGGGCCTGTTCGCCGCCGTCGCCGTGGGCTGGGCAGTCCTGGCCATCGAGGGATGTAATGGCTTCGGCACCACCTGCTCGACAGACGCCGACTGCCAGTACCCGGCTTTTTGCGACCCGACTCTGAAGGTTTGCTTCCTTCCCGCGGGTCCCTTCGTGGCACAAATCCAGCCAGCCAATGACGCCGGCGACGTGGTGGCGGCAAACGCCGTGGTGGTCGCCACCTTTTCCGACATTATTGCCGACGCCGGCATCAAGGACACGACCTTCACCGTCATCGGCCAGGGCTTCCAGTCCCCAGGAGGCTACCTGGTGACGGTCGACTCCGCCGACGCGTCCGTTGCCACCTTCAAGCCGGTTGCTGGCGGACTTTCCCTGGGAACGGACTACGTCGTGACGCTGACGTCAGCCATTAAGGACTTGGGTGGGAACACGCTGGCCCCCTTCAGCAGCACCTTCTCCACCCGGGACGGCGTTTTCACCTCCGGCGGGAGCCTCCGCTACACCACCCAGACCGGCTTGTACGCGATGGGCACCAACTACTTTGGCAACGTGGTGACGGCGGTCGACTACCTGCTCCCCTCGACCGAAACGGACTTCGGGGTGCTGGGCGGCGTCTCTGCCCCCGGCGGCAACCCCACCACCGCGACGGACGCGCTGCAGGCCACGACGGGTGTGGAGGCTGACTACCCAACGGTCGGCATCGCCTCGGACGGGACGGCGTTCGCCGCCTGGACCAACCAACCCACCGGCGTGGACGCGGGGCAGGTGACGTACTCGGCAGAAGTCGCCTTCTGGGACCCGAATGTCCAGGCCTGGAGGTACGTGCAGGAGCTCTCTCCTCCTGAGGCGAGACCGCAATTTCCGCAAGTCGTCGGCTTCAACGTCAACACCGGGCTCGCGGTGTGGCTCGAGACGGTGGCCGACAAGCAGGTGGTGTACGGCAGCTACTTCGAGACGGACGCGGGCTGGTTGCCCTCCGGCACCATCCAAACCGACCAGACGCTGGGCGCCAACCCGGCCGGGACTCCCGGTCAGCTCAGCGTCGCCAGCGACATCCTCGGGGACGCCCTGGTGGCATGGCCCTCAGAACAGGCAACGTTTGACGGTGGACCGCCGCGAATCCTCGCCGCCTACCTGCCGGGGGCTGGAACTTTTCCCCCGCCGGTCGCGCTCTCCGCGGCAGACGGGCCCTCGCAGGTTCCCCATGTGGCGATGGGAATTTATGGGTACGGAGCCGTCGTCTGGGAGACCGGGACGGCTGAAACCGCCAGTGGCACCTTCATCGGCCATGTGTTCGGCTCGACGTTGGACGCCACGCGCCCCAACCCTTTCAGCGCCGCGGTGCAACTCGATGACGCCATCCAGGCCTACAACCCCCAAGTCGGCGTCTCGGCGAACGGGAATGCCGTCGCCATTTGGCAAGAGCAGAGCGATGGAGGCAACTTGGCCATCGTCTCGAGCAGCTACACCCGTGTGGGCGACAGCTGGTCAGCCCCGGTGACGCTCGACTCCGACCCGAGCAACCCCATTTACTCGCCGGCCATCGCGGTGGACCCAAGCGGAAATGCGCTGGCCGCGTGGTTGAAAAGCACCGACGCCGGCCTGCTTCTGGTGCGGGGCGGCCGCTACAACGTCGACGGCGGATGGCACAGCGTCACCCAGCTGGGGGCCAGCGCTGACCCGGTGTACAACTTCCCAGTGCTGGTGGTGGTGGACGGCCTCGGCCGCGGCTACGTCATGGACACCCGAAACCCGGGCAATTCGCTCTACTTGGAGTTCATTCCGTTCCAATGAATTGGACGCTGAGGCCCCGGCCATTGAAGAAGCGAGCCGACGCCCCGTCTAGAAGGGCTCACAACAAACAGCTCTGCGACGAGGCCCTCGGGGGCGCCCTTCCCCCCGAAGCGCGCCCCGGCGCGAGGGGGTTGAACATTCGCCCCTAGGCACGCGTCAAACCGTCCCTAGGGCTCGGGCGGGCAGGGTGTTGCCACCGGGAAAGCAGGGAAGGTGGCAGGCGGATGGCAGTTAAAAGACAACTCCTTGGATTCATTGGCGTTCTTGCCATGACCGGGAGTCTTGTCGGCGGCCGGGCGGGGGCCCAGGACTGGACCCCCATTCCCCCGCCAGACGGCGACGTCCAGGCCAACTTTGAGGATGCGCTGTCCCCCTACGGGGACTGGGTGGATGTGGATGGCACCCGCGCCTGGCGCCCGGCGGCCAACGTCGTCGGCGATGACTTTCAGCCCTATGCCACCAATGGGCAGTGGGTGGCCTCCGACTATGGCTGGTATTTCCAGAGCGACTACGGCTGGGGTTGGGCGCCCTTCCACTACGGGCGTTGGGCCATGGACGCGAATTATGGCTGGGTTTGGGTACCCGGGACGGTGTGGGCGCCGGCCTGGGTGGATTGGCGTCTCGGCGGCGGCTACATCGGCTGGGCGCCGCTTCCGCCCATTGGCTGGTCGGTGGTGGTGCAGCCGTGGCGTCCCTACTGGTGCTTCGTCCCAGCGGCTCACTTCGCGGGAAACTTCTGGAGCCACCGCCTCCCCGTGGAAAACATCCATTACGCCTATGCCGCCACCTCCCCCGTGCACCAGGCGGTCGCCTACGGCGGCGCCCGCTGGTACGCCGGGCCGCCCGTTGCACAGGTGGAGCGCCTCAGCGCTCAGCCCATCCAGCGCGTCGCCGGGAACTTTACGCCTCCGGCGCCGGGGCGAATTCAGCCCATTCAACTCCAGCCGCCCCGCGGCTACTCCGGAGGTCCGGGCGCAGTGCGCAACGCGGCCGCCCACCAGAGCCCGCCTCCCCCCAGTCGGCCCCCGCCTGCTCCAAGCCACCTGCCGCCGCCCTCTACGAGCGGACATTCCGCGCCGCGTGGCGCTTACTCCCCCACAAGCCGAGGAGCCCCTGCCATCGCGGAGACGCGTGTTGCGTGGCCGGAGGCCTCGGGCGCGGAAGCGGCCGGTCGCGAGGCGGCCGCAGCGAGTTGGAGCGGGTCGATGGTGCAGCACCCTACGACGGTGTGGCGCGAGCCTGCGGCTCCCGCGCGCAGCAGCGCGCCGCCGGCAGGGGCCCATTTCGCCCGCCGCTAGCCGCGTGGTGCCTTTTGGGGGCCCTCACAAGGAAGGGGCCCGCCTTGGAAGCAGCTACGGGGTGGTGGTCTGCGTGGCGATGCGCCTCGCCGCTTCGGCCGCGTAGGGGTGGTCCTTTTGCAGCGCCGCCGCCCGTTGGTACTCGGCCAGGGCCTCCTTCCTTTTCCCTTGCGCCTCGTACAGTTGCCCGAGCGCGTAGTGCGGCTCAGCGGCGCCCGGGTCAGCTTCGGCCGCGGCCTTGAACGACTCCTCGGCCTTGGCCGGCTGTCGCTGCTCGTAGAGGACGTGGCCGAGATACAGCAGCCCGTACGGCTGCCGCGGGTCCGCAGCCAGCACCGTCCGCAGCACTTTGGCGGCCGCGTCGGGGTCCCCTCCTCTGAAGTAGAGGAACCCCAGCTCGGCCTTCGCTTCCAGCTGGGTTGGGTCTCTTCGCACCAGCGCCTCGAGTTCCGGCAGCGCCAGGTCCGGCCGTCCCTTTCTGGCGTGGAGGATGCCCAGGCGCGAGAGGATGGCGGTGTCGTCGGGACGCTTTTCCTTCGCCGCCGAGAGAAGCGACTCGGCGGCCTGCCAAGCCCCCATGGCCAGGTAGAGGTCCGCCAGGCCCACCGTGGCTGCCAGGTTGTCCGGTGCCTCCGTCAGGACGGACTTGAAGAGGGGCTCCGCCTTGCTGGCGACGCGCTTCCGAGCGTAGAGGCTCGCCAGGTCCAGCCGGGCCTCGACGGTTGGGGAGAGCGCAACGCGCGTCTCCGCCTCAACGATGGCGCGGTCAAGGTCGCCCATCGCCAGGTAAGCGTCGGCCAACGCTGCCCGTGTGCTGGCGTCGTCGGGGAACTCGTGCACCGCCCGCTGCAGCGTCGCGATGGCGTCCACGAATTTCCCCTGGCCGACATAGGCCAGCGCCAGCCCCTTGAAGGGCTCGGCGCTGTGTGACGCTTTGGGGTCGTCAGCGCGCAGGGCGATGGCCTTCTGAAACGCCTCCACCGCCTCCTTGCGCTTCCCCATCTTCAGGTAGAGCTGCCCCAATTGGGTGTAGGGGCCGCTCGCCTTGGGCTGCAACGCCAGGGCGTGCTCGAAGGACTTGGTGGCTCGGCCATTGTCCCCGGCGCGGAACTGGGCCAGTCCGAGGTTAAACCAGGCATCGGCGTAACTGGGGTCCGCTTGGGTGGCGGCTTGGAACTGTCGCGTGGCTCCAGCGACATCATCCTTGCCGTCCATCAGCGCGACGCCGAGGTTGTTGTGGGCCTGAGCGTAGGTGGGGTTGAGCGTCAACGCGCGCTCGAAAGAGGCAATGGCTCCGTCGACATTCCCTTCCTTCATCAACAAGACGCCCAGGTTGTAGTGCACCGCCGGGTCGGCGACACCGGTGCGCGCCGCGGCGAGCAGCGTGTCCTTGGCCTCCGCAGTGAGTCCTTTTTCGGCGAGGGCTTTACCGAGGTTGACCTGAGCGGCTCCCAGGGAGGGGTCCATCGAGAGCGCCCTTCGGTAACCCTCGATGGCCTCGTCCAGCCGGCCGGCGTGGTGCTGTGCCTCGGCGAGGTTGAAGCGTAGCGCGGCGTCTTGGGGTTGAAGTTCGACCGCCCGCCCATACTCGACGATGGCCACCTCGGTCTCATCAAAGCGCCGCGCCATCAATCCGCGCTCGGCATGCAGCGACGCATCCCCGGGGAACGCCGCGATGGCCGCCACCAGCACGGCCCGTGCCTCGGTGCCTTCCCCAGACAGACGCAGCGCCCGCGCCAGGAGGAGTCGGGCGGTCGGCCCATCATGTCGGCGGACCAGCTCGCGCAGCGGGCCGACGGCTTTGTCCGGCTCTCCGAGAGAAAGGAAGGCCACTGCCAGGTGTTGCAGTGCCTCGGCATCGTCGGGCGCCGCCTCCACCCGCGCGCTCTCCTCCTGCACCGCTTTGCGGAGCTCGGCCTCCTGCGGGTCGGGGTCGGCCGCGAGGAGCGGCAGCGCCAGCAGCCACAAAGTCATCAGAGGCGCTCCACGAAGGGACTGGCCCGAGCATCAAAGGTTCGCTTGGCGAGCACTTCCTTGCGCTTCTCCCAGTCGGCGCGGGTCCGGCTCAGCGTTTCCTCGTCGGGCTTGAGGCCCTTCTTTCGGTCGGCGACCTCCGCGTCGCAACTCTTCACCTGGCGCTCGAAGTCCTCCGGCTTATATCCCTCGCTTCCCTTCACCTTCGCCTTGCGGACGGCGAGCAGACGCGCCAGCTGATAGCGCGCGATCGCGCATTGACGCGCCACCTCCTCCACGTCGCGGGCCTGCACGTTGAGCGTCTGTCGCGCTCGGAGGTACTCGATGCGGGCCCGGACTTCTTCCACCGTCAGCTGGGCAATCTCCTTGCTTGCTGGGTCCCTGGCCTGGCCCACCTCGTCGCTGGCGATGCCCTCGGCGCGCTTGGCGCGGCGTATCTGGTCGCGGGTTCGCGAAACCTCATTCTCTGTCTCGTCGACCTTGTCGTAGGCGATGAAGAGGTCGTTCTCCGCCTCCAACAGGTCGATTTTGTTCTCGTACGGCAGCTGCCGCACCAGGTCGTCCGGAACCTTGGTGTTGTAGCGGCCTCCACACGCCGCCCCCAATGCCACAAGCCCCACCAGCGGCAGCCGTCGAAAGGACTGTCTCATTTATTGCACCTGGGCCGTGAAGGAGGCGAACGCGGTGAAGCCACAGGCGAATTGGGCGCAGTCCTCGAAGGTGACGTTGAAGGCGCCACCCACGGATTGGCCCGAGCCGGGAATCGGGGTCGAGCCGAGCTTCATCGACCCGCGCTGCAGTGCCGGGAAGCTGGTCACCGGGTCATTGGCGACGTCTCGTGTCACCACCCCGCGCTGGCCGACGCCAGAAGGGGGAACCTGCGTCAGGTCGACCGCTCCGCCTGGCTCCACCAGCAAGTCGGTGAGGTCCTCGGTGACGACGAGGACCGCGTTCTCCGTCTTCCCCGAGACCTCCAGGAAGGAGACGGCCACCTGGCCATTGGTCATCACCCCGCCGTCGACCGAGCCTCCGGTGTAGCCCAGACGCACGGTGTTGTACTGGAGGTTGAGCAAGGAGCTCAGGCTGCCTTGGATTTCTTGCGGCCCACAGCAGATGAGGGCGAGGCTACAAAGCGCTAGGGCGAGCCACCTCACTTGCACGCCCTCCAGTCGGGGTCGACGTCGGAGCCGTGGATGGACGTGAGGTTTTTGATTTGCGCCAGCTCCTTCCGGGCCCCCTCCACGTCGCCATAGCGACAGCGGAGTGCCGCGAGGTTGGCGCGCGCCTTGTCATAGGCGGGGTCGGCTTCGAGCGCTTTGTCGTAAGCAGTTCGGGCGAGCATCGGCTCCCCTTGGTAGAGCAGTGCGATGCCGAGCGCGTTCTGGGCCGAGGCGCGCGTCTCCTGGAGCTCGGTGGCACGCGACAGCGTGAGCTGGGCCTGCCCCATCTGACGGGCGTCGAGGTAGGCCAGGCCGAGCGCCTCCATCGACGCTGCGTCCTGCTTCGCTTCGGCCTGCTTCTGCAGCTCGGCGATGTTGGCCGGCAGGGCTCCTGGCGAACCGGCCGATGGCAACGGAGAGCGCACGGACTCGCTCTTGCTCCTGCAGCCCAGGACCGCCTCGCTAAAGACCTCGAGTTGTGACGCACGGGCGAGACACGTCTTGAAGGCCTCCTCGGCTTGGTCCTTGATGGGTTGCACCTGCTGCTGGACAGCGCTGCGGAATTGCTGCGCCTGCGCCGCCGTGGCACCAGCCGGGACGGGCGTCGCCTCCACCGTCTGGGCCAGAGACTGCAGGGCCAGACCGAGCTTCCACAGCGAGGCGACGGCCCACTCCGCGGAGCCCATCGACGCCGCCTGGTTGTAGACCCCTTGGAGCTGCTGCAGTGCCGCCACCTTCTGGTCAATCTGGTCCGGCGGAATGGTTTTGAAGTTCCGGTACAGCATGTCGCCGAGGTACCAGAGCCCCCGCGCTGTTTCCTCTCCCTGTCCATTGGGCGAATTCACCACTGTGGCCAGAGTGCGAGCGACGACGTCGGGCCGCTCTCCGCCGAGCTTGGCGGAAGCCTCGGCGAAAACCGACGCGGCCAGCGGCTGGCTCTTGTCCAGCTTCAGAGCGGCTTCCGCTGCAGCCTTCGCCCCGGCCAGGTCATTCGCCCGAAGCTTGACCTGGGCCAGGGCGCCATAGGCGTCGGCGCGCCGGTTGCTTGGAATGGCGGCAGCGGCGGTGAAGTCTTTGATGGCAGCGGGGTAGTCGTGCATCGCCTCGCGAAGCCGTCCGCCGGACATCCACCCCTCGAAGGCCGCCGGGTCATTGCCCATCCGCGCCCCCACCTGCTCGTACCATTGGGCAGCCTCGGTGAAGCGGCCCGCTTCCGCTGCGGCATGGCCCAGCGTGTTGGCAATGTCTGGAACGAAGCTGCTCTTGGGGTAGTCGGCCATGAATTTCACGCCGATTTCCCGCTCCTTGGTGAAGTCGTGCTTCTCCCGCGCCGCGCTGAAGGCGCCGTACAGCGCCTTCTCACCAATGTCGTTGGTCTTGTTCTCCGAGGCGACTTTCAGCAGGCCTTCCACCACGTCTCCGGTCTCTGCCGAGCTCTGGAGAGCGAGCTCTCCGAGGGCCTCGCCCTTGCTCTCGCTGAGCGTCCGGCGGACATCGGCCAGAAACGTCGCTGGCAGGCGTGAATTGGCGAGAAACTTCCGGGCCGTTTCCTCGATGCCCTTGAAGTCGTTGATTTGCCGCAGGCCGTCGAGCGCCAGCTTTCCCGCCGCGGGCGCGTCCTTGTCTCCGGGGTACTCCAGCGCGAAGGCGGTGAAGAGCTGGCTCGATTTTTCGAACTCGCCGTCGTCATAGTAGGCGCGGGCGATGTTGAACTTCAGAGTGACGACGTTGGGGTTCCGCGGGTATTTGCTGATGAATGCCGCGCCGTCAATCTTGAGCGCTTGGCGCGCGTCGGCCACCTCGAAGGCGGTGATTTGCTCGACCTCGCCCGGCTTGAGCGCGGAGAAGGAGCTCAGCAGCGCGCCGTAGGAAGCGGCCTCCATCCCTTTGGTGTCCTTGGCCCGTTCCTCGTAGTGCTCCAACTCCTCGAACTGCCGCGCCGCTTCAGGAAAAGCGCGGGCGGCGAACAGCGAGTCCGCTCGGTTGTGCATGATGTCGCGGACGTACTTTTCCGGCCGAAACAGCGACAGGTACTCCTTGTAGGCGCTCGCCGCGTCCAGGTAGGCCTCGCGCGTGGCCGTCTTCTGGGCCAGCGTCTGCAGCTGCGTGGCCAGGTCACGGGTGATTTCTTCGAGCTCGGCCAGCTGCTTGCGGCGCGTGGTTTCGTCTTTGAAGGAGTCCACCTTCACGTTGACCGCGGCGCGCACCAGAAACTTGATGTCCTGCTGGGTGGTGGGGACTTTCCCCTTGGCCGCCCGCAGCGAGTCGTACACTTTCTCGGCCCGCTCCATGTCCAGTTCTGGGTCGGGCTGAATCTCCATCAGCTTTCGCAACGTGGGGATGGCCCATTCGTATTGCTGCTTGATGAAGTAGCGGTTGCCCAGCTTGTCGAGTGCCAGGGCGTAGGTGGAGCGACTGTCGGACAGTTTTTCGAAGTAGGGCAGCGCGCCCTTGGCCGGCCTGGCCTCGGTGTAGCTGTAGACGAGGTCGAGCAGCGCCTCGCGCTTGACGTTGAGGGCCTTGGCCGAGTCCACCCCGGGAAGCGGCGGGCTGCCTGCGGCCGCCTCGAAAAACCCGACCGCGTCGTTAAAGCGTTGCTGGTTGACGCGAATCCACCCCATTTTGTAGCGGGCCAAGTCGGACACCGGGGACGGCGGGAACGCCAAGATGGCCTGGTAGTGACGCTCGGCTTCATCGAGGTTGGCCTTGTCGAACCAGTAGTCACCCAGAATCTGCTCCGACTCCAGCCGCAGCTCACTCTTCGGGAACTTGTCGATGAGCCCGCGCAGCGTGGACAGCATGTCGTCGAATTGCCCTAACTCGCGCTGCTCATGGGCCAGGTAGAAGGTGACTTTGTCGCCGTCGTGAAAGTCTGGGTACTCGCGGAGCAGGCGGTAGTAGAGCTGCACCGCCTTCTGTTTGAGCAGACGCGTCTCGGGGCTCACCATCGCGCCGCTGGTGCCTTCGGCCCGCTGCTCCGCCTGCAGGTAGTAAACGTAGCGGCTCTTTTCGACGTAGAGCTCGGCCAGGCGGAACTGCAGGTCCGGCAAGTAGCTGGCGGTGCGGCTGCGCGCGATGAGCCGTTCCGTCTCGATGATGGAACGGTCGACCTTGAAAATGTCGCGCTTCAGCTTGTCGATGTACTCCTGCTTCTCCCGCACCTTGGTGACGACGGGGTTGACGCTCTTGTCGAGCGGCGTCAAGAGGACTGGCCCGCTCGGGCCAGCCGCCAGAAGCGTCGCCAGCAGAAGGGCCGTCACAGCGAGCCCTCCGCAACGCAACGGCTTGGGATGCTGACCCGGTAGTTCCGCAGCTCGTCGTTCCAGTACTCGCCATCGAAGCGAAACGCCTCCTGCCCCGGCCCGATGGGCGTCTCCTTCTCCGGCTGCACCAGCTTGGCGCCGCGCTTGATGCGCTCGTACAGCTTTAAGCCGACCTCGTACTCCATCAGTCGAACTTGTTCGGCGGCCAATAGGAGCTTGTCCGCCTCTTCCCGGACCGCTTCCTGCAAGCGCTGGCGGTAGACGCGCTCCGCCTCGGCGTAGGCCAAGTCGTAGAGTTTCGTCGTCTGTGTGAAGAGCCGGTCGCCGAAGCCGCCGGCGTAGCGCGCCTTGAGCTCAATCTCCAGGCTCAGCGAGTCACGGAACTTCGCTGCCCGCTTGGTGCTCCCGTGGCTGGAGGCAGCAGCCCGCAACTTGGGATCGAGAGTCAGGTCGTCGCGTTCACGAATCGCGTCGAGCGACTCGGCATAGCGACGGGTGAGCTCCTTGGCGGCGCGCTTGGCCGGCAAGTAGTGACAGAGGTCCCGGTACACCAGGGCCCGCAGGATGTACTTGTCCGGGAGAAACTCTTCTCTGAAGCTCGGAGCGTCCAGCGTGGTGAGCAAGCCCATCGCCGCACGCAACTGGCCAAGGTTGTAACGGGTCCACGCCTCCTCGAGGTAGAGCGTCGCTCGCCCAGGGTCGAGCGTAGGCAGCTGCACCATGTCGTAGGCCTTGAGCGCACCTTCGTAGTCCTTGCGCTCGTAGCGAAGACGGGCCACCGCCAGGCGCGCTTCGTTGCGCGCCTCGAGGGTCAGCTTGTCGTCGTTGGAGAGAGCGAGGAAGTCGTCAATCATCTCGTCGGAGACGTCCTTGCCCTCCAGCTTCTTGAGGCGTGTGACGAGAAGGGCAAACTTGGCGCGGCTCGCCTCCACGCTGCCCTCCTCGAGCTTCGTGAAGTGGGTGTTCGCCCAGCGCTCGTTGCCCACCCGCAGGTCGACCAGACCCTGCTCGTAGTTGGCGTAGTCGCTGACCGAATCCGGTAGAAAGCCCAGGTCCAGCGAGCCGAACACCTGTTCGTCGATGAGCACCTCGTCATGCGGGACGAGGATGAGCGTCCGGAGGGCCTCCAGTGTGCGGGGGAGCACCTGTGGGTTGCTCCGCTCACGGGCCACCCTCGCCAGGTAGACGGCGCCAGCGTGCCTGAGACCGAGGTCGATGAAGCAGCGCGCCAAGAAGTACTGGGCCCAGGGGTGGTTCTCGTCGGTGGGAGGCGTCCCTTCGATGAAGGCGTAGAGCTTCCGCGCGGCGGCCTCTTTGTGGTCGGCGAAATAGTCCTGCAGCGCTTCGTCGAACAACGCCTGGTCGGCCTTCTCCGCAGGTGCGCGGGGGGCTTCCGCGGCGGGCGGGGCCGGAGCCTGCGGCTGCGCCGGTGCCGGAGCGCTCGCCGGTGCTTTGGCGGCCGCCGGTGGCGGCTGTTGGGCCGCTGTGGGGGCGGGTGCCGCGGGCGGCGCTTGGGCCAGCGCGAGGCTTGGAAGGAGCCCGAGAAACACCACCAGCCTGGTTTTTACGGCGTCTCGCATCTATTCCGTCGAGCCGAAGTTGAAGGCAGCGCCGAGCTGCACCACCATGATGTTTTGGATTCCGCTGGTGGCGAAGAGCAGGTTGTCAGTCACCTCGAAACGGAAGGAGACACTCTTACTGACGTAGAAGCGCCAGCCGATGCCGAAGTCCAAGCCAGGGAGGAACGTGGTACTGGTGGTCCCTGCGGCGATGTCGGTGGAGATGCGCTGGTTGGCCACGGAGAGTCCGAGGAGTCCATAAATCTCGAAGTGGGCGACGCTGCTGTTGAGCCAGGCAAACTTTCCATAGACCGGCGTCCACATGAAATCGCTTCCGGCAATCCAGTTCGTCTGGGCGAACGCGGTCGGGTTGACGCCGAAGTCGCGAACCAACTGCTCCTGCAGACCGGTCGCGATGTTGTACGAGTAAAGGAACCGCCCAATCTGCCAGGCGATGCTGTCGGAGAAATGGTAGGTGTAGGAAATTTCGAAACTCAGTCCCTTGGTGAAGGCATCGAGCGGCAGCACGCCAATCGCCAGCATCAGCTCGCTGTTCATTCGGTAGGTGCGGTCCTGAACGGCCAAGACCACTCCTGGATTTTCCAGCTCCTCCTGCGCCCGTGCTGCAAAGGGCAAAAGGCAAACCAGAATTACGAGAATTCGTCTCACGAAAGGTTCCCTTCGAGAAGGCCGCCGCCTCCGACGTTCATCAAAAGCCGACCGCGTTGAAGATGAACGGGTAGGTGATGATCACCGAGTTTCCCTTAGCGGGCGGGAACTGCCAGTTGTTGAGTGCCCTGAGGATGCACGACTCGACAGAGACGTCCTTCAGGCTGGAACTTTTTGACTTGGAACTGACGACTTTGCCGGAGGTCGAGATGCTCCATTCGAGCACCACCTTCCCGGCCAGTCCGGGAGTCCTCAACAGCGCCGCCTCGTAGCAGCGTTGGACTTCCGCCAAGTGGGAGTTGATGACCTTGGCCACCGCTTCTTTGTCGATTTGCCCCTGCGACGCGATGCTGGTGGAGACCGCCTTGGTCACGCCGGCGCGCACTGGGCCCTTGCCCACGTTGCCCACACCCAGCGCCCCAATCCCACCCCCGCCCGCTCCGAGAAGTATTTCGCGGCCGCCACCGCCCTTGCCGATGCCAATGCCGGGTAGGCCGTTGGTACTGGCCACTGGGCCCTTCCCCACCAGGCCGCTGAGCTTGAAGGCGGTGTTGTTGCCTCCAGGCCCAATCTTGTTGATGGCCGCGAGCATTGACTTCATGGCTGGGCCGGCAGCGCTCACTTTGGCCAGCGCCTTGGTCATGTCCTTCGGCGGCTCGACCTTGGGCTGCACCTGGGGAATGGGCTTGGGAGTCGGTTTGGAAACCTTCTTTTCCGGTTCCTTCTTTGGCTCCTTCTTGGCCTCTTCCTTTTTGGGTTCTTCCTTCTTCTTCTCGGGCTCCTTCTTCTTCTCCTCTCGCTTGGGCGGGGCCAGCAGCCGGACTGCGACGGGGTTGAGATTCTTGGCTGAGAAGTCCGCGAGATCGTCGAGCTTTGGACCGAAGATGACCCAATAGACGGACGGGCCCAAGAAGAGCAGCAACAGCGCGATGAAGAACCAGGGCCGGTTGCGGAATGGGTTGACGAAGAACTGTTCCGCGGGAGGAGCGACGAAGGCCACGCAGGCCATGTCCCCCTCCCGCAGGCACACCGCCGAGCCCAGCTGGAGCGAGACGCTTCGCCGCCCTCTCGACTTCTCCACCTCGGTTTGCGGAACGGGCGCGAATGTCCCATCGGCCCGTCGCCGGTCGACTTCGGCGCGCGGCGGAATGAAGAGGCGGTACCCTCCGCCCGAAGACTCGGCGATGGGAAACCCTTCCGGAACCGTGAACCCGTAAAGCGGCAGCATCGCGCTCTCGAGCAGCCCCGCCGTGACCGGCTTGTCCTTTTTGGTGGGGCCGAAGCTGTTTGCGCCCTGACGGGCCTGGCCCCAGAAGAGCTCGAAGTAGATGCGGGCCGGGCCCCGTCCGCCCTTGCTGGGGATGCTGAAGGTCCGAGGCGGCCCAGCTCGCAACGGCCCGGAGGGTCCTCGTCGGGGCGGCGCGGGAACCAGCTGCGCTTCCACGTCGGCCGGAGGCGGCGGCGCTGTCGGCGGTCGCGCGGCTGGGGCGCGAGCAGCGGCAGGCGGGGGCGGTGGGGCGGAGGGTGCCCAGGCTTTGGAGCGCTGAAGGGGCTCGTCGAAGGGGTCCAGCTCTGTGGCTCCCGAATCCGCCCCCTTCACCGGCGGATGGGAGGGGTAGGGCATGGTGGTGGCGAGCTCGGCGTCGGGAAGGGCCTTGAGCCGGCTCTTGGTGTTGGTTTTGCGCCTGCGGGCCGAAGGCACCGTGCCCGGTGCTGGAGTGTCCCTGGGAATTCGCCCGTTCAGGGCTTCCGGGCCAAGCGTGCCGCCCGACGCCTCGGGCGGCGGCGGGGGCGGCGTGGAGACTGGCCGCCGCGGCGCCGGGGACTGCAAGGGGGCCACCCTGGGAATTGGCGCGGCCGGTGGCGGGCCGCCTAGCAGCGCGGACACCTCCGGGGGTGGCGCGGCCCTGGCAGCGGGCTTCTGTCCGAGCACCCGGGCCTTGAGGACGAATGGGCCGACGACGACCTCGTCCACGGCTCGAATCTCACAGGCGGTGACTTGATGCCCGTTGACGTACAGCCCACCGGCAGAACCTGAGTCCTGGACCGCGGCTTTCCCGTTTTGGAAATACAGAACGGCGTGCGCTGCGTCCACTGTCGCGTCGTCGAGGCGCAGGTCCGCGTCGACCGCGCTTCCCAAGGTGTAGGAGCCCGGAACGAAGACCTCGGTGCCGACCAGGAGCCCGTCGCGCAGGATGACGACCTGGAGCACTGTCGGCTGACCGCTCAACGTTCGATTCCCTCGTGGGTGGGGGAGGAGGCAGGAGGACTACAGCTCGGAGTCGTAGACAACGCCGACGATTTCCTCGCGGAAGCTCTCGCGCTTCTTGATCATCGAGCGCTGCTTCAGTTCCTTCCGGTCGTAGAGGTACACCGCGCCGGCGGTGTTGCGTTGGCCCTGAATGAGCCGGTCGTCGAAGTCAATGCGCGTGGGCCCACGCTGCGCGGGACCCGCCGACGCAGTCGCGGTGGGTGCGCTCGGGAGGCTGGTGGCCGTGGGCGAGGCGGGGTCGAAAGCCGCGCGCACTGCAGCGGACGTCGGCGGCGCCTTCACCGCCGTCGTGGACGCGGGCTTCTTGGCCGACGCGGTCGCCTTGGACGACTTGGACGACTTGGACGAGCTCCTGCTGGACTTGCTGCTCGTCCCCTTCGCCGTCTTGGAGGAGGACTTGCTCGAGGGCTTGGAGGAAGACTTGCTCTTGGTGGAGCTCGACTTCGCAGCGTTGCTCTTGGTCGACTTGGCCGCAGGTGCGGTCGGCGTGTCGTCGGTGGCCGCGTCCCCCGGTGCGGGCAGCGCGATGCAGCAGGCAATCGTGGACATCACGGCCACGACGCGTCGAACAGTTCGGCCTCGCATGGGAATACCTTCAGCAAATCGCACGGTCTGCGCCCCTGTCAACGCGCTGGGCGCCTGGAATCCCCAGACAAATCCATGTGTTGCCGGGTGTTCCATGTGTGGCGGCGTGGTTCCCCGGGGGGCCCTCGCCTCGGTCACTGTGGCCAGTTCCCGTCTCCGAAGCCCGCATCTAGGGCCTGGCCGGAAAAGTTTCCGTACAGCGTGAAACCACCCCCGAAGCCCCCGTCATTGACGAAGGACATCGAGAAGTTTCCTTCCGTGTACTGGCCGACGTTGCCCCCGGAACTGAGCTGGAGGTCCCCCAAATAGACGTTTGCCAACGGCTCGGGGGGCGAGTCTGACGCCAAGTGCAGCACCGACGTGCGTTGACCGGCGTCATCTTCGCCCTGGAGTGGGTAGTCATGACCAGCCGCAAAATCCCAACCGTCGAGCGCAACGCTGACGCGGGCCACCAAGTCGATGCCCACGCCATTGTAGTTGTAGTAGCTGACTTGGAACGCGTAGTCGTTCCGCAGAATCTCCACCGACGAGACGTCCAGCGGGAACACCTCGCCCATGCTTCCACCGAGCGAATTGGTGCCCGTGCAGCCGACCGCAGCGGCCAGGAGCGCGCCGACGACGAGCGCAACGGCCGGCTTGCTCACTGGGCGTTCTCCACCGCGAGCTTCATTGCCCCCGTCGTCGGGTCGCGGTAGCCAATCACCAACCGGGTGGGGTTGGTGAGGTAGAGCATCTGTGTCTGCCACGCGCCTTGGGTGTCCACCGTCTGGGCATTCCACTGCTGGACGGTGGGGTTGCTGGTCGCGACCTGCAGGCTCCGCTCGGACGGCGGGCAGCTAAATTCGTTGTACCCCGAGGTGGCGCTGCAGAAGTAGTAGGCCACCCACGGGTCGTGGGTGTCCGGATTCAGCGCCACCGAGGCGAAGTAGCCGCCGGTGCCGCTCTGGAACACCGTCTGGAAGACGGTCCAGTTCACCACTTGGGTGCAGTCTGCCCCCGGTAGGCAATTCTTGTAGTAGGCGGCGCCGCTTCCGCTCAAGTCCGAGACGGCGATGGCGTAGCCTTGGCCCTGGCCGTCGTACGCCATGTAGGGCCCGGTTTGAGTCTGCATGTTGGGCGGGTCCACGCCCACTTTGAGCAGCGACACCGGGCAATTCCAGCCGCCAGTCGCCAGTTGTTCGAAGAAGATGACGTTCGTCCCGGGGGTGTTGTACTCGTTGCCGCCGATGTCGCTGATGAGCGCCGGGGTGTTGTTGGCGCCGTGAATGAACTTGTTGTGGTTGCCCCACGGCGTTCGCGTCTGCCCGACGCATCCGGAGGGCAGCAGAATTCCCGGCTTGCCCCAGGCGAGGCCGGTGTATTGCCAGCTGGTGGGACCGCCAAAAGCGAGGTCCAGGTTGGAGTTGTCGAAGTCGCCGGTGCCGGTGGAGCTGCCGAAGTGCACGTCGCGGAAGGCGAGAATGGTTTCCGTGTTGTTGAGGTAGAGCGCAGGGTACAGACCGACAATGGTGCCCATGCTGCAGGAGCCGTCAGAGGCACACTCCGGGCTGGAGGCGGCGGCCTGGTCCGAGTTGTTCGCTGCCGTCTCTTGGGTCCAGATGCCGGGCGAGCCGCTGGAATTCAGGTTCCGGTAGGACACCACGGCATTGTGCTGGAACCAGTAGGCTTGGTTGCTGCCCGTCCCGCCGTCGGGCGGTGGCGCGCCCGTCGCATCGAAGTTGTACTGTGGCAACGAGGCCGCCCAGCCGACGTACGCCACCGCCGGCTGGCCGTTGGGCTGGTAGTCGAGGGTCACGCCGACGAAGTCCTGTGCCGTCACCGGCAGGCTGGCCGAACCGACGCCGGTCCCCGTTACCCGCTCTGGTCCCAGGACGACTTGTCCGTTGGCCCATTCGACGTAGAGGATGTCCAGGTTGACGACGCTGGGGTCCAGGTCGGGCTTGTTGTCGACTTGGTCCGCACTGAACTCGACGTAGGCGATGCCGATGTTTCCATTGACCGGGTTGATGGCCATTTGGAAGAGCGGAATTGTCTCGTAGCCCGTCACGTCGGACTGGCCAGCGCCGGTGACACCGGCGTCCGGGGCCGAGAAGAACGTTCCGTCGACGACGAAGACGCTGAAGTTACCGCCGTCCGGCACGCACGTCGGGCACCCGCTGTCGATGTTGCAGACGGTGCAGCCAGAGGTGCTCCCGGTGCAGCCGGTCGCGCCTGCGAGACACACGAGCAACAACAGCCATCCAACAAGACGCATGCAGCCTCCGGCGGTCGAGCGTTGTATTCTACCTCTGGACTGGTCGATTCCTCGCGTGAATCCCTCATCGCAAAGGTCAGGAACACCTCCACCCATGTCGGACGACACCCCAGAAGACGAATTTTCGCGTCGCTCTTTCATCCAGCGTGTGAGTTTCTTCGGCGGCAGTATGGTTCTGCTCGGGTCGTGCTCCCGCGAGCCTTCGGCAGCCCACAAGCCCAAGCAGCCAAGCGCGCCTCTCACCACCTCCCACGTCACCCTCACCGACCCTGAGTACGAGGCGATGGCCGCTGCCTGCGAGCGAATGCTTCCCCGCGATGAGGACCCAGGCGCGGCTGACCTCGGCGTTCCCGGCTACCTTGACCGCGCGCTGTCAGACGCGCGCATGAGCCACGTCAAGGACGACTTCATCCGCGGCCTCGAGGCGCTGATGCGCCGCGCGCAGAATCAGTACGGAAAGCCCTTTGCGCAGTTGACGCCCGAGCAACAGGACACGCTGCTTGGCTTCTTCAAGGACCGGCCGAAAAGCACCGGCGAGGGCCACTGGTACGAGCTTCTGGTTGTCCTCACCATGGAGGGCGCCTTCTCCGACCCTTCCTACGGAGGCAACAAGGACCGGAAGGGGTGGGCGCTCATCGGCTTTGAAACCAGCGAACCGCCCGACGGCTATGACGGCCTGCATACCCACCACAAGTGCGGGGGCTGAGCCGACATGGCGCTTCCCGAAGTCGACGTGGTGGTGGTGGGCAGCGGTGCCGGCGGCGCGCCGGTCGCCCTGCAGCTGGCGCGTGCTGG
>JBKQJL010000132.1:0-7451 GCA_052147975.1 Myxococcaceae bacterium
GCGCAGGCGCGGGCCACGGTGTGCGTCTCGAGTGTCCGCGGCAGGCCCGAGGCGAGCACCACCTCCCGGGCAATGCTGGGCGCAAGCAGCGTCGGGACGACTTGGCCAAACACCAGTTGGTCCAGGCGCTGGGGGTCCACGCCCGAGCGCTCCACCAACTCCTGAACGACCGCCCGGCCCAAGTCCAGCGCGGTGAGGGAGGAGAAAGTGCCTCCCGCCTTCACGAAGGGGGTGCGGAGCCCGTGGACGATGGCGGCGCGCGTTTTTCCCACAACTCCCAGGGAAGGCATAGCGCCCCGGGCTTTCAGCAGACGCTTCTCGGGAAGTCAACGCGTCGGCGAATGCCGCCCGAAGCGGTGCACGGCGTCCACCAGCGCCTTGGCCGCGTCCGGTGAGGTGGGCGGAAGAATGCCGTGGCCCAGGTTGAAAATGTGCCCCACTGGGCCCGCCCGCCGCAGCACGTCCTGGACACGGGCCTCGAGCTCGCCCTGGGGAAGAAACAACGCCAACGGGTCGAGGTTGCCCTGAAGCGCCACGCCTTGCCCTACCCGCGCGCGAGCCTCGTCCAGGTGAATGCGCCAGTCACAGCCCACCACATCCGCTCCAGTGCGGACGAGCTGAGGAAGCAGCGTCGACATGGAGGTGCCAAACACAATGACGGGCACCCCGGTGTCCTTGAGCGCATGCACCATGCGCTGCAAGTAGGGGAGCGCAAACGTCTCGTAGTCGTCGGGGCCGAGCTCGCCACCCCACGAGTCGAAGACTTGGACGATGCGCGCACCCGCCGCCACCTGCATCTTCAAGTAGGGGATGAGCGTCTCGGTAAGCTTCTCGAATAGGGCATGGGCCAGCTTCGGCTGCTCGAAGAGGAGGCGTTTTATGAGAATGAAACTCTTCGAGCCGCCCCCCTCCACCATGTAGGCGGCAAGGGTGAAGGGGGCACCCGAAAAGCCAATCACCGGGACGCCGTCCGAGAGTGCGGAGCGCGTCCGGCGAATGGCCTCAGCGACGAAGCCGGTTTCCGCCTCGGGGTCGGGAATGGCCAGACGCTCAATGTCCGCCGCCGTGCGCAGGGGGCTTGGAAAATGGGGCCCCTTGTCCCCGAGTTCGAGCTCCATCCCCATCGCTTCCACCGGGATGAGGATGTCCGAGAAAATGATGGCCGCGTCCACGCCCAGGCGAGTTACCGGCTGGACCGTCACCTCCGCCGCGAGCTCCGGCGTCTTGCAGAGCTCGAGGAATTCCACCTTGCTTCGAATGGCGCGGTATTCGGGAAGGTAGCGCCCAGCCTGCCGCATCACCCACACCGGCGTGACGTCCACGGGCTGGCGACGGGCGGCAAGGAGGAGACGGTCATTCACGGCGTTGAAGCCTACCGTGGGTAGAAGCCGTTCCGGGACTGAATGTTCGGCGCGCGGGCAACAGCGCGGGTGGCTCTGGCGTCGTACGGCTTGGCGGTCGACAAAGTCCTTGCAACCGGCCGATGCACACCCGGGGCCCCCGGAATGACGCGAGGTCGCTGTCCTTGACACTCCGGCAAGACCGCCGGTCTGAGCCACCCGCTGCACGTTGTAGGGTGGCAGGGAGTCGGGCAGGTCGCTCGGCGGTAGAGCATCGCCCTGACAAGCCGCCCCGCGCGGACCTGCACTGGGAGAAATCGCCGAGCCGTTCCTCCGGGTCGACGGGCAGCTCGGGAAATTCCTCCGTGCCTTGGAATAATTCTTTGAGTGGCTTGCGGCAACCATCCAACACGTCGGGATGACTTTACACTCGCACCAAAGTTGCTTTGAGGATTTTGCCGCCGACCTTGCGAATTCAATTGAGCCAGCGGTGTTTTGGAATGAGAAATTATTGCCATTTCCAGGCGGGCGCACATCACCGAAAGACCGTGCACGAAATGAACGTGCCAAACATATTTTCGAACGCTTTATCGTCGAGATGCTACACTTCGGACTCTACATTCCCTTTTGGCACGTCCGCAGTCTACCGCAGCTCGCCATCGACAGCTCCGTACGCGCGGTCAACGCGGCGAAGGTACCTGGTTCGGTGCACCCAGGCACATCGCAGGAGGTGGGGACCTCAAAGCGGGACCACCAAACGGTTGAAACGGTTGACAAGCCATAGGAGGCCCTTGAAGTTGCTGCCCAACTCCGCAAGCCCACCATCCGCTTGAACAGTCGTTGGTCGGCCCTTGCGCGCAAGTACAAAACCTCGTCGTACTCGGAGCCGTTGGGCAGCATCCATACAGGGCCTGAGCGCCACAATTCTGTTGGGTCGAGGGACAGGTGGTCCCGCAGACGCCGGCGCTACATGTAGTCGGTAAGGTGTAAGCCGTCCCGCAAACCTTGCCGCACGTTCCGCAATTTTTCGAGTCTGTGCTCGTGTTTACGCAGGTGCCATTGCAAAGCGTTTGCCCGCCGGGACATAGGCACTGCCCGTCGCTGCAGGTCCCACCTGTGCATTGACTCCCGCACGTTCCACAGTTGCCCGGGTCCGTGTTCGTGTTAGTGCATTGGCCTTGGCAATACAGCCAGTTGGGGTGTCCGAATCCGATGCAAGGCGACAAAGTATTAAGACTTAAGTAGCCGACAACGGCGGCAGCAATCAGCGCGATTGAAATAAACGTCACGCGTCTGGTCTGAAAGCTCATGCTCGCGGGCCCCTAGCTCTTTGTTACTTCGCCTCGTGCGTCTCCCGGGTGTTGCGATTGCACCGGTCGTCGGTCGGTCCGATGGTGCTCCGGGCGGAATCAGCAGCTTCTTGTGCAGCTTGCCGGCGCCATTCGACATCGCGAGCAGCCGACTTCCTCTTCCGCGTCCCCGAAGAATAGACGAAGTCTAGTTTTCGCCCGCGCGCTGTAGACGTTGGGGCGCCGCCGGCTCACGCCCCTTGATGGACTTGATGGAGCGCAGCTCCACGGTGAACACCAGCGTCGCGCCGCCACGGATGTTCGGCGGCTGGCCCTCATCGCCGTACGCGACGTTGGACGGGCAAATGAGCTGTGCCTTCTCGCCGACCTTCATCTTCGCCACGCCGAGCGTCCAGCACTTGATGCCCTGCTTCAACAAGAACTCCGCCGGCAGGCCGCGCCTGTACGAGCTGTCGAAGACGCTGCCGTTGGTTAGCTTGCCCTCGTAGTCGATGTAGACGGTATCGGTGGCGGCCGGGGTAGCGCCGGTGCCGGGCGTGATCGTCCGGTAGACCAAGAAGCCCTCGCCCTCGACCGGGATCTTGACCGCCCCTGGCTCTTTCGCCGCCTTCTCGGCGAACTCGAGGCCCGCTGCTTTCTCCTTGTCCACGCCCGCGCTCGCCCGCGCCTTCGCGAAGGCGATGATTTTCTGCATCTGCGCGTCGACGTCGACCTTGGCCTTCGTGCCCGTGGCCGCGTCGCTGATGCCCTCTTCGACGATCTTGAGCTCGCGGGCACTGAGACCGAGCCCCTCGAGGTTGCGCACGCCGATGATGTAGCCCATGCCGTACAGCGACTTATCCTCGTCGGTCTTGTCTGGTTTGGCGGGATCAGCCGCGAGCGCGGCAACGGGCGCGAGGAGGCCGAGCAGCAGAACGAAGCGCATCTTTTCAAGCTCCGGGAAGAAGAACGGCGCGGACTCTACACCTTCTCGAGCGATAATTTTGAAGTGGGCTTTCCGCCAGTACGAGCGGCTCGGCTTCTCGGACTTTCACGCAGCGACCGCCACTTCATGAGCCAAAGGCACCTGCTCGCCCTTGAGGGACGCGTGCACCGCGGCGCGCGTTGGAGATGATTCTCCAGTTGGTCTCAGCCCATTCTGTACGCTCCACCCGGAAGCCATGAGCTCCCGATGGGGTTGATTTCGGTTGAGGAGGGGACACTGAGCGCCCCTTGCTATCCGATTCGCGCCGAGTGCTGACCACCGCGAGGACAGTGGGCCAGTTAGCTTGGCATTGTCTGCTGGCCGCGACTGGGGCTGTCTGCACCCGGCTCGTGTGGGACCGTGACGCCCAGTCTTTCGGCGTGAAGCGCCCGCGCTAGCAAACCCGCCCGCCGGCTCGCCATCGATGGCCGCTCGGGGAGGACCCCAAGTTGCTCGCTCGACTCGCGGTGTACTAAGTGCCGTTCGAAGGGTGACATGGGACTCGCTCGCACGCTTGGTGCTGCACTGCTCGGCGCCCTGGCAACAACAACTGCAGCTGGACAAGCGAGCGACGAACGCGCCGCCGAGCGGCTGCAGATGGTCGAGCAGCAGATCGTGGCCCGAGGCGTGCGCGACGAGGCGACGCTCCGAGCGATGCGAACCGTGCCGCGGCACGAGTTCGTCGCGGCGCCGCTGGCAGCGGCCGCCTACCACGACCACTCGCTACCCATAGGACTTGGCCAGGCCATCTCGCAGCCCTACATCGTGGCGTACGAGACCGAGCTTATTCGACCGAGGGAAGGTCTGAAGGTGCTCGAGGTGGGTACGGGCTCGGGTTACCAGGCCGCCGTGCTCGCCGCCGCCGGCTGCACCGTTTACACCATCGAGATCTTCGAGGAACTGGCCAGCAGTGCACGCCGCCGCCTGGAGAGGCTCGGCTATCGCGCCGTCTCGGTGCGGCATGGTGATGGTAATTTCGGCTGGCCAGAGAAGGGCCCCTTCGACGCCATCCTCGTTACCGCCGCCGCCACTTACGTCCCCCCGCCTCTCGTCGAGCAGCTCAAGCCCGGGGGACGGATGGTGATTCCTGTAGGCAGCATGTACGGAGCGCAAAATCTCCTCCAGGTGGACAAGGATAGCTCGGGGAAGGTGCGCACCCGAATCCTCTTGCCGGTGGCTTTCGTGCCAATGCTCAACGGGCTGCATTGATGACCACGACACCGCGGGGGCTTGCGGCGGCGGTCACGCTGCTCTCCGCGGGCACCACCGCCTACGAGATCCTCCTGGTGCGGCTCCTCGCGGTCGAACAGTTCCACCACTTTGCCTCCATGGTCATCGGCGTCGCGCTGCTCGGAGCGGGCATGAGCGGCACGCTGGCCGCGCTCTTGCCGCCCGCCAATTCGCTTGAAGCGGCTGCCCGTGTGCGCTGGGCCGCTGCGGTCACGGCGGCGGCGCTCGTGGCCTCGCCCTGGGCCACCCATGGCGTGCGCATCGAGCCCACCCAGCTCGCATGGGACGGGGCGCAATGGGTACGGCTGGCTGCGCTGGTGGTGGCGCTGGCATTGCCCTTTGCCGCTGGTGCCCTCGCCACCCTCACCGCATTCACCGTTGAGCCCGAGCGAGCCGGGCGTCTCTACGGAGCCAGCTTTGCTGGCGGTGCTCTCGGCGTGGCACTTGCGATAGCCACCCTCTTTGCTGTGCCGCCCGGGCAGGCGCTCGCCGTCCCGCCGGTGCTCGGCGCACTGGGCGCACTCCGGCTCAGGCGCACTGGGACGTTGGGACTGATGGGCGCAGGTTCCCTTGCTGCCGCGGCACTTTTCATGACTCCGCTCTGGTCGCTGCAGCTAACGCCCTACAAGAGCCTTCCACAGATCCGCGCCCTCCCCGGAGCACAGGCCGTCGCTGAAGAAACGAGCCCGCTCGGCTGGGTTATCGCGCTCCAGGCACCTTCCTTCCGATTCGCCCCGGGCCTGCCCCTGGAATATCGCGGCGGCTTCCCGGCGCAGACGGCGCTGCTGGTCGACGGAGATGTTGCCGGCGTGGCCACGGACCTGCGCAGTGCGGACGCTGCTGAGCTGGCTGAGGCGCTGCCCACGGCGCTTCCTTGGGCGCTCGGCCCCTGGCGCCGTGTGCTGCTCATCGGCGTTGGCAGCGGGCTGGAGCTAAAGGCCGCGCTCGGCCACGGCGCTGAGAGGGTAGTGACGCTGGAGCTGAATCCGGCGCTGCTCCGTCTTAGTCGGAAACTCGGGCCACCCGACACCGTCGAAGCACAGCGGATCGAGGATCGCACCGGCTACGCGCGGAGCGAGCTGGCGCAGCCCGGTCAGCCGTTCGACCTCATCACTCTCACACCCACCGTTGGCTATGGCGCTTCGATCGCCGGCGTCCGTGCGCTCGACGAAGACTTCCTACACACCGTCGACGCCTATGAGCTTTACCTCCGTCGCCTGGCCCCCGGCGGAGTGCTGTCGGTGACTAACTGGTTGTCGGTTCCACCAAGGGAGAGCGTACGCACAATCCTCACCGCGGCCGAAGCGCTTAGGCGGGTGTCGGGCTCGGCATCCAACCGCCTGCTGGTGGCACGGAGTTGGGGGACGGTGACAGTCCTCGCGCGGCCCGCAGGGTACACCCCCGGGGAGTTGGAGCGGCTGCGGGACTTCGCGCGCCAGCGCAGCCTCGATCTCGACTGGCCACTTTCGGTCAGCGGGGATACCGAGCCTTTTCATGCGCTTGATGATCCCGCTCTTCGCGAGGCCGCAGCGGCAGCGGTCACTTCGCCGAGGCAGGCCGCCCGCTTCGCCGGTGCCTCCCCGTTCGACGTGGCACCGGTGGACGACGCGCGTCCTTACCCGCATCACTTCGTGCGGCCAGGCTCCATGCTGGGCTTCTTGCGCAGCGCCCGCGGTACCTGGCTTCCGTTTGCCGAGTGGGGGCCGATCGCCATCACCGCCACGCTCGTGCAAGCAGTGTTCGTCGCAACGCTGCTACTGCTGGTACCGGCGGCGATTTGGGCGCGTCGGACAGCAACGACCGTTTCATTTCCGGCCTTGATTGGGTTCTTCGCAGCGCTCGGTTTCGCCTACGTCGCCGCCGAGCTAGCCGCCATCCAGCAACTCGGCCTGCTTCTGGGTCATCCCGTCTACGCGGTTGCGGCGGCGCTGACAGCGCTGCTCGCCTGCTCGGGCGCCGGGAGCGCCTGGTCCGATCGGATTGCTCCCTCCCTCGGGCCTCGCGCTTGCGCGTCGCTCGCCGTGCTTCTGTCGCTGGGAGCTGCGTTGCTCCTCGGCGCCGTTCACGCCCTTCAGGCGGCGGCGCTTCCCTTCCGCGCCTTCGCCGCATTCGGCTGCCTTGCGACGCCAGCCTTCCTCATGGGGCTCCCGTTTCCCCTTGGCCTCCGCTCCCTCGCGCAGGGCAGAGGTGAAGTCGCCTGGGCCTGGGCGGCGAACGGCTTCGGCTCCGTCATCGGCGCACCGTTCGGCGCGCTAATCGGGCTCGAGGCTGGCTCGCGGGTGCTGTTTCTGGCGGCCGGCGCCGCCTATGCCCTAGCGGGGGTGCTCCAGTGGTCGGTGCTTCAAGGTCACGTCCACTCGGCGCTCAAAGACAATGGCGCTCGCGTCCCTCCTTAGTCATGCCCCCCCGCTCGCCTGGTAGACGGTTCAGCGTCACACCCTAGGCGAAGGGGCTCCTCAAAGAATCGAGCCGGGCACGCGGCCAACCCAATGGTCGCACGCCGTCCTTTGCCACGTTGTCGCGGGAAGGCTGGATGCCCCTCGGCATCCTCGAACTCGTCTGTACGGTCGGACTGATCATCCCCGCTGCCTTCCGTTGGCAGCCGGC
>JBKQJL010000133.1:0-6344 GCA_052147975.1 Myxococcaceae bacterium
GCGGGACGGTGACCCGAAGTCAGTGAGCTTCCAGCTGCGGCAAGGCGATGCAGTCGTCGTCGAGTAGGCAGCATGGGGGCGCTTGGCCTGTGCCTGGTCCTTCTCACTCTGGGCGCGGACCCCTCGGAGGACCTGGAAGGGGCGGCCCCGAAGGGCCAGGCGGAGGAGCAATTCCTCATCAACGTCGGGGCCAAGCTGGAGAGCCTCCTCGGCACGGAGCTCATTGGTTCTGTCGACCAATACTCGGTCACCGAGAATTTCGTGCTCGAGCCAGGCATTTTCATCCAGCAGCGTTCGCACACGGGCCAGGTGACGGTGAGCTACGTGCCGTGGCTGCTTTACACGCCGTCCGCTCCGGACCAGAAGCTTCTCTTCAACCGAGTCCTGGTGGAGGTCGAGCAGCAGCTCAGCCACACCGTCGGCATCTATTTGGTAGGCCGGCTGTGGGTGGGAAACCAGACATTTTCGCCGGTCGTCAACCTGGGCACCCCCCCGACTGGCGGTGCCGGTCAGGGACCACCCAACATCAACACCATCCCTCAGGTGCCGCAGAGCGCCACCCTCGACCTGCTCGACACCTCGGCGCGGTTCGGCTTCTACGTCCTCACCAGTGCCGTGTTCCGCCTCGACCTCGACGTGGGCTACGTGTACAGCGAGGGGTTGAACGACTTGGCCAAACAGGAGCTGCCGCTGCAGCGCGGGCCTTTCCTGGACGTGGTGGGTACTTTGAAGCTGCAGACACACGACGCCCTCGTCACCACAGTGCGCTCCGGCCTGCTCGTCTATGGGCCGGTGTACCGACCAGGCGGCTCTAACAACGAGAATGGAAGCACCGTGCTTTTGCCCCACTACAACATTGGCCTCAGCATTCTCGGCACCGAGGCAGGCCTCAAGTGGCAGCATTCGCTCAGTGCCAACGTGAGTACGGAGTTGGGGGGCGGTATCGGCGTGGTTTACCAAAGCTCGTCGTATGACATTCCAAGCTTGGTGGACCAGGACTTGCTCTGGCTGCACCGGACGCCGGTGCCGGCCATCACCACTGCCTACCCAATTTTTGGCGCAAGCATTCGTGACCAGGTGCCGCTGGTTGCGCAGACGCTCCTGCTGAGCGCCAACATCGCAGTGCTCCCCATCGTGAACCAATTCTCCGGCACCGTCATCCAGCGTCTAGACATTTCCGCGTCGGCGCTGTGGGGGGTGGGCAACAATTGGCTGTTTGAGGCGTCCGCTGGGGCTGCCGCGTCCGCCAACCCCCGGGAAATCGACGCCCGCGCCGAGCTGCGAGCGGTTTTTCAGGCAGGCCCCCACGTCGTCCTGGCCGGTGGGGCGCGTATTGCCTATTTGAATTATGCCATTCCGGGCGCGTTGAATGGGACGAGTTGGGTGCTCTTCCTCTCGGTGGCCGGCGCCTCGGGGAAGCTCGGGGCGGCGGCCGGAGCTTCGACCAGCCAGGGAGACTTGGGGTTTCTCCAATGAGCGCCACACCTCTGCCTTCTTTCGTGAGGCATCGGTGCAACTTTCGTCGTGAATTGGGATGTAGCGTCGCCATCCGTACGTACTGAAGCGGGACTTTCTAAAGAAGGGCAGACCTGTGGCAGCTCAAGCTCAAGAATCAACCATTTCGCGCAACGGGCGGACCGCCCTGGTGGTGGAGGATGACCCGGACCTACGGGGCCTCGTCCGCCGTCACCTCGAGGCGATGGGCATGCAAGTCACCGAGGTGGCCGAGGGTCGGGCGGCCATCCTCCACGTGGCCGTGAACAAGCCGGACTTGGTGTGTCTGGACCTCATGTTGCCCGAGCTGTCCGGCTACGAGGTTTGCCAATTCATGCGCGGTGAGGCGCGGCTGCGGGGCGTCCCCATCCTCATCATGAGTGCCCGCGGCCTCCCGCAGGACCGGGCCTACGCTGAGCAGGTCGGGGCGAGCACCTACCTCGTGAAGCCTTTCAAGCGCCACGTCTTCGCCGCCGCCGTGAAGGAGCTCATGGGCAGTCTTGCCGAGGAGACGCGGTCGTGAACGAGCGAGGGGGAGCCGAGCCTAGCGAGCAGAGCGCGCCCGAGTCGCTCGAGCTGGTAGACGTCAAGAAGCTGCGCGACTACCTCTTTTTCGTCCTGCACTCGGTGCGACGGCACCCTTGGGTGGCCATCGGGACATTCGCCGGGGTGCTGGTCCTGACGTTGCTCGGCCTGGCCGTCTTTCCGAAGGACTACCACGTCGAGGCCGAGCTTCTGGCGCAGCGGAACCTCATCATGCCCGCGC
Source organism: Myxococcaceae bacterium (assembly GCA_052147975.1). Lineage (GTDB taxonomy): Bacteria > Myxococcota > Myxococcia > Myxococcales > Myxococcaceae > JADGRA01. Next base: position 2,261 of record JBKQJL010000133.1, read on the forward strand.
TCGGGAACCCGAGCCGCAACGTGCCCACTGACGCCGACGCTCCTACGCGCGCCGCGCCGGAGACGGTCCGCCGGCGGGACAACCTCGACTCGCTCATGAAGCAGACCAATTTGCTCGAGCGCTGGGACAAGACGAAGGCGCCCATCATCAAGCTGCGCGACTTCGTCATCCGGCTTGTCGCCCCGCCGACGGACGAGGAGCGGCACGAGGAACTCATCGACATGCTGGAAAAGCGCCTCTACGTCTTTGCCAACGAGGGCACCGTCACCATCGCCATCGACTGGCCAGACGCGCAGCTCGCCTTCCACCTGGTGGAGACGGCGCAGCAAAACTTCCTCGACGCCCGCCACGCTGCCGAGGTGTCCTCCATCGCCGAAGCCATCTCCATTCTCGAGCGGCATGCGGCCGAAGTGCAGCAGTCCATTGACGTGGCGATGGATGAGATTAAGCGGCTGGAGCCAGCCCACGCGCGGACGGTCACCGTGGGCGCGCCGAGGCCCCCCCGGCCCAAGGACTCCGGAGGCCAGCCCTCGGAGGTTACCCAGCTCAAGACGTTGCTCGACGGGAAGCGCCGTGCCATCCGCGACCTCGAAGCTTTCCGGAGCCGGCGCCTTGGCGAACTCAAGGACGAGCTCGAGAAGCAGAAGCAGGTGTACGCCGACGCCCACCCCACCGTGGTGCGCCTCAAGGAAAGCATTGCCGCCATGACGGCGGACTCCCCCCAGCTGGCCGAGTTGCGACGCGAGGAGCACGAGCTCGCCTCCGAGTACACGCAGCTGGGCGGCGACAAGGCCTCCGAGACGCAAGGCACCGAGGTGCACCTCGCGGCGCCGCAGCTGTCCGAGGCGCGTCGGGTACTGTCCGCCGGCTCGGATGCCTCCGCCGAGCAATACGCCTACGCCAAGGCCCGGCTGCGCTTCGCGATGAATAACTACGACAGCCTCATCGAGCGCCTGGACGCGGCGCGCATCGAGCTCGACACCGCCCGCGCCGCCTTCAAGTACCGCTACAGCACCATCCGCCCGGCGGAGCTCCCGAAGAAAGTGGCCAAGCCCAAAATCCCGGTGGTGGTGGCGGCAGGCCTCTTTGCTGGACTCCTCATTGCGGCGCTGGTGGTGGCGCTGGTGGACCTGCGCTCGAGGCGCCTCGTCGAGCGCTGGCAGGTGGAGCGGACGCTGGGGTTGAGCGTCCTTGGAGAAATGCCTCGGCCATGAGGCCGCTTGAAAGAAGCGACGTCAGCGCCTCCTTGGTGGGGGACAGCGTCCCGGGCTTGCACTCGGCCCGCCCCTCCATAGGTGAGCAGACAGGCACGCCCTCGGTGGAGTTTGTCGCCCAGGGCGGCAGCACCCTCGTCCTCTCCATGCGCCGCGTAGCCAACGTCGTCGGCTACTGCGCCATGTATGAGTTCGAGGACCTCATTTGTCAGCTTCTGCAGGCGGACCGCGCCGCGCCTCTCACCGAGGAGGGCCTCGAGCTCTCGCGCCGCCTCTACAAGCTGACGCGCCGCTTTACCAATTCCGCCAAGGTGGCGAGCGCCGTCACGCCCCGCTTCGGGGCCATGAGGCTGGACCGCGACTACGAGCTCTTTCTCCCCGTCTTCAACCACCCGCACGAGCTCTTCAACCTCAACGCGGTGCAGGGATGGCGAGAACGGTGCCGCTTCGCCGCGGCGTACATTTGCGAAGCTTGGGAGGCGCGGCTTCCGGACTACCTGCTCGAGCTGCTCAAACCGTTTGACCACATCTTCCTGGGCGTCGATGGCGCGCGGGACGCGGTGGCGCGCCTGACGGGCAAGCCCTGCACCTATTTGCCCATGGCCGTGGACGCGCTGCGCTTCGCGCCGCCGCCGGTGGCTTCTCCCCGCCCCATTGACGTGTGCGGCATCGGCCGCCGCTCGGACGTCACCCACGCCGCGCTGCTCGAGTTTGCCCAGGCCGAAGGCCGCTTTTACTACTACGACACCATGCGCCGCGCCGGCGGCCCGCGCTCGGGCGGGGCAGCGGTGACGTTTGGCGTCATCGACGCGGCCGAGCACCGCCTCCTCTTGGCCAACCTCCTCAAGCGCAGCCGCTACTTCATCGCCAACCGGGCCTGGGCCGACACCCCGGGCCTCACGCGCGGGAAGGACGAAATCGCCTGCCGCTTCTACGAGGGCGCTGCGGCCGGCGCCGTCATGCTGGGGGAGCCACCGGACACCGACGACTTCCGCAGCCAATTCAACTGGCCCGACGCGGTGGTGCGCACGCCCTTTTCAGCCCCGGACATTGCGGACACCATTCATGCGCTGGACAGGGACGCAAGCCGGACGGAGTCCATCCGGACGCGAGGCGTCTACAACGCGCTCTTGCGGCATGACTGGAGCCACCGCCTCGCCGAGCTCTTGAAGGTGACGGGACTTCCCCCGACAGCCGCCATGCGTGCGCGGGCCCTTCAGCTGCAATCCGCTGCCGAGGCCTTTCGCGCTGCCGCGGCCGCTTAGCTGGCCGCCCAGTCCCCTTGCTGCGCAGTCAGCGGGCTTCTGAGGGGACTTGAGCCGGGGAGGGAGGCTTCGGCCCAAACACCCTGTCGTACTGGGCCTCCAGCGCTTGGCGGTAGGCACGGGCCTTCTCCGCCGCGCCGGGCAGCAGTTGTGCGGCTCCTTCTTGTAGGCGAGAGAGCTGTGCGAGGGTGCGCTCGACGTCAAAGGCGTCGAGGCTTCCGGCGTACGCGCCGAAGCCCATGTCTCTCAGGAGGGCGTCGTTTTTCTCGTTGTAGGAGAGGGACAGCACGGGCTTTCCAAGCAGGAGGGCCAACAGGACGTTGTGGAAGCGGCTGGCCACGACGACGTCCACCTCGCGCAGCTGCTCGAGCAGCGCCTCGAAGCTGTCGGCCGCCGCGTCCTCGAGGCCCGTTGTCCCGGGCTTCAGCCCGCGGGCGCGCAGTGCCTCTCGGACGTCGTCCAATACTGGCTCGTCGTAGGTGTTGTCGCCAATGAGGAGGCGCACGGCATGGCTGCGCGCGCGCAGTGCCCCCACCAGCGTACACACCTTCTCGACGTAGGCGCGGTACAGCGCCTTGTCCTCGGGGCTCGCTTCGCCCCTGTCGCGGTAAGCGTAGAGGCCGACGCCTATGCGGGGACGGGCCCCGGGCGCCGGTGGGCTGGGGCGGCACAGGGCTTCAGGAAGGCTAAAGGCGAGGTCCGGGTAGACGGCGTCGTCCTCCCGCAAGAAGCCCGCCGCCCGCAGGCGCTCCCTGGACTGGACGTCGCGGTAGCTGCGGAAGCTGGCCAGGCGCAACGCAGTGCGGATGAAAAACCTCGTCGCCACATGGTGCAGCCCTTCCACCCCGACGCTGAGGAAGGCCAGCCGGCAGCCGGAGAGGCGGGCCGCCACGGCCCAGCGAAACATTGCGTACGGAAGGCCCATCGGGCCCTCGCCCTCGTCCGTCAACATGCCGGTGCCCGTCATGACGAGGAGCTCGAGGCCGCCTGTGGCGCGCAGCGCCTCGCGCCAGCCGCGGACCTCGGCCAAGAGGCGCTGCGCAACGCGGCTCGGCCATGGAGGAGGGGGCTCACCCTTACGGCGGAGTGCCGTGTGCAATGGAAAGCAGGGGAGGCCATGCCGAGTTTGGGCGTCCTCGGGCTCGGTACAGAAGCAAACGAAAGACGCCTCCGGCCGGCGCGCCCGCGCGTTGGCCAGCGCTGCGCTGAGGGTGCACTCGTTGCCGAGGTTGCGTGTGCCGAAGTTGCCCCAGAAGGCAATTTGCTGCTGCCGTGTCACGGCGTGCCTATGGCCGCGGGCGCGCTTTGCGGTGGGCGGGAAAGGACAAGCACCCAGTCGTCATAGCCGGAGCCATTGTCCCCTGGGGTGGTGAACCACCAAGGCGTCTGGTTGGGCACCTGGCCAGCGCTGAGGAAGGCCCCCGTCCAGGGGTTGTACCAGCGGGCCGTCGCCTCTCCTGCCAGGGCGCGCACGTCTAAGACGAAGCTTCTGTGGCCGCGGCCGGTGCCGGGGGGCACATAGGCCAGAAGCCACTGGCCGTCCTCTGTCGCCGCCGCCACCACCTCGTCCTGGGCGCCCGGCGCACCGCCCCCGGCGGTGACGAG
>JBKQJL010000134.1:0-43624 GCA_052147975.1 Myxococcaceae bacterium
TTGGGCGCGATTTCCGGGCGGACCTCGACGGTGGCCTGAAAGGCGAAGGGAGCGTCCAGCACCAGGCGCGCCCCCGTCACCTGAGGCTCGCCGACGGCTTCGACGCCATGCTCGGCGATGGCGCTCAGGTAGCTGCGCTCGACGAGCCGCCGCTTGACGTCATCTTCCACCTCGCCCCGGAAGCGCTGCTCGAGAATCCGCCGGGGCACCTTCCCCGGACGAAAGCCTGGAAGCCGGACGCGCTCGCCCAGTGCGTGGTAGGCCCGGCCCAGCTCGGCCGCCACCTGGTCGGGGTCGACTTCGATGGAAAGCTTGCGCTCGATGGGGGACAGCGTCTCGACGTGGACCTTCATAAGCAGCCAAGGGCCTTAAGGGTGGCTTGACACCCTGTCAACGTGAAATGGGCCGTCGGCGCCGGGGCCGACAGCGACTTCTGCCAAGGCTGCGCTTTCGCTGGGAGGGGCTGGTTTGCCCGAGGAGCCCAACACGCGCAGCCCCCCCTGGGGTGCGCAGCGACCGACACCAAGGGCGCAGCGCGGCAGGGCTCCTTGGGGGGACAAAGCCTTGGCCTTCACTAGAATGCGTGGATGCTCGTCGCGCTCCTTCTTCTGGCCGCACCCCCGGCGCTGCAGCCCTTCATCCAAGTCGACGCGGCCGCGCTCGTCCTGGAGCACGTCCGCCTCATCGACGGGACTGGCGCGCCGGCGCGGGAAGACCAGACGCTCTACATTTCCCAGGGCAAGCTGGTGGCGGCAGAGGCGCCCGGGGCACAGCATCTCGACTTACGTGGCCTCAGCGTCTTTCCCGGCCTGGTGGGGATGCACGACCACTTCTTCTACCCAGCCGACGCTGGCGTCTTCCACGAGATGCCCACCAGCTTCCCCCGCTTGTATCTCGCCGGGGGTGTCACCACCCTCCGCACGGCGGGGGCCATCGAAGCTTCCACGGACCTGGAAATCAAACGCGACATCGAGCGGGGCCTCGCGCCCGGCCCGAAGGTTTGGGTGACGGGGCCCTACCTCGAGGGCGACAACCCCTGGACGCAGCAGATGGCCCGGCTGCGGGGGCCTTCGGCCTTCCGGCGGATGGTGGACAGCTGGGCGGACTTGGGCGTCAGCAGCTTCAAACTCTACAACTACGTCACCGTGGAGGAGCTGGCCGCCGCGGTGGACGAGGCACACCAGCGCCACCTCCCCATCACCGGCCATCTCTGCTCCGTCGGCTTCACCGAGGCGGCCAACCGGGGCATCGACAACCTCGAGCACGGCCTGGCCGTCGACACCGAGTTTTACTCGCGGAAGAAGCCCAACGAGTGTGCCTCCAAGGAAGCCTTCACCGAGCTGTCCGAGATGAGCCCTCAGGACCCTCGGTTGGCCGCGCTCATCCAGGAGCTCGTCAAGCACCACGTCGCCATCACCTCCACCCTCGCCGTCTTCGACGCCAGCACCGAGGCGGGGTTCCGCCACGCGCTCTCGCCGGCCACGCTCGAGTTGCTGTCCAGCGACGCGCGCGGGCTTCGACTGGCGCGCCACGTGCGGGGCAGTCCGGAGCGAGCGCGCGCCCTGGAGAAGGTGCTCAAGCTGGAGATGGCGTTCGAGCGGGCCTTCGTCCAGGCCGGTGGATTGCTCATGGCCGGGTGCGACCCCACCGGCAACGGCGCGACGCTGCCTGGCTATGGAGACCAGCGGAACGTGGAGCTCCTGGTGGACGCGGGCTTCACACCGCTGGAGGCGTTGCGGATTGCGTCTCTGAATGGGGCCACCTTCCTCGGCCAACAGCAGCACATCGGCTCCATCGCAGTGGGCAAGGACGCGGACCTGGTGGTGGTCCGAGGGGACCCTTCGAAAAACATTGCCGACGTGGAGAAGGTGGAGCTCGTCTTCAAGGACGGCGTCGGTTACGACCCGAAGAAGCTGCTGGAGTCGGTGCGGGGGATGGTGGGAATCCAATGATGGCGGGGAGTGACGCTTCAGCCGGCGGCGGCCGGCCGCCCTCGCCGGCCTCCACGCGCCCGGGCGACCCGGGGCGTGCTTCTCCCCCTCGGACGGAGGGCTTGTGGGCCCGGAGGGACTCGAACCCTCATGCCTTTGGGGCATCGGCTCCTAAGGCCGACGTGTCTACCAGTTCCACCACAGGCCCAAGCGCTGTTCTACCTCGGCTGGGGCGCCCTCCACACAAGGTCTGCCGGCCCCGCTCCGGGAGGAACGCAATTCGCGCCGGGGCGGCTCTGACCGCCCTCCTCTTCACCTCGGCCTGCATGGACCGCTTCACCATCCCGCCCGGCCAGCTGCAGTACCTCAACGGCTACAACATTCACGGTGAGCAGAATGTGAATGGGGTCACCTTCACCGACGCACCCTACCGACTCGTCACTGCCCAGGGGCAAGCGGTCGACTACAACTCCGAGAAGGAGCTGTACCTTCTTGCACGCACGGGAACGCCGCTCGCGCCGCCCGGCCCGTTCGAGAGTATTGTTGTCACCGAGAGCACCTTCGAGGCTGTCCCACTCTCTGGCCCCCCGGTAGAAGTGCCACTGGCGAGCATTTCCTCCGTCGAGCTTGCTCAGTACAGTCCGGGCAATACATCGGCCCTCATCACCGTCTTCACGGTGCTCGCGACCATCGTTCCCGTCCTGGTCGTCTCCGTAAGCCACGGAAGTTCCCAGCAGCCAGCCAGCGGCACGGGGAAGCAAAACGCGACGCTCAAGTAGCCAGCGGCGGCCACCTTCAGCGCTTTGGGGAGCGCATCGTCTGTAAGGCGATGAGCGCTTCCCCCTCCAGCCGGCAGGTGAGCCACTCCCGCTGCAGCTCGGCGCCCAAGGACTCATAGAAGCGGATGCTGGGCGCATTCCAGTCCAGCACCTGCCACACGAAGCGGGCGCAGCCGAGACGAGCCGCCTCGCCGGCCAGCGCCCGCATGAGCGCCGTCCCCACGCCCTGGCCGCGCGCCACCGGCCGGACGAAGAGGTCCTCCAGAAACAGCGTCGGTTGACCGCGCCAGGTGGAATACGCCAGAAAGAAGAGAGCGAAACCCACCGCCGTGCCGTCCAGCTCGGCCACCAGCGTGCGAAACAGCGGCGCTGCACCGAAACCGTCGCGCAGCAAGTCTGCTTCGGTGGCCACCACCGCCTCCGGAGCGCGCTCGTACGCCGCGAGCTCGTGAATGAGCGCCAGCAGCAGAGGAACATCTGCGGAGGTGCCCGGGCGAAGGGCAATGCGGGGCGTTTCGTTCACCTTGAGGCTTGTCTCTAGCGCGCCGCGGCCAGACTGCGAAGGCGGTCCCTGAGGCCTTCGACCTGAAGGCGCGCCGCGCTCTTGAGGCTTTCCAAGCTTTCCAGACCCATCCCGCGCGTGGACAGCGGCGTCCCCACCGTGACACTGGCGTAGGCCTTCTGGAAGCGCCAGCTGTGCTTGGGCAGAGCGGCCCGGGTTCCCCAGACCGCGATGGGCAGAATGTCGGCCCCGGTTTCGATGGCCAGTCGAAACGCGCCGTCCTTGAAGGGAAGCAGGCTGGCCTCCGTGCTGCGCGTGCCCTCGGGAAAAATCATCACCGGCACACCGCGGGCGAGCCACCGGGCGCAGGTGGCCATCGCCCCCTTCCCGGACGTCTTGTCTCCCCGGTGCACCGGAATGTCCCCGGCCAGCCACATCATCCAGCCCACCACTGGGATGCGGAACAGCGACGCCTTGCCGAGCCACTTCATCTCCCAGGGCAGGTAGGAGATGAGGAAGGGGTCGGCCTGGGACTCGTGGTTGCTCACCACCACCGTCCGGCCCGCCACCCTGGGGGTCGGCCCCACCACGCGGAAGTGCCAGAAAGGGGTCAAGTGTGAGGCCACCACGCCCACCAGCCGGAACGTGCGGCCGAGCACCAGGCGTCGCCTGTCGAAGGGCCAGGTGAGAGGAGCGAGCGCCAACTGCAAAAGCCAGCCGAGGAACGCCACCAGGCCAATCTCGAACCACGTCCACAGCGAGAGGAAGGCATTCACCGGAGGGGCCCTCGCTTACCCCAGCCGAGGCACCAGCGCCTGGCAGACGCCGTTGCGCACTGCGCCATGCCTGCCCACCGGCGCGGCGCACTCCCCCGTCCTGCCACAGCCGGCCTAAGAAGGTGGCCATGTCCAGCCGCCCCGACTACCGGACGCGCGTCATCGAGCCCGCCTTGTGGGTGTTTGGGCTGGCGGTGCTGGTGTTTGCCTCGCGCGCGCGCATGGTGTGGGCCGACGGAAGGCACAGCTGGCTGTGGCCCTTCGGGCTTTGGGCCGCAGTCATCCTGCTGGGCGCCGTGGTGAACCGGCGGACGGACTGAGCATCGCGGACGCGCACGTGCTTCAGCTCGGACAGCTCTTCGCCGTCGCCGTGGGCTACCTGCTTCTGTTGTTCCTGGTGGCCTACGCCGCCGAGCGACGCTGGGTCCCCGCAGGGCTGGTGCGTCATCCGCTGACGTATGCGCTGTCCCTCGGGGTGTACGCGACGTCCTGGAGTTACTCCGGAAGCGTCGGGTACGCGCGAACCCAAGGCTTCAATTTCCTCGCCATCTACGTCGGGGTGACGCTGTCCTGCCTCCTCGTCCCGGTGCTGTGGCAACCGGTCCTCCGACTGACGCGCGAGCACCAGCTGACGTCGCTGGCGGACCTCTTCGCCTTCCGCTTTCAAAGCCACGGCGCAGGGGTGCTGGTGACGCTCTTCATGCTGGCCGGCAACTTGCCCTACCTGGCGTTGCAGATTCGCGCAGTCACCCAAGGCGTCTCGCTGCTCGGGCACGCGCCGCCGGCGTCGCTGGTGGGCCTGGTGTTTTGCGCCCTGGTGGCGCTCTTCGCGCTCTTGTTTGGCGCACGCCACGTGACGCCCCGGGAGCGGCACGTCGGCCTGGGGCTGGCCATTGCCTTCGAGTCGGTGGTGAAGCTGCTGGCGCTTTTGGCTGTGGCGGCGGTCGCCGTCACCGAGGTGTTTGGGGGGGCCGGAGGCCTCGGCCGCTGGCTGTCGGCGCACCCGGAGGCCATCGAGCAAGTCTACCGGCCGGTGCGCGAAGGGCCCTGGGGCACGCTGCTTCTGTTGTCCTTCGCCGCCGGCTTTCTCTTGCCCCGACAATTCCACATGGCCTTCACCGAGGCGCTCGGCAGGCGTGCCCTCCGCGTCGCCGCCTGGGGCTTTCCTGCCTTCCTGCTCCTGCTCAACCTGGCGGTGCTGCCGCTTTTGTGGGCGGGCCAGGTGGCACTGCCTGGCATCCACCCGGACAACTACGTGCTGGGGCTGGCGCGCGGCACCGGCGTCACCGCGCTGGCCTTCGTGGGCGCCGTCTCGGCAGCCAGTGCCATGGTGATTGTCGACACCTTGGCCCTGGCCGCCATGTGTCTCAACCACCTGTTGCTCCCGAGGAGAAACCTGGCCGGCGCCGGTGACCTGTACCGCGGTCTGCTCTGGGCCCGTCGGGTGCTCATTGTGGTCATCATCTTCGTCGGCTACGGGTTTTCTCGACTCCTGGACGTACGGGCCGGACTGGTCGAGCTGGGGCTGGTCTCCTTCGTCGCCGTCGTGCAGGTGCTTCCCGGCCTGCTGGCGGTCCTCTTCTGGCGCGGAGCCACCCGCGCCGGCTTCCTCACTGGCCTGTCGGCGGGGATTGCGGTCTGGGCGGCGGCCCTCTTCCTGCCACTCTTGGCACGCGCCCACCTGTTGCCGGCCAGCTTGGACCTCGCGCACCTCTTCGGAATTGTGCCCGGCAGCGAGCCGTGGAGCACCTCGACCTTTTGGTCGCTCGGGCTCAACGTTGTTCTGTTTGGCGGCGTCTCGCTGCTCACCAAGGCCAGCCCGCGTGAGGAGGAGGCGGCCGGCCTCTGCACCCGAGCTCCCCGGGTGGTCGAGCCGGTGGTGGTGGAGGCCCATAGCCCGCGGGACTTCCAAGCCAAGTTAGCCCCCCTCCTCGGCTTGGACGCGGCAACCACCGAGGTGGACCTTGCGTTGGCCGACCTCAACATGGTGGTGGACGAGCGGCGACCGGCACAGCTGCAGCAGCTGCGGGAGCGCCTGCAGCGCAACCTGTCGGGCCTGGTGGGGCCGCTGCGGGCGCGGTGGCTGGTGGACCGGGGCATCCGCGTCGACCCCCGGCGCCAGCCTGCGCTCTCGGAGCGGCTGCGCTCCCTCGAGGAGCAGCTGCGGATGAGCCGGGCGCAGTTGCACGGCGCGCCAGCGGAGTTGGAGGCGTTCCGCCGTTACCTCCGCCGAGTCCTCGAGGATTTGCCCCTCGGCGTGTGCGCCCTGGGCCCGGACCGGGACGTCGTCATCTGGAACCGCGCCCTGGAAGCACTCTCCGGCCTTCATGCCACAGACGCGGTGGGGGCACGGCTTGACCAGCTGTCGGGCCCTCTGCCGGCGGTCCTGCGGGACTTCCTCGCCCAGCAGTCGCTGCACACCGAGGTGTGCCTCACCCTGAAGGACAGAGAGCGCGTGCTTGCCCTGGGAAAGAGCCAGGAGCCCGTGTCCAGCGCCCCGGCGGACTTGCGTGGACCAGTCCTCCTCGTCGAGGACCTCACCGAGCGCAAAGCCCTGGCCGCGCAGGTGGCCCACCAGGACCGCCTGGCGTCGGTGGGCAGGCTGGCGGCCGGGGTGGCCCATGAGATTGGGAACCCCCTCACCGGCATCGCCTGCCTGGCGCAGAATCTCGCCCGGGAGGCCGGCTCGGCGGAGCAGCGAGACCGCCTCGCCCTCATCCTCCGCGAAACGCAGCGCATCGACACCATCGTCCGCGTGCTGCTTGGCTTCAGCCACGCCGGAACCATCCATGCAGTCCCGCGGACCGAGCGCTTCGAGGCACGCGAAGCGCTCGGGGAGGCCATTACGCTGGTGCAACTGTCCCGCCAGGCCAAACGGGTGGTGTGCCACAACCGCGTGCCTACAGGCCTGTTGCTCGATGGGGACCGGCAGCGACTGCTGCAGGTCTTCGTCAACCTGGTCTCCAACGCCTGCGACGCGAGCGACACCGGCGGCGAGGTGCTGGTGGAGGCCGAGGCCATCGGCCAGGTGGTGCGCCTGCGCATTGCTGACCGGGGGACAGGCATCAACGACGCAGTGCGCGAGAGGATGTTCGAACCTTTTTTCACGACAAAGCCGCCTGGACAGGGTACGGGACTCGGTCTCCCCCTTGCGCAAAGCATCGTCCGGGAGCATTTGGGGACGTTGGAAGTGGAGAGTTCCCTTGGGGGAGGAACGACGGTGGTGGTGGAGTTACCGTCGCGAGGAGAACCGGAGCTGGTGGCCGGCGGGGCCGCGCAGGCGGAGGTCCCCGCGAGCAGGTGATGGCACATGAGCCGCACTCTCATCGTCGAGGACGAGGACGTCATCCGCACCGAGCTGGCGCGGCTTCTGGCCCGTAGCGGCCATGACGTTGCCGAAGCGAGCAGTGTGCAAGAGGCATCCAGCCAAGGGCTGGAAGGCTTTGACCTGGTCATTGCGGACTTGCGGCTGCCCGGCGGCCTGGGGACGGACCTGGTGGACCTCTGTCCGGGGACGCCAGTCCTCATCATGACCAGCTTCGCCACGGTGCGGGCCGCGGTGGAGGCCATCCAGAAGGGGGCGGTCGACTTCATCGCCAAGCCCTTTGACCACGACGAGCTGCTGTTGGTGGTGGACCGCGTGCTGCGCCAGTCACGACTGCGCCGCCAGAATGCTGTCCTTCGGCAGGACCTGGAGCGCAACTACGCCGTGCAGGGCCTGGTTGGAAATTGCCCGCAGATGCGCGAAGTCTTCGAGAGAGTCCGGAAAGTCTCCCATACCGACGCCACCGTCCTCATTCTGGGCGAGTCTGGGACGGGCAAGGAGCTGGTGGCCCGGGCAGTCCACGACCAGAGCCCGCGCCGCGAAGCTCCCATTGTGACCGTCAATTGTGCGGCCATCCCCGAAACCCTCATCGAGTCCGAGCTCTTCGGCCACGAGAAGGGCGCCTTCACCGGGGCGCACAAGACGAAGGCCGGACTGGTGGAGGCAGCCGACGGCGGGACGCTCTTTCTGGACGAGATTGGCGAGCTTCCGCTGCCGGCGCAGGCCCGGCTGCTGCGAGTGCTTCAAGAGGGCGAGGTGCGCCGCGTGGGCGCAACCGGTAGCCGCCACGTCAACGTCCGTCTCATCGCCGCCACCCACCGGGACCTCCGGCAGATGTGCTTCGACGGGCACTTTCGCAATGACCTCTACTTCCGGCTCCGGGTGGTGGAAATTCACCTGCCGCCCCTACGGGCCCGCGGCGATGACGTCCTGGAGCTCGCCGATTTCCTTCTGGCCAAGGCTTGCCACCGCCTCAACCGCCCCCCCATCAACTTCTCCGAGGAGGCGCGGGCGGCCATCTTCGCCCACGACTGGCCCGGCAACGTTCGCGAGCTGGAGAACGCCGTCGAGCGCGCCGTCATTTTGAGCGAGGGCGGACTTATCACTCCGGACCTGTTGGCCATCGACGCGCCGCACCTCGCGGCTGGCCCTTCTGAGGACGACAGCGAGACCGGTCCGGACGGCGCCCTCACCGAGTATTTCCGCCGCTTCGTCCTGGAACACCAGGCGCAGCTGTCGGAAACAGAAATTGCTCGCCGCCTGGGCATCAGCCGCAAGGCACTCTGGGAGAAGCGTGCTCGGCTGGGGATTCCTCGCAACAAACTCCAGGCCTAGGGCTGCCCAACAAGCGGCGTCAGGACGTTGGCTGCTGTTACCTTCGGTAACGGCTGTTCCGGAACGACACGGCACTGCCCACCGCAGGTGGGGCCTAACTCCAGGGAGGCCGCCGCGACAGCCGCGTGGCGTGGGCTTTGCGTCTGCTTCGGCCAGATGTGAGCGACTCCACCTTCTCCGCGCCACGCCTCTCGCCCGCAGCCCGCCTGGCCGAATGTCAACGGCTACACGCCGAGAGCCTTGCCCAGCCAGACCAATTCTGGCACCGGGAGGCCCAGGCCCTCTCGTGGGTGCGGCCGCCGGAGCGTGCATTCGAGGGCGACCTCTTCCAAGGGGACATCAGCTGGTTTGGCGACGGCCTCCTCAACGTCACCGAGAGCTGCGTGGACCGCCATGCGGCTTCTACGCCCGAGCAGCCGGCGCTGGTCTGGGTCCGCCCCGAGGGCGACGTCGAGACACTGAGCTACCGCACCTTGCGTCAGCAGATGTGTCGCATGGCAAACGTCCTGCTGGCCCAGGGCGTTCGCTCAGGCGACCGGGTGGCGGTGTACCTGCCAACCGGTGCGCCCCTGGTGGTGGCACTTTTGGCATGCGCACGGGTAGGGGCAGTCCACCTCTCCGTCCCGGTGAGAGCCGACAGCCAGTGGCTGCGTCGGGCGCTCCGCGCCGCCCGCGCACGACTGTTGGTGACGGCCAGTGAAGCCGAGGTGCGAGGGGAGACAATTCCACTGTGGGAGCGCGCAGACCAGGCCCTCAACGGACTGGGCCGGGTGGAGGCTGTGCTGGTCCAGAGGCACACTGGCGCGCGGGTGCCGTTGACGTACGCCCGGGACCACGACTTGGAGCGGGCGCTGGCCCTGGTGAGGCCGACCTGCCCGCCCGCGCCGGTGCACGCCGAGGACGCGTTGCTGCTCGCCTCGGCGGAGGGCGAGGACGGCTCGCGACCGGTGGTACACGCCGCTGCCGGCTTTCTCCTCCAAGCGCTGCTGGCGCAGCGAGAGGCCTTAGGCGTGCGCGCCGGGGACCGGGTGTTGTGCCTCACCGAGCCGGGCGGGCCGCGTGCGGACGTGCTCTACGGCACTCTGGCGTTGGGAGCGACGTTGGTGCTGGATGAACGCGGCGATGGACTGGCGAATCTCGACGCGCTCGGCGTCACCCATCTGCTGGCCCGTGCGGCGGACCTCGAAAGCGTTGCTCCAGGAGCGACGCCCCGGACGACAGTGGTGTTGGACGCGGCCCAGGGAGGCACCGCGGACGTGCATGCGGTGTGGAGCAGCGAGGCCGCCGGGTTGCTGCACGCCGACTGGCCTGGTGTGGGCGGGACGCCGCTCTTCGGCTTGGACCTGGTCGTCCTGGACGCACGCGGAGTGCCAGCGCTCCCCGGGAGCGCGGGCGAGCTGTACACCCGTGCCTCGTGGCCGGCCCAGCCTCGCACCATGGAGTCCGACCATGCGCGCTTCGTGGACCAGCGCCTGCGCCGCTTTCCTGGCCTGTACCGCACCATGGAGCGCTGCCAGGTGCTGGCACAGGGCGGCCTTACCTGGCTCGCCAAGACGCACGAGGCGGCCCTCGTGGCGCTGCTCGCCGGCCAAGAAGTCCCCCTCTCCGGGCCGCTCGGACACGCCTGACGCCAGGCCGTTACGTTTGGTAGCAGGCGGTGTTACTGCCCGCCGCATGCCGCGCTGCGTAGTGGATGCAAACGGCGAAGACTCCTTGTGGTTTTGGTTGGCGTGGGAGTTGCCCACTGATGAAGGCCGCTTTCCTACCCTGAGGAGGTTTCACTGTGGCCACACCTGCAAGTGCCTTCGCCGCGACGCCGCTTGAGGTGCCAGAAGAACGCCGCGTCATTTTCGCCTCGTCCCTCGGCACAGTCTTCGAGTGGTACGACTTCTATATTTACGCCATCCTGGCGCCGTTTTTCGCCGGGGTATTTTTCCCGCCCGGAAATCAGCAGGCCGCGCTGCTTGGAGCGTTCGTCAACTATGCGGCCGGCTTCCTGGTGCGCCCCTTCGGTGCCTTGGTCTTCGGCCGGGTGGGTGACCTCATTGGGCGCAAGTACACATTCCTCGTCACCATTGTGGTGATGGGCCTTTCCACGGCCCTCGTGGGCTTGCTGCCAACCTACGCGCAGGTCGGCTTCCTCGCCCCACTCTTGCTCCTCGTACTTCGACTGGCACAAGGCCTGGCCATCGGTGGCGAATACGGCGGGGCGGCTACCTACGTGGCCGAGCACTCGCCCAACGAGAAGCGCGGCTTCAACACAAGCTTCATCCAGACCACCGCCACCATCGGTCTGCTCATGGCGCTCATCATCATCTGGGTCTGTCGCACCAACTTCTCGGCAGACAGCTTCAAGCTGAACGGCTGGCGCGTTCCGTTCCTCGCCTCCATCGTCCTGCTCGTCATTTCGGTGTACATCCGCTTGCGCCTGCAGGAGTCGCCGGTCTTCCTGAAAATGAAGGCAGAAGGCAAAGGCTCCAAGGCGCCGCTCACCGAGAGCTTCGCTCGCTGGGGCAACCTGAAAATCGTCCTCATCGCGCTCTTCGGAGCCACCGCCGGCCAGGGCGTGGTCTGGTACACGGGGCAGTTCTACGCACTCTTCTTCCTCATCACGACGCTGAAGGTGGCCTGGAGCACGACCTACCTGCTGATTGGCTTGTCACTGGTCCTCGCCACGCCCTTCTTCCTCGTCTTCGGCTGGCTCTCGGACAAAATCGGGCGCAAGTGGATCATCATGGGCGGCTGCCTTTTGGGCGTGCTGACGTACCAGCCCATCTTCAAGGCGATGACCCACTACGCCAACCCAGCGCTCGAGGACTTCAACGCGCGGACCAAAATCTCGCTGACGGCAAGCAACTGCCACATCCACCTCTTCCCCTTGCCAACCACCGTCTACAGCGAATGCGACAGGGTGCAGAGCCAGCTCTCCAGCCGGGCCCTGACCTATTCCAAGGTGGAGGGCGCGCCCGGTGCTCCCCCGGTGGTCAAAATCAACGACCAGGAGATTGTCGGGGTGGACGAGGCCAAGCTGAAGGGGGTCCTGGCCGGACTCCAGTACCCGACGTCGGCCAAGCCCGCCGACCTCAACTTCGGGATGTTGCTTCTATTGCTCTTCATCCTCGTCATCTACGTGACGATGGTCTACGGGCCGATTGCTGCCTTCCTGGTCGAGCTCTTCCCAACGCGCATCCGCTACACGTCCATGTCGCTGCCGTACCACATTGGCAACGGCTGGTTCGGCGGCCTTCTGCCACTGACGGCTGCAGCCCTGGTGGCGTCTCACGGCGACATCTACTACGGCCTTTGGTACCCCATCGGGGTGGCGCTGATGACCCTCATCGTCGGGACGCTCTTCATTAAAGAAACCAAGGACCACAAAATCTCCACCATTTAGAGTCGACGCGCGTCCGTCTTCCCAGGGGGCCCTCTGCTCAACGAGGGCCCCCTTTTCTTTCTGGCTCGCACCCACCAATGGCGAGCGCACCCTCGAGGGGGCTAGCCACCGTCGGAGTGCTTCCGCCGTCCGCTGTACGGGCTAGCGTCTGGCGAGCGAGGACTGGGCTCGGCGCCTCGCAGGTTGGACCAGAAGCGCCTCACCAGTCGCGCTTTGAGGATGTCATTGGGCCCGAGGCAACAGAGCAGGGCGTAGGAAACGACCAGCGCCGTAACCACCGGCGGAAGCGGTTGAAGGTCCGCCAAGCCTACATAGCTGAGCAACAGCCCAAGCCCTGCGTCGGCGGCGAGGGCGATGGCCAGAATGCGACTTGGCCTCGAAGCCCAGAACAAGCGGCGCTCGCGGATGGAGACGATGGAAAACAACGCAAAGAATAAGAGCGTGAGAAAAGAGAACGTATGTTGCTGGCCTACGCTGAAATGGAAGTGGCGCAACCCAAAGGCGAGCAGCGCGAGGGCCTCTGCAAGCTCGACCACGCCGATGACCGCAGCGACACCGACCAGCGGGCCGATGCTCCAGCTTTCTGGCTTCTGCGACGGGTGAACGCGGTCGGTCGAAAGAGAAACCTTCACGAAGTCCGTCATGAAGAGCAAAAGCACCATCCCCAAGGCCGAAATGACAAATTTGCCCGTGGCCAGAAATGCCCCGACGACGAAGCCCGCGATGACGGTCGTTTGGCTCACTTTGTTTACAACCCACGTCAGAACGCGCTGGTAGGTGGCACGGCCCGTCGTCACCAAGGTGATGATGCTTTGCAGCCCTTCGCTGGTGAGCACCACGCTCGAAGCACCTTTGGCTACGTCGGTTCCTCCTCTGACGGCGATGCCCACCTCGGCCTGCCGCAGCGCCGGTGCATCATTGACTCCGTCTCCTGTCATGCCGACGACATGGCCGGCGGCCTGGAGACTCTTGACCACGTCGATTTTATCTTCGGGAAAGACCTCCGCGAAGCCGTCCACGCTGCCCACCAGGGCCGTGCCCGCAGCCACTCCCGCCGTCTGCTCGGCGGCACGCAAAGCGCGGGCGTGCACAATCTCCCCGAGGCCGAGCTCGCGAGCGATTTGGCGAGCCACCGCCAATCCATCACCGGTGAGCATTTTGACGCTGACACCGAGCGAACGGAGCCGCTCGATGAGCTCTCGCGAGTCAGGGCGCGGAGCGTCGTAGAGAAACACCAAACCGGCGAGGCGCAGTTGGCCGGCGGTGTCTCCGCGCGCGACCGCCACAACGCGCGTCCCCTGTCTCCCTTCTTCAGCCGCGCGAGCTTCGAGGGCGTCGATGGCCCCGGCGCCCAGGCCTGAGAGCTCCGCAACGGTCCGCAGCGCTCCCTTGACGATGCGGGTGTGCCGCCCCTCCACGAGGACGTCCGCCTCGGTCCGGCGGGACTGAGCGGAGAAAGGGACAAACGTCAGCTGCTTGGCTGTGGCGTCGAGCAGCCCGCGCTCCTCAGCGGCCCGGAGAAAACAGGCGTCGATGGCGTCCTGGTTGGCCTCGTTGGAGGCGAGCGCAGCGGCCCGCAGGACGTCCTCCGTCGAGAAGCCGGGCTGCGGGAGCACGCCCTGGATGGAAAGGCGGTTTACGGTGAGCGTGCCGGTCTTGTCGGCGCAAAGCACGTCCATGGTGGCCGCGTCCTCGACGGCTGCGAGGCGCGTCACCAGGACTCCCTGGCGGCCCAGTTCCAGCGCCCCGACGGCCGTACTGGCCGTGAACATCACCGGAAGTGCAACCGGGACCGCACTGAGGAGCAACAAGAGCGACAGAGGCAACAACTCGATGAGGTGCGAGCCTCGGAGGAGCGACTGGGCAAGCACCGCGGCGACCGACGCCCCCACAATAAGAAACAGCCACCGAACCAGATGGTTGGTCACCTCCTCGACGTGCAGCCTCGGATGCGCGCTCTCGATGAGGTGCGTCGTCCGGCCGAAATAGCTACGGGCGCCCGTGGTTTGAATGGACACAGTCGCTTCACCCTTTCGGACGACTGCGCCGGAGTGCAGCGCTGCTCCCACGCCCTTTGGCAGCTCCCGAGACTCGCCGGTCAGCGACGACTCGTCGACCCGCAGCTCCCCCTCGAGAATGACGCCGTCCGCCGGGACGAAGTCTCCGGTGCGAACGCGCACCACGTCGCCGGCCACCAGCTCCCTGGCCGGCAGCGCCTGCCAGCGACCCTCTCGGAGTACGCGAGCGGTCACCCGGAGCTTCTGGCGCAGCGCAGCGACCGCCGCCGATGCCCGTTGCTCCTCGAAGAAGCTGAGGCTGGCGTTGACGACGAGCAGTGCGAGGGCAATCGAAAAATCCGCAGCCTTGTGCAGGATGAACGACAGAGCGGCCACCAACTCGAGCATCCAAGCCGACAGGCCCCAGAATTTTCCGGCCAACCGGAGCAGCGGGTGGCTTGGTGCTTCCGGCACCTCATTGGGACCATCTCGGCTGAGCCGAAGTCTCGCCTCATCCTCGGTGAGTCCTTGCCCAGCACGGGACTCAAGCGAGCCTTTAGCGATGAGCTCTCCACCATGCTGCATCTCGGCATCTCCTCTTCGCGGTTGAGAATCAAAAGTCTGGAACGCCTACATTGGCTCGCGCGGCGCCCCTCCGAGCGACATGCACGCGGGCGAGCAGGCCGTAAAAGCCGGCCATCGTGTGACGAGGCTCCTAGGAATGCTCCGGACAATCGACGGAAATTCGGTGCCGCGCTCGGTGCGTGTGATTAGTCTCAGCTCGATTCGAGCGAATCCGCCCGATTCGAAGCAAAAAACAACCCGAGCGAGCCATACCGTTGAGCGTTGACCGTCCATGACCAAGTTGCTCGTCCCGCTGCTTGCACTCCTTTGCTTGCTGCCGGACTTGCCCTCGTTGGGATGGCGCGCCGTTCCCACCTGGGCCGCGCTCCTTGCCGGCATTGCCGTCACCCTCATTCTCGGAAACCCCTGGGCGGCTCGCACCAAGCCGTTGACCCCTCGCCTCCTCGCATGGTCGGTCATGGGTTTGGGAGCGGCCATGAATTTACGAACGGTCGCTGTCGTAGGACTTCAAGGGTTTGGCTACACGCTGGTGGGCATCGCCTGTACGCTGGGACTGGCGGCGCTCCTCGGGAAATGGCTCGCCGTTCGGCGCGCGACCGGAATCCTCGTGGGGGTTGGAACTGCCATCTGTGGCGGCAGCGCCATCGCCGCGGCGGCTCCGGTAATAGGGGCGGAGGACGAGGACACCAGCGCCGCGCTGGGCATCGTCTTCCTTCTGAACGCGACTGCTCTCCTTCTCTTTCCTCCTATCGGCCATCGCCTCCACCTCACGCAGCACGCCTTCGGCCTCTGGGCGGCCCTTGCCATTCACGACACCTCGAGCGTCGTCGGGGCGTCGGCAACCTACGGGGCCGAGGCCCTAATGGTCGCGACGACCACCAAGCTCGTCCGCGCCCTTTGGATTGTTCCGGTGACCTTGGCCCTGGGAGCGCTCGTGGCCCGCCACCGAAGCGAGGTCCGCACCGAGGTCAAGACGAAGCGCCCCTGGTTCATCCTCGGCTTTCTCGTCGCAGCCGCCCTGGTGAGCTTCGTTCCGAGCCTTCGCCCGGCGGGTCACATTGTTGCTCTGGCGGCCCAGCGCCTGCTGGTCCTGACGCTCATGCTTCTCGGCCTCGGCCTCTCCCGCACTGCACTGGCCCGTGTTGGTGCGAGGCCTTTCCTCATGGGGCTGTCGCTCTGGCTCGTCGTGGGGAGCGCAACGCTTGGTGCCGTGCTCCTCGGGTGGATTGGTTAGCGCAGCGGGCGCAGGTTGCAAGCCCCACAGCTAATTGGACGAAGCATGGCCCGCCGGGGGTGCGGACAACAGCACCGGCGTTGAGCCAGCGCCTGGGCCGAGCACCACCGTCTTCGCGTTCCCAGACGCCGCCAGCTTCTCTAGCTGTAAAATCCGTTCGAATTCGAGGATGGAGGGCGAAAGGCTCGAGGAGACGGTTCGGTTGTAGTCGGCGATGCCTTGCGCCTCGACTCGCCTCTGGTCGGCCGTCGCTTTGGTTATGTCGAGAACGTACTGCATTTTCAGAACCTCCTGCTCGGCCGCGAGCTTCTGGTCGATGGCCTGGCGAATCGCCGGCGGCAGCTCGACATTCCGAATGAGCACCGCTTCAATAATTAAATGCTTTCCCGCCGCGCGACTCACCAGTTGCTCTCGAATCTCCCGCTCCACGACATCCCGCTTGGTCGAATAGATTTCTTCGGGCGAATACCGGCCGACCACCCGACGGGCGTCGGAGCGGACCAGAGGCTCCAGAATGATGTTGTAGTAGTCGGGTCCAATCTCCTCCTGGAGCGCCACCACCTCATTCGGAGCAATGCGGTAACGAACGGTGGCGTCAAGGCTAATCGAAAGGCCATTGTTGGCGATGACGTTGAGCTTCTCGTCATTGCTCATGACGCGGAGGTCATAAACGTACATGTGGTTCTGTATCCAAACCATGTACTCACCTTCGCCATAGCTTTCCTTCTGCGTCCCGCCACCCGCTTTCCAAAGCACACCGGCCTGCCCCGGTCCAACGGTGACGCAGGAAGGGATTAAGAAAAGAGCACAAAGAACCATGAGTCGGTTCATGGCGATACCTCCACAATGGCCGGCGAACCGGCCGCTTCGACGTGAATGGTTGCTGATGGAGCGCGGAGCAGCTTGTCCCAGGCGCGGCGCCGAAAATCCTCGAGCGTCTGTGGTGAAAGCGAGCCTTGGAGAGTTTCGTGTCGCTCGGCGAGCCCTACTGCTTCCTCCCGTCGAGCGTCGGCCTGTTTACGGACAATCTCGAGTTCGCGCGGTTCTGCCAGCAGGCGTTGCTCGAGAACGAGTGTCGCCCCCACCTGTGCGAGTGCGAGCGGCGACACAATCTGGAGGGTACGCATGTCCACCGACTCGAGCAAAATATGGTAGGGCCGCAAGCGCGCAGCGGCACGGTCGGTCACCTTGGCTTGCGCTGCGAGAATGTGTTCGGTGTCGAGCTCATCCGCCCTGAGTCCACCGACGACCAGCCGCACGGCGGCTTCGACCTCCGGCTGGACCATGACTGAGGCGTAGTCCGGGCCGACCTCGCGGGCGAGCGCGACCAACTCCTCTGGAATAATTCGAAACGTCACAACCGAGGCCGAGGTCATCGCCGGGCTGCCATCCTGGGTGATGGCGTTGAACTGAACGGTCAACTCCTGTTCCCGAAGGTCGTAGAGCGAGACCTGGCCAAACCAGGGAATTGCAGACACGCCTTCGCCCAGCGGCTCCGGTCGGACGCCGGACGGAGCCAGGACGACGGCCGCCCGTCCCGGCGGCACGGTGGTGCAAGCCACGCCTGCCAAGGCCAGAAAGAGACACGCGAGACGAAGCACGGTCTGCGGTCGCCGGGCGCCATCCAGTCCGGGCGCTGAACATTCACCCCGTCCAGGCAGTGGAATTCGCAGCCGGCGTGCGGCGCTCACCGGGAATCGCCTGGGGAGTGAGTGGTGTCAAACTGTGAAGTCCACACGAGCATGGCCGACAGCTCCTCAAGCGTGTTGGGGCGCAGCGGTGCCGGGAGCCGCAACGTCGTTCTCGTCGCGCACTTCTTTACGGGCGAGATACATAAACATCACTGGGACCAGGAAGAGCGACAGGATGGTGGAGGACGTCAGGCCGCCGCACACGGCAAGGGCGAGCGGCTGGTTGGATTCCGTTCCTTTTTCCAGGCCGATGGCGGTCGGAATCAACCCGATGACGGTGGCCAAGCTTGTCATGGCAATCGGGACGAAGCGAGACCGAGCCGCTGCGATGACTGCCTCCAGCTTCTCTACAGCCTCGTCAGAAAATCGCCGGCTGGCGTCATCGACCAGCAGGATTCCGTTGGAAACGGCGATGCCCACCACCATCAAGACCCCCATCAAGGCGGTAATTGAGAACCCCTGCCCGAAGGCGAGGAGGGCCATCACAATTCCTACCAGCGAGACGGGAATGGTAAAGAGCATGACGAAGGGCAGGCGCAACGACTTGAATTGGGCCGCCATAATCATGAACACGACCATCACGGCTAGCCCGATGGCCAGGCCGAGCCCGGAAAACGTGTCGCGCATCAGCTGCACTTGCCCCACGAAGTGAAACGCCAGGCCTCGAGTCTTTGGGTCTTCGTGGAGTCGCCTCTCCAACTCCGCCGCCGCCGTCCCGATGTCACGTCCCTCGGTCTGCATCAGCACGTGGGCGGCCCGCTCGAGGCTGTTCCGCTCAATGGCCACCGGGCCCGCCGACCGGCGGATGACGCTGTAAGTTCCGAGCGCGACGGGGTTCCCGTCCCGATTGATTCGCACCGGGAGAGCGGCCAGGGCGTTCGGGTCTGTCACCTCGGTCCCCGAGTAATAGGTGACGACGTAATAGGCTTGGCCATTGTTGGGGTCGATCCAAACGCTGGGCGTATTGAGATTCCCGAGTGTGGCCTCCAGAGTCGTTTGCCCCACCGCGCGTGCGGTCACCCCGACCATTCCTGATTCTTCTCGCTTGGCTTCGACCCGAATTTCCGGATAGTCGTTTTGCAAGCTGACGCGAACGTCGCGGATGCCGGCGACAGTTTTCGCGACGCGTGCGATTTCCTTCGCGTCGGTCTCTAGACCGGCCAGGTTGTCTCCCCGCACTTCTACGACCAGGGGCGCGGTGTAGCCGTTTGCAAACACCGAGGCGACCAAGCCGCCCGGGTATTGGAGAAATTCCACGCCGGGGTAATGTTTGTTCAAAATTTCTCGAATTCGGTTTGACATCTCGCGCTGTGACAGCTTGCGCTGCTCCGGATTCGAGAGCGCGAGGTTAATGAAACCCATGTGCGGAGCACTGTTCGGGCTGACCATCGCCGCACGGATGTTGGTGGGCATGCCGACGTTGGTGAGCACCAGCTCGACGGAGCCCTTGGGCAGCTCCTCCTGGAGCACCTTGCCCATCTCCCGGACCTTTCGCGCCGCGTCCGTCAAGGAAATCCCCGGCGCGAGCCGGACATAGATGAGCTCCATCGACTCGTCGATTTCGGGGAAAAAGGTGCTGGGGAGCTTGCCGGCGGCCCACAGCGCGCCTGCCGTGAGGGCCGCGCAGCTGAGAATGACGGTCAGCCGGAAAGGAAGCACCCTGCGGAGCAAGTGCGAGTAGCCGTCGGCAAGGCCGTCAATCATCTGCGCGACGCGTCGGGCCAAGCCGGTACTCTCGGCGTGTCCCAGGAAGTAGCGACAGGCGACAGGCGTGACGCAGACACTGACAAAATACGACGCGGTCATGGCCATCGCCACCGTTAACGCCAGGGGCGCGAAGAGCTTTCGGGCTAGACCCGCGAGCAAGAGCACTGGAAGGAGCACCGCCATCGTGGTCAGTGTGGAAGCCAGGACGGGAAGCGCGACGGCGTTGGTTCCATCGAGCGCAGCTCGGTAGTTGCTCTTGCCCATCCGTTGGTGGCGGTGAATGGACTCGAGCACCACCACGGCGTCGTCGACCAGCCGCCCCATGGCCAGCGTCAGGCCTCCCAGCGTGAAGGCATTGAGCGTCTCGCCGTTCGCGTAGAGCACAATGAGCGTGATGGCGAAGGAGAGTGGGATGGCCACCGAGACGATGAGGGTGCCTCGCACGCTTTGCAGGAAGAGCAAAATGACCAGGGCGATGAGTACCAGCGCTTGGACCACCTCCTGCTTCAGGCCCTGGTAGCTCGTCCGAACGAATGTCGACTGGTCGAAGACGGCCCTCAGTTGAATTCCAGGGGGGAGGTCCTTCAGCCCAGCCACCGTCTTCTTGACCGCATCGACAATCTCCAGCGTATTGCCGCCGGGAATTCGCAAGACATTGAGGTAGACGGCGTTCGTTCCGTTGACCGATACCGACTGGACCTCAGGACCCCCTCCGTCCTCGACTTTGGCCACGTCACGGATGAACACCGGCTTTTCGCCAACCACTTTGACCATTGCGTTGCCGATGGTTTCGACTCGCTCCGGGACGGCGTTCGTGTAGACATTCGAATCGAAGTGCGGTGACACGAAAATGCCCGAGGGCAGCAAGGCGTTCGAGTTGTCGACCGCCGCAGCAATGTCGGTGGACGTAATGCCGCGCGCCTGGGCGGCCGCCCAGTCAACGATGATGTTGATTTGGCGTTGCTGTCCACCGTTGATGGCGGCGCTCGCCACGCCCGGAATGCCCTCCAGAACCGGCTCGATGTAATTGAGGGCGTAGTCATAGAGTTGCGGGCCGTTGAGCCCGCCCCCGTAGACGGCGACCTGCACCACAGGAGAGTTGGACGGGTCATACTGCAGGACGAAGGGTGGAAGGACGCCCAGGCTCTTGGGCACTGCCGCCATGGCGAACGCGGTCTGTTCCTGGACCAGCGTCTGGGCACTGTTGAGGTCGGTGCCCCACTTCAACCACACGTAGATGATGCTCAAGTTGTTTCGGGAGATGCTCTCCACGTGGTCCACGCCTGGGGTGGCCATGACGTACTTCTCGATGCGCCAGGTCAGGGTCTTCTCGACGTCCTTCGGACCGAGTCCTGGCGCCAGCGTCCCCACCAGAAGCACCGGAGGTGTCAACTCCGGGAAGGTGTCCACGCTCATGCGTGGAGTGGTCACGGCGGCGAAGACCATCACCGCAATGGACATCATCAAAATTGCAATGGGATTGCTGAGCGCCAGGCGAGTCATGGCGTCAGCTCCACATCCGGGCGTTTCGTACTGGCCGGAGGTTGCTGCGGCGCGAGCTCTTGCACCGCGCCGACGGTCACCTTTTCGCCGTCCTGCAACAAAGCCCGTCCTTCGAGCACCACTGGCGTGCCCGGCTTCAGCGAAGGGTCGAGGTACAGCAGTCCCTCGCGCTCTCCAAGAAGCGGCACCTGCCGGGTGTGGGCGACGTCGCCATCCACAACGAAGAGCGTCGCCTTCCCGTTTCTCAGCACTGCTGCCGCTAGAGGGATTGCTGATGCGGCCCGGGGCTCGCCGACCTCAATGGTCAACTCGGCGGTCGTACCCACCGGCAGCGTGCGAGACGCATCGGGAACGTCGATTTCGAAATGAACTGTACGGGTCCCCATGTCGGCGGCTGGAGCTCGCCGGGCGATGACGCCAGTGAGGTCCTGGCCGGTGGCCAGGAAACGCATCTTCACCTCCGTTGCCGGTTCAACCACCGGGAAATCCACCTCAGGTGCCTCCGCTGTGACCCGGACGACGGAGCGGTCCACGACCGACACCAGCTCGGTGCCAGGATGGACGAACGCGCCCGGGTCAATGTCGCGCGTGGCGACGTCGCCATCGAAGGGCGCACGCAAGATGCAGTCATTCACGTCCAGTGTGCTTCTCGCCAGCTGCGCTTTCCCGGCCTCGAGTTGGGCTTGCTCCGAAACGCTTTGGGCCACTCGCTGCTCAACCTCGTTGGCCGAGACGAAACCTCCGTCCAGGAGGCTCTTCGTCCGGACCGCCTCGTCCGTGAGCGCCTTCTGACGGGCGTCGATGGCATTGGCCTGCATGGCCACCGCGCGCGTGGAAGCGGTGGAGTGCCGGCAGTCCAGGGTTGCTAGGACATCGCCCTTCTTGACGACTGCCCCGGGCCTCACCAGCACCGAGGAGACGTAGGCGGAGATGAATTGCGGACCAAGCTTCGCGGACTGCCACGGCTCGAGCAGGCCGATGTAGGTGCGAACGGGTCGAAACTCCACTCCCTGTGCCTTCACCACCGTGACTGGCTGGGCGCTGCTGGCCAGGGCCACCCGGTTGATACGGGACTGAGCGCGCCACACCAGAAAGGCCCCCAGCGCCAAGATGAGTACCACCCCACTGATGACGACGAGCCGGAGGCGGCTGGTGGGTTGGACCGACGACGTCGTCGAGGACGCTCGCGGCGCGACCGAGACGACTGGCGTCTCGCTCGAGGCGTCCGGGTTCTTCAAAGTGCCTCCGCAATGACCCGACCGAAGGCGGCCCGGGACCGGGCTAGGTCAAATTCTCCCAGAGCGAGGGCCGTTTGGGCCTCAATCCAAAGGGAGGCCGCGTCCGTTAGGTCGGTCGCGCTTCCCAGGCCCGTTCGAAACCGGGCCTCGGCTTGCGCATAGTTGGCTTGCGCCGCCGCGAGCGAGGCTTGAATTCTCGGCAGCGCTTCGCGGGCAACCATCACCGAGACGTAGGCATTGTCCACGCGCTCCACCAGCTGCAGGCGGGTGACGGCGGCCTCCTCTCGGCGGACGACCTCCAGTTGCTCTGACGCCTTGGCTTTGCCCCAGAAGGTTCCATCAAAGAGGGGCCAGCTCAGGACGATGCCGACTTGCCAGTTTGGAACCTCGGGAATCCACCCGTTGCCATTCGGAATGGGCGCACTCCCAGAAGGAGTGAAGCCTCCGGCGCGACCGGTGAGCGTCCCAAACAGGTAGAGGTCTGGCCGCAGCTGAGCGAACGCGGCGCGCGTCGCGTCTTCCTGGGCCTGAATGCGGGCAAGCGCCGCCTGAAGCAGAGGCTCCTTGTGGAGCGCTTGCTGCACCGCCGCGTCGAGCGAGGGAAGGTCGGCCGGAGTGGGCGGCTGGTCGGCGATGTCCAGGGCTGGTTCAGGACTGCCCACCGCGGCGGCCAACAGCTGCTGCGCGACGCGGAGCGCCCCTCGGTCACGAAGCCGGTAGACATCGAAACGGGCGAGTTGCGCTTCGGTGCGGGTTTTATCGATGGGTGGCCGGAGCCCGGCAACCACCCCCTGGGTGGCCAAGTCAAACTGGAGTTTCCCCCGTTGGTAGGCTTGGTCGGTCGCTGCCTCCACCTGCTTCGCGCTGTAGACGGCGAAGTAGGCCTCCTCCACTCCCAGACGAATATCCAGTGACTGTGCGTCAGCGGTAAGCCGCTCGGCGCTCAACAGAGATTCGGCGGCGGAAACCTCCGCGGTAATGCGGCCGAAATCAAAGACTTCCTGCGTCAAGCCGAAGCCGGCCAGCGTGGAGGGCTTTGGCGACCAGCTCGCGCCGGCGGCGTTGGTCGTCGTGGTTCCACCGATGCGGGGGATGGGCACCCAGGCGTCGCCAACGTAAGAGGCGGTGGTGTTGTTGGCAGTGCCGCCCAGCAATTGGGCAGTCAATCCCACCGTCGGCAGCCACTGCCCGCGAGGAATTCCCACGTCGCTCTGTCGGGAAGCGACTCGAGCAAGAGCTGCTTTGACGGCTGGCTGGTTCTTGAGCGCAAAGTCGAGCGCTGCCTTCAACGTAATTTTGGGAGGCGCCACGAAGGCCCGGTCCAGGGGCGTCTCCGGCGGGCTCTGCGGGGCCGCTGGCGCCAATGGCTGTCCAGCCGTCCCGGGTGGCATCTGTTGTGCGGTGGCTTGGGTTACCATTGAGACGAGGACGACCAGGACGGGCAGGCAGCGAGCCCGAACCACGTACACGCTTGGCATCGGCGTCACTCCTTGGAGCAATGTTTGGGCCAGGTGGACAATACTCGCGCTCGGAGTACGGCTAACGCTTTTGGAACCCGTCGAAGGGGAAAATTTCCCGGCGAAAGGGGAAGCTTTCCCCCCGCATTGGCTTTGGTCGGGGTGATGGCCGGTACTGCCCCAGCGAGCACCATGGCATCTCCTTTGCTCAGGCTGCTGTCGGAATGCTGGCGACTCCCTCGCTTTGCGTTGCTGACGTCGCAACCAGACAGCCCAGCTTGGCGGTTGAGGGCCAAGCGCAGCCGGCCATGAGACGCACTCAGCTCGTGGTCGCGATGGTGCTGGCGCTTGCCGCGGTGCTGGCGGTCGCCGTGTGGGACGAGCGACGGGAAGCACGAGCGGCGCTGGACGACTTTGCCGCCGAACAGACCGCCGTGGCGAGGAGCGCTGCCATCGCCCTCGCCGACCGAGTCCGTACGCCGGACTGCGCCCAGTTGGGGAGCCCGTGCCTGCTGGACGCGCTGCAGGCCATTCGAGGCTCAATCGAGCAACCAGGCGCCGTGCGCGTCCTCGTCGGTGTCCCCGGTCAACCGAAGCTCGTTGAGGCGAGTGGGCAACCGGTCGCAACGCCGCCAGTGGAAGCTGCGCTGGCAACCGGGCGGCCGTGGGTGCAGCTCTCACGCCCGGAAGCTGCCGCCGTCGGGCTTCCACGGCGAATGGCGCTCGCCGGCCTCGCGCGAGCCACCGACGCGCAGCAACGGGAGTGGGCCGTTGCCGTCCTGGCCACGGCCCAGCGGGTGCGGGACCGCGAGTCCCGAGCGCTGTGGCGGCTCGTCCTAGGCACTGCCCTGGCCTCTCTCTTGGTGGGCTGCTTCGGAGGCCTGGCACTTCGCGAGCAACGACGAGAGCTCGAGCTGCGGCAGGTTCTGGCCGTGGGAGAGGCAGTTCGACTGCGTGACCGACGGCTCGTCGAGGCAGACAAGCTGGCAACGCTGGGGGCGCTTGCCACCGGCGTGGCCCACGAAGTCTCGACGCCTCTCGGCATCATCGTCGGCCGCGCCGAGCAGCTCATTTCCCGCATGGAGCCTCACTCGAGGTCGCTTCGCGCTGCGTCGGCCATCCTCGAGCAAGCGCAGCGCATTTCGCGCATCATCCGGGCCTTTCTGACGCTGGCGCGTGGGGGAGCCCCCACCTTTGCCGAAGTCGAACCGACGGCGCTGGCACGGGCTGCCCTGGAACTGGTGGAACACCGCTTCGCCCAAGCCAACGTCCGGCTCCAAAGCCGCCTCAGCGCAGAGCTGCCGCCCGTCGCCTGTGACCCGGCGCTGTTTGAGCAAGTCCTGGTCAATCTCCTACTGAATGCCTGCGACGCCTGTGTCCCGGGCGGCACCGTGGAGCTGCAGGTCGAGCCCCACGGCAGCCGGGTGGCCTTCATCGTGGAGGACGACGGGACTGGCATTTCTCAGGAGGTGGCCGAACGGTGTCTCGAGCCCCTCTTCACGACCAAGCCTGTCGGCAAGGGAACGGGGCTCGGGTTAACCATCGCCAGCGAGATTGTGAAGCACCACCACGGGACGCTGTCTTTTGAGCCCCGGTTGGCGTCCACCCGCGGGCTCGGCGGAACGCGCGTGCGGGTCGAAATTCCTGCCGCGGCTGAGGAACGTCGTGACGCAGGATAAGGAGACCCGTGTCTTGGTGGTGGATGACGACCTCGCCCTCGCCGAGACGCTCTCCGACGGGTTGCAGGAACGCGGGTACCGCGCCATTCCCGAAGGTTCCAGCGCCGCGGCGTCACGTCGTCTGGAACAGGAACCGGAAATCGACGCGCTCGTGACCGACTTGAGAATGCCCGGTCTCGACGGCATCGAGCTGCTCGCGCTCTCGCGCCGGCTCAACCCGGCACGGCCGGTCATCGTCACCACCGCATTCAGTGCCGTGGCCACGGCGATTGAGTCTATCCGCCAGGGGGCGTACCACTACCTGACCAAGCCCTTCACCGTCGATGAGTTGGCGCTCTTCCTCGGTCGCGCCTTGGAGGAAGCGCGGCTGCGCACCGAGGCGGTGCACCTTCGGCGCGCCCTGCGGGAGCGCTTTGCGTTGGCGAACTTGGTGGGCACCAGCGTTTCCATGCGGACCCTGTTCGACCTCATGGAGAGAGTGGCCGACGCCGACGTGCCAGTGCTGCTTTCGGGGGAGACCGGCACCGGGAAGGGCCTGGTTGCCCGCGCGCTCCACGCACTGGGGCGTCGCTCCACTGGCCCCTTCGTTACCGTCAACTGTGCGGCTCTGCCAGAGAGCCTGCTCGAGTCAGAACTCTTCGGTCACGTGAAGGGCGCCTTCACTGGCGCCATCGCCCCGCGCACCGGCCTTTTCGAGGAAGCACATGGCGGCACTTTGTTCCTCGACGAGATTGGCGAAATGGACATCGCGTTGCAGGCCAAACTTCTGGACGTCCTCGAGAGCGGGGAGGTGCGCGCGGTGGGGGCCAACAAACAGCGGCTTGTCGACGTACGTGTCGTCGCCGCCAGCAACCGCAACCTTCGCCAGCTGGCCGCGGGGCACCGCTTCCGAGAGGACTTGCTCTTCCGCCTCGACGTGGTCCGTCTGGAGCTCCCCGCGTTGAGGAACCGCCTCGAGGACCTCCCGTTGCTGGTGGAGCACTTCTTACAGGCTGCCAAAGCGCGTCATCCCCGCTCGCCGGTTGAAGCGTTCTCCCTCGAGGCCCACGCGCGGCTCGCGCGGCACCCCTGGCCCGGAAACGTGCGTGAGCTGGAAAACGTCGTGGAGCGCGCAGTCCTTCTTGGGCGGGGCGCGGACGTCCAACCCGAGGAGTTGCACCTGGATGTGGCCAGCGACGGGGAAGCCGCCCACCTCGAGTTTCACGGGCCGGTCCTTCCGCTCCGACAACTTCAGCGACACTACGCAAGCTGGGCCCTTCACCAAGAGGGCGGCCGGCGCCTTGCAACGGCGGATGCACTGGGAGTCGACCGAAAGACGTTGGCCAAGCTCCTCGAGGACGACGAGGCCCTGGGCGGGGAGTGAAGGAGACTCCCGCCGAGAGGCCGCAGAAAGCGGTCGCAATTCGGTTGTCCCCAAAGGGACAAAGAAAAGGGGCGAGGCCCCGTGGAGGGAAACCTCGCCCCTTGAATGGGCGCGAAGGCCGCCTAGCGGAGTGCTAAATCTTCCACTCGAACTCGAGTGTGCCCGACCACTGGTTTCCGTTGGTGGGGATGCCCTCGCTGCCGACCGTGGCCACGCCCGCGTTCTGCTTACTCTGGAAGGCCATGTCCAAGTTAATCATCGGCATGTTTCCAACCGGGCCACCCGGGAAGAACTTCAAGCCTCCATGGTAGGTCTGGAGCGTCCCGACGCGACCTGAGGCGGGAAGCCAGCCGTTGCCGAAGACCATGTACGTCGACGTGACGAAGTCTCCGCTCAAGTTGGAGACGTAGTACTCCATCGAGAAGTAGGGATAAATCCAGCCGAGCCGGACACCCACGGTGCCGTAGTAGCCATCACCGGCATTGTTGATGAGGCCCAACCCGGTGGCATTGCCCGAGGACACCGGGGCGCCATTGCCGGAGTAGACGGTGCGCACCCAGCCGGCCTCGACGACAAATTCGTTGTCGGCAAATGGCAGGTCGAGGTGGAGGTCGGCGAAGTAGCCCTCGTAACTGGCGGTGGAGAGCCCGCGTGCCGTGGCGGCGATGGCCCTCGGCTGGAAGTTCACACCGCCGCCGACGGAGATGTACGCCTTGCCATCATAGGCGAGGCCGCCTGGGTAGAAGTAGCCCGGCTCGCTGCCGACGATGTTGATGCGGATGGCCCCGTCATAGCTTGGGGAGTCGCCAGGGTTCACGCCCGTGTAGGCCGGGTAGTTGACGGCCACGTTGGTCGGCCCAGTCACCAGGCCCGAGGCAGTCACGGTCGACTTGCCAGCGATGGTCTGCACGCCGTTGAAGACACCGATGCGGTAGTTGATGATGGAAAGGTCGCCGCTGAAGACGAGCCCCAGGTCTCGGTCACGGCCGTAGAAGCCCGCTGGGCGGCCGCGCTCGGTGACGTCCGTTTGCTCGTCGAGTTCGGCGAACCGCGTAATGTCGGTCAGCGATTCGTGGACCCAGGGGAGCAACTGAAGGCCCGCCCAGAGCTTAAATTCCTTACAGACGTTGATGTAGCCGAGCGCTTCGTTCATGACGATGGTCGGCGAAGCGAAGCGGACCGAGTTCTGCTGCGTCACCGGGTTGGTGATGACGTCGGAGGCGGCCGCGCCAACTTGGGTGTAGCTCACGTCGGTGTTGGCGATGACGCCGAAGTGGTCGTTGACCTGGCCGTTCACGTAAAACCGCATGCGCCGAAAGAAGAAGTCATACGACGGCCCGGTATGGTCTGCAGAGCCGTTCTCGGTGACACGAACCCAGGTCTGAACAATCGCCCCGACGTCGACGAAGCCACCCTGGTCATTAATGGTGATTTTTGCAGCGTGGGCCGGTGTGGCCAGCACCACGCACAGCACCGCCAGTACCGTCACCCCTGATTTCAGCTTCATGCAATTCCCCTCTCCACGTGGACGCTGCAGCAATGGCCGTCAGCGGGAATCTCTCCGGCAGAGCGCCAGCTTTGGCGCCCCTGTACGCAAGGTGCGTTCCACTAGAGACGGGGGCCAAGGTCAAGCGCTTAAATCAAAGGCGCATTTCACTGCCGTGGTGATGGGTAACAGGGCGTTACCATCGGTAACGCCGTGCAAACTCGCGACAATGGCCCCTCCGAGCGCGTTGGCCCTCTGCTAGGCGACACCGCGGCGCGGCGCATTTGTTGCGGTGCCGTCACTGCTGCGGCGCGTCAAGAGCGCCATGCCGCGGCGCGGCTCCCTGGAGGAAGCGACCGGCGGCACGTCTACTCGTTTACACGGAGAGCCATGCCGCCGGTGCAATGAGAGCGGAGGGAATCGAACCCACAACCTATGGATTAAGAGTCCATTGCTCTGCCAATTGAGCTACGCTCCCCCGCTTCCGCGAGGCGCGGGCTTGTACCGACAGCCCCCCGGGAAGTCAACGTGCCAGCGCCTGCCCTTTCTCGGCCAAGGGGAGTAGGCTTCCCACAGTGTTTTGGAAGTCTCGAGGGGTTTCCGACGAGGGTCGGGCCCTGCAGTGGAGGTGGTTGATGGCGCCGCGTTTTTTGCGCATGCGCCGCGTTCTCGGTGCCGCCGGCGCGCTGGCGCTCTGTGCCTGCGCCACCCCCACCGTGAGCTCCAAGCCCACCGGCCCCGCCTGGCTGTTGGACGGCATGGCGCTCGGGCTGCCGATGGAAGACCCGCTTCAATTTAGCGACGCCGCCCGGGAAACCATCCGCGTCCGGGCGTCCGAGGGCGGCTCGGAACGCTCCCGAGTCCAGGGCCTGGTCCGCTTTTTGGTGGACGGTGACGCGCTGGGCTTCCGCTACGCGTCCAGTCGCACGCTCAATGCCGAAGCCGCCTTCGAGGCGCGCGAGGGCGACTGTATGAGCTACGCGATGCTCTTTGTGGCGGCCGCCCGGAGCATCGGCATCGAAGTCCACTTCGTCCGCATCACCAACCTGCCGGTCTTCTGGGAGGCCGGGGGGCGCTTTTTCACCTCGTCTCACATTGCCGTGTCGCACGGCCTGGAAAGCTGGGCGACGGGCGGAATTGTCGTGGACTTCACCGCCACCCACACCTCTGAGTGGCGCTTTTCACTGTATTCCCCCATCGACGACGAGACGGCCTTCGTGCTCTTCCACAGCAACAAGGCCGTCGAGCTGTTGCTCCACGGCAAAGCGGCAGAGGCCGAACGACTCCTCAGTTACCTGGTCGAGCGGGCGCCGGAGGTGCCGGAGGTGTACAACAACCTCGGGATTGCGTTGATGCACGAGCACCGAGTGCAAGAGGCGACTGAGCTGTACGGACGGGCCATCGAGCGCTTCCCTCGCTTCGTTCCCCTCTACACCAACGCCGTGGCCGCTGCCGCCGCGAGTGGCCTGCCGGACCTCGTCAAGCTGTGGAAGGCCGCTGGACGGGAAGTGGCCCAGAGCGACCCTGCCTTCAGCTTCGCCCAGGGCATGCTCGCCTTCCACGACGGCGACTTCCCGGCCGCCGCCGAGTACTTCGCACGGGCCTTGGAAGTTCAACCGGACGACTTGACGCTGCTGGCCTGGGCGGCCCGCGCCCACCTCTCCGCGGGTGACCTCAGCCACGGCCGGCGAGAGGTGGAGCGCATCCAGCGGCACCCACCCTCCGAGGAGCAGCGCGCCTTGCTCGGCGCCTTGAAGAGGGAGTTTCCCGCCGCCGGCATCGAGGTGCCGGCACCTCACCCCGCAGCCCAGTCCTAAACGGCGTTACCCTGCCCCGGCGCGGGCCCCGGCCGGCGTCAGCAGCATCCGCACCCGCGACGCCAGCCCCTCCAGGCTAAAGGGCTTTTGCAAGAAGCGACCCGAGAGCTCGCGGCGCAAGGTGGCGTCCAGCATGGCCTCGCTGTAGCCGCTCACCAGCAGCACTGGAATGTCCGGCCGCCGACTGCGGATGGCCCGGTAGGTGTCCAGCGCGGACAAGCCAGGAAGCACCGCGTCCAAGAGCACCAGGTCGACCGCCCCCTGGTCGAGGACGCTTAGCCCGGCCTCCCCGTCCGCCGCCGCCAGCACGCGGTAGCCGGCGTGCTCCAGCATCCGCACCACGCCGAGGCGGACACTGGCATCATCCTCCACCACCAGCAGCGTCCCGGAGCCCGACTGGGGGACGGCCCCGCCTCCTGCCGGTACCGCAACGGCGTCGGCCTCGACGGCCGGCAGCAGCACGGAGAAGGTGCTGCCCGCCCCGGGGACGCTGTCCACCTCAATCATCCCGTCGTGCTGGCGGACAATGCCGTGGACGACGGCCAGGCCGAGCCCGGTGCCTCGGCCTGGCGCCTTGGTGGTGAAAAAGGGCTCGAAAATTCGCTCCAGCGTCCGAGGATGAATCCCAGTTCCACTGTCCTGGACGCTGAGCACGACGTAGCGCTTGCCGGGGACGCTGCGGGCCCTTGCGGCGAGCTCGGAGCCAGCGGTGAGGTTGCCGGTGCGCACCGTCAGGCGGCCACCCTCCGGCATGGCGTCACGGGCGTTGATGCAGAGGTTCATCAGCACCTGCTCCAACTGCGCGCTGTCGCCGCTGATGTTCCAGACGTCCGGCTGGAGCTCGACCGCAAAGCGCACGTGCTCGCCAATCACCCGCCGGAGCAGGCTTTCCACGTCGAGCACCACCTCATTGACGCTGAGTGTCCGGCGGGCGAGCGGCTGTTTGCGGGCGAAGGCGAGCAACTGACGCACCAGAGCCGCCGCCCGCTGGCACTGGCGCTCGATTTCGGCCAAGTCTCCCTCGGCGGCATGGTCTCTGGGGAGCTCCAAGCGGGCCATGGCGGCGGCACTTTGGATGCCGGTGAGGACGTTGTTGAAGTCGTGGGCCACGCCGCCGGCCAACATGCCCACGGTGTCCATTTTCTGGGTGCGTTGCACCTCGGCCTCGAGGCGCCGCCGGTCGGTGACGTCGCGCACCGTCACCACCAGGCTCGGGTCGGTGTCCGGGACTTCCGCGACCGAGACCTCCAACTGCAACAGCGAGCCATCTGCCCGGCGGGCTTCGCATTCGAGGGAGCCCAGGCCCACCGAGGACGAGAAGCCCGGCGGCAGGAAGTCCTCGGCCGGTCGGCCCAGCACCGCCTCGGCTCGCACCCCGAAGATGCGCTCCGCGGCGGCATTCATCGAGACCAGCGCCCCGGACGGCGAGACCGTGAGCAGCCCATCCGGCACGTGCGCCATGACGGCCCGGAGCTCGGCCTCGCTGCGGCGCAGCGCAGCATCCGCGCGGCGACGGGCCGCCCGCTGGACAGCTTCCCCGCACTCGCGCTCGACCGCCGGGCCAAGTCGAGCCAGGTTGTCCTTCATCAAGTAGTCGTGGGCGCCAGCCTTCATCGCCGAGACGGCGTCGTGCTCGGAAATGGCGCCGCTGACGATGAGGAAGGGGATGTCGCGGCCGGTGCTCTGCAAAATTCGAAGCGCTTCCAAGGCGGAGAAGCGAGGCATGCGGTGGTCGGAGACAATGACGTCCCAGGGCGTGGTGCTCCGCAGCGCGGCCGAGAAGCCCTCCGGGGTGTCCACCCTCTCCGGCCGAATGAGGCGGCCTTCCGAGGAGAGTGCATGGACGATGAGCGCGGCGTCCGCCTCCGCGTCCTCGACGAGCAGGACGCGCAGCACGTCACGTGTCCCCAATCGCAGCAGCTCGCGTTCGCCCATCACGTCCGGCGCATCATC
The DNA here is from genome assembly GCA_052147975.1 of Myxococcaceae bacterium. GTDB lineage: Bacteria > Myxococcota > Myxococcia > Myxococcales > Myxococcaceae > JADGRA01. The sequence continues at coordinate 31,753 of JBKQJL010000134.1, forward strand.
AGACACGAAGAGAGCGGCCCAAGGCGAGGGAACGGGCGGGCGACTGTGTACCCGCAAGAGCGATGCTGTGGGCGCCTTACCCCCGTTGTCGCCTAGAGTCCTTCCCCCCAAGGGAAGAAGGAGTGCGGCCATGGCCAGCAAACCCAAACAGCGCAAGCAGCCTGGCGGCCCGGGGCGCAAGGTGAGCAAGGCCGCAGCATCGAGACAAACGCCTCAACGGACGCGCCTGGCTCGGCCGGCGAAGACGGCTCGGCGCAAACCCGACGCGTCCGCCTCTGAGGTCGAGGTGGGCGTGCGTCAGAAGCCTCCTGGCCGGCCCGAGCAGACCCGCGCCTTCTTGTTAGACGCTCGCCACGCCAGCGACGAGCTGGCGGAGGAACTCGGCGAAAGCTTCGTCCTCAGCGCCACCAGCGGCGAGGACCCAGAGGAGCACTACCAGAGCGAGCGTCCGGAGGAGGAGGGGGGCCCCTTTCTAGAGACGAGCGGCCACACCGAATTCGGCTATGGCGTCGACGAAAGCAACCCCGAGGACGCCGAGCCCGCCCCCTGGCCGGCGGTGTCCCCCGGCCAGCCGCCCCCTCACCGCCCAGGCGGGCCGAGGTAGCCGAGGCAGCGCCACACCCGAAAGGCGCGCACCGGCCGGCCGCTCAACGTCAGGCGCACCCAAGGCTCGGGCGTCACTGTTTGAAACGCTTGCTGGAGACGCGCCGGGGGCGGCCCGAGCGGCTCGCTCCCGCTCGGGTCGCTCGGCGCCGAGTCGACGAAGAGCGCATTGCGACCGAGCAGGCCGCTGGTGTCCAGGCCCACGTAGTCGAACTGCAGCGCTCGCTCGCCCAGCACGTTGCGTCCGTAGACCTCGAGGTCCGAGTAGAAAAGCAGCTCGGCCGTCGTCTTGTAGTCGTCCGCGGAAAAGACAAATTCGCCGGGCTGGACACGCCCCTCCACCTCGACGGCAAGCGCCCGCCAGCCCACCCAGGTGTCGTCGGTGTGCAGCACCACCGGGTAGGAGAGGAGCTCCACCAGGAAGAGCGCGTGTAGCGCGGCGCTGAAGGCGAGGTTCCACCGCAGCAGCCGCCGCCCGCTGTGCCGGGCCACCCACAGCACCGCGGTGACGTAGGCCGGCAAAAGCCAGTTGGGCTTCACCAGCACGGTGGTGCTGAGAAGCGTCCCGGCCAACAGCAGCGGAAGACAGAAAGCGGCGAGGAAGAGCTCCTCGGGCTCGAGCCTCCGCTGCAGCAGGGCTTTGAGGCCCCTGGCCAACAGCACCGCCAGGACGAGGAGGAGCGGCGGGAGCAAGAGCGCAGCCTGGGTGCAAAGCAGCCCGAGGAGATGACGGAGCCCGAGGCCGGCCGCCGACTGGGCGCGGCCGGCCGTCTGGAAAAGGAAGGACGCCCAGCCATGCTCGGCATTCCACAGGTACACGGGGAGCGCCAACAGTTGGGCCACCAGCAGCGCGACGTACGGGCCCGGGGTGCGCCACAGGCGGCGGTGGGGCGAGGAGACAACGAGAAACAAGCCCAGTCCAAACCAGAGTGCGGCCCCGGTGTACTTGGCGTCGAAGGCAAGCCCCATGAAGAGCCCGGCGAGCGGCCAGGCCCAAGCGGCGCCATCGAAGAGCGCGGCGGCAAGCGCGGTGAGCGCCAGTGTCCAGGCGCAGACGAGCGGTGCGTCAGGCAGTGCCACCAGGGAAAGCAGCGTCACCACCCCCGTGGTGCAGAAGAGCAAGAGGGCCCGGCCCACTCCGTTGGGCACGAAGCGGCGTGTCAAGCGGAGGAAGGCGATTTGGGTGAGGAGGGTGAAGAGGAAGGGCACCGCCCGCAGCACCAGGGGGTGTCGGCCGAAGAGGTGAAACGCCGCGGCGAGCGACCAGGCCAGAAGCGGGGGATGGTCGAAGTAGGACAGGGCTGGATGGCGGGCCCAAAAGGCGTAGTAGGCCTCTTGTGGCACCAGCTCGAAGGCGGGCAGCACCAGCGCCCGCGCCAGGGTGACGCCGAGCAGCGCCCAACCCCACCCCGGCAGGGCCCCCCATGGCCTGCTTTGGGCCACGCTGGTTGGAAGCTCAGCCATGTTTTCCAAGTCTCGGCCGACAGTCGTTGAAACGCCCTGTCATGTCACGCCCCGCCCCAGAAAAGGGCGTGACGTGCGGCACTTTGTCAGCGGCGCACAACGGCCACCAAGTAACAGCACTTCCCCGGGCCTCGGTTGAAGTAGGTGCACTCGGCGGGCGCCCCGAGCTCCAGGCAGTCCCCGGCGCGAAGCACGTGCTCGAGCCCCCCCTCCTGGAAGCGGAGCGTCCCGGAGAGCACCAGAATTTGGTGGTACAGAAAGGCATAGGCCGAAGCGGGGTAGCTGACGCGCGCTCCTTTGGGGAGCGCCACCATCACCAACTCGAGTGGCCCTCCGGTTCGCGGGGACACCGACCGTCGGAGGTAGCGGGTGCTGGGGTCCGTCCAGGTCCCTTGCTGCGCCCGTCGAGCAAGGCGGTTTCCGGACGACTCGGCGCGGGCGAGCAAGGCCGACAACGTCAGCCCGAACGCTCCGGAAAGCCGGCCGAGCAGAACGGCCGTGGGACTCGCCTCACCGCGCTCGACCTTGCTAATCATCGCTCGGGACACGCCGGAGCGCTCCGCCAGCTGGGCGATGGTCCAGGACCGCTGGACCCGCTCCAGCTTGAGCCGCGCCGCCAGTAAGCGAGTCTCGTCGCCTTCCCCCGGGGCGGGGCGGTGGGCAGCCGCGGCGCCCCTGTTGTCTCTTATAGTGGACAGGCGTCTCATATAGGCGTATGAGGGCAACGTTGCAAGAGGGCTTCCATGTCCGCCATTGCCGACGCGCTGGAGCAGGACCTCCCCGGCATCCTCGCCATCTTCAACGACGTCATCGCCACTACCACGGCTGTCTACCGTGAGGAGCCGGTCTCGCTCGAGGAGCGGCTTGGGTGGATGAAGTCTCGCACTGCAGCGGGCTACCCGGTCCTCGTGGCGCACGACGGAAACGGGGTGGCTGGCTTCGCCTCCTTTGGAGAGTTCCGCGCCTGGCCCTGTTACCGAAACACGGTTGAGCACACGGTGCATGTCCGCGCAGACGTGCGCGGTCGGGGCGTGGGCCGAAGCCTCCTTCTGGCGCTGCTGCCGCGGGCCCGAGCCCTGGGCAAGCACGTCCTGGTGGCGGGCGTGGACGCAGACAACGCGGTCTCCTTGCGTCTGCACCAGCGCCTCGGCTTCACCGAGGTGGGCCGCTTTCGCGAGGTGGGCCGGAAGTTCGACCGCTGGCTGGACCTCGTCTTTCTCCAGCGCTTCATCGACAGTCCGTAGGCGCCCCCGCGGCCAGCGCCACTCACCCCGGCGCGCGCTGCCGTTCCTGCTTCCAGGCGAAGTAGCTCCACACCGCAGGGCCGAGGGTGGCCGTCAGCGTCACCGCCACCGCCGCCAAAACGGCCCGGTGCGCCGGCAGCAGCAGCGCCAGCGGGAGAAGCAGGAGCCCCACGGCCACCATCAGCCCCGCCGCCAGGCGGTGGGTGCGGCGCCAGACGTCGTCCGAGGCGAGCGTCCAAGGCGTTCGGATGCCAACAAACCAGTTCGGCCGGAGCCGGCCGATGAAGTTTCCCGGCAGCAGCAACAGCAGCGCGATGCCGACGGCCACCGCTCGGTCCGGCCCGCTCAAGGCGCCGGAAACGGCAAGCAGGAGTGCGCCGTGCATCAGCGCGAGTGCCACCAGCAAGAGGTGGATGACCGTCCAATAGGAGCCTTCCGTCTCGGACGGCACTGCGTCGGCAGCAGCGCGCTCGGCCCGCCGCGGGTCAATGCGCGAGAGCAACACCATCAACGCCCACAAGCCGGCCAAAAGAAGCGGGCCGAAGAGCACGAGCTGGAGCTTGCTGCCGTAGCGGTCTACTTGCCCGGCGAGATTCCAGTGGACGGGGACGGTTTCTGGGAGATGGCGGTACACGGCGGCCGAGAGGACCGAGTCGCCGAGCAGCGCGCCGAGGGCCGGTGTCCGAGTCGCCTTCATTGCGCCTTCCTCCCGCCGAGGTCCATCAGCGCACGCACCACGTCCTGCATCACCGTCGTGTCGAGTCGGTAGAGGACGTTTTGGCCCTCGCGCCGCGCCGTCACCAAGCCCGCGTTTCGCAGCACTGCCAAGTGACGGGAGATGGAGGGCTGGGACATGGCGAACCGCTCGACCACCTCCCCCACCGACAGTTGGCCGCGCCCGAGCAACCGCAGTATTTCGCGGCGGGTCGGGTCCGAAAGCGCCTTGAAAGCCGAGTCGCTCACTCACAGTCCAAGCGCAGGAAACACCGCGTGCAGCCAGAGGTCCGCACTGGCGTGGCCCACCATGGCCGACTCGAGCCCGCGGCGACGGAATAGCCACCCGCAGACGAGCCCCACCACGGCGTTGCCGGCCAACAGGTAGGCCACCACCAGCGGGGTGAGGGGGACGCCCAGCTGCAGCGCGGGCGGTAGGTGCAACAGGCCGAAGGCCAGGGCCGCGGCAAGGTTGGCCGCCCAGAAGCCAGTGCCCTGGCGGAGGCCGAGCCGGTCCAGGGCGAAGGCAACCAGAGACAGTAGCCCCCAGCGAAAGAGCAGCTCCTCGACAAGCCCTCCGTAAAAGGCCCCCGAGGCACCCGCCCAGCCACGCAGGGAAGGCAGGGCAAAGAGCACCGCCGGCAGAGAGGGCTTGAGCGCCGAGGAGAGCGCGAGCACTGAGAGCGCGCCGAGTGAGCCGGCGAGGACGGAGGGGGGCAGAAGCCTCAGCAACCGCTGGGCCACGGGCGCCCCGCCAAGACGGGCACGGAGCAGCGGGGCATCCAGCCCCACCCGTGGAGCCGTCCACAGCCCGACCGTGGCGGCCAGCGAGGCAAGCACGAGGGCCTGCGCATCCTGCAAGACGAGGATGAAGCCCAGCGGCAGCGGCACCCTTCGCCCGGCGAGCATGGCTTTTAGGACGCCCACCAAGAGGGGCGTGGCAGCCAGAAGGCCCACCGAGGCCAGCGCCACCAGCCCGAGCCCGAGACGAAGCCTGGAAACGGGGCGGCCGCCTTCCGCCGCAGGGCCCTCGGGGACGCGTGCCGGCGCTGTCGACCAGAGTCCGGAGCACATCACATGCATATATAGCTATTTAGCTATACACGTCCAGGGCCGACTAGAGTCTCAAGGCTCAAAGGCCTCGGTCCCGACCGCGGACTCGACGTCCTCGTCCGCACTGTGCGTCTCGCCGCAACGGTCGAGCGCCACCTTGAAAAGGACGGGGCCCACCATCTCATTCATCGCCACCGTGGCCACCGCCAGGGCGCCCAGCCCGGCTCCGAAGGCAGGGAACTCGCCCTGCACGGTGCTGGAGATGCCCAGCGCCAGGCCGGCCTGCGACACGAGGCCCGCCCACCCCCAGGTACGCAGCGCCGGGGGGTCCTCGGCAAAGCGGCTGGCCAGCCGCCCGGCCACCCAGGAAGTCGCACCGCGGGAGACGACGAAGAGTAGCGCCACCGGCCAGAGGCCGCGCAGGACGTGGAGGTCCAAGTGCGCGCCGGCCACCCCGAAAAAGACGACGTACACCACCTCCCCCATCGACTCGATGGAGGAGACGAAAAGGGGACCTTGCTTGGAGAGGTTTTGGACCACGAAGCCGGCCGTCATGAAGATGAGCAACCAGTCGAAGTGCAGGTAGTCAAAGAGCTCGGTGAAGACGAGGCCCAGGGCGATGAGCAACAGCACCAGCCCCTTGCCTTCCCCGAGTCGGAGGTAGGCGGCCAACAGCAGCCCCAGCGTGGTCCCCACCGAGATGCTTCCCAGAAGCTCCACGCCCAACTCGCGGAAGGCCGCCAGCGAAAGCATGGAGCCGGGAGCAATGAGCGGACGGGCGACGGTCATCACCAGCGCCAGCAGCACCACCACCACCACGTCGGAGGCCATCACGAAGTTGAGGGTGGCGGTGGCCAACGGGCCCTTGGCGCGCGTCTGCGAAAGGATGCCCAGCGTCGCGGACGGGCTGCGGGTGACGGCGATGACGCCCCAGAGGAGCCCCACCCCCACCACGCCCGCCGTTGGGACGCCCGCCAGGAAGGGCAGCAGCGGGCGAGCCGCCAAGAACACCAGGGCCAGCACCACCATCACCAGCAGGTTTTGCCAGAGGGTCGCCCAGGCGAGGCTGCGCAGTCCGCTCTTCAGCGAGGCGAGCCTCAACTCGGCGCCACCGGCCAGGGCGATGAGGGAGAGTGCCAATTGGTTGACCGGTGCGAGGTCCTCCACCGCATGGTGGTCGACCATCCCCAGCACGTACGGGCCGGTGGCCACTCCCGCCAGCAGGTACCCGGTCAGGTGCGGTAGCCCCACCAGCTCCAGCAGGTTGGCCAGCACCGTGCCCCCCATGAGGAGGACGCCGACCGAGGCGATGGTGCCGGCACCAGCTCCAACCGATGGGAATAGCCGCCGGCCAACCACCAGCAGGGCGAGGAGGCCGAGCACCACGACCGCCTCGAGAAGGCGCTCCCCGAGTGGACGGGGGGACTCCTCGGCCCGGCTCACGAGCTGGCCTCCAGAGCGCTGCCGGCCGCAGTCTCGGGCGGGGCCTCATGCAACTCCCCGGCGTTTCCGAGTGCGCGCTTCAGGCTGGCTGGCCCCACCAGCTCTCCCACCACCACACTCAACGTCGACGCGGCAAGGACGCTCGAGCCAACCACGCCCGGGAACCCGAGCGCGAACGACAGGCCCACCGCGACGCTGAGGGCGCCGGAGGACACCAGGCCCAACCCCAAGGAGGGGCCGGCCGGTCGAGCGTCCGGCCAGGAGGCCCACAGTCCGAGACCTGCGACAAGCTTGAAGACCAGACGCGCGGCCACCCCGGCAGCCGCCAGCCACGGCACTGGCCCGTCGAGCGACGTCATCGCTCCAGCCAGGAAAAGCACCGGCAACAGGACGAAGCGCTCGGACACTGCTCCTTTCCGCACCCGCGCCCGGTGGCGGGACACGGTGGCCAGTCCCAGTCCGAGGCCAAAGGGGACAGCCAGCAGCGACAGGCCGAGGCGCACGGTGAAGCCAATGGCGATGAGCGTGACGCCAAGCAGCACGCCGCGGAAGACGTTGAGGCGAAAGGTGCGGCCCAACATCAACGCCGCGGCCACTCCCAACAGCCACCCAAAGAGCGGCTGCGCGACTGCGCCAGCGGCGGGGGGCATTGGGCCAAACGCGGAGGCCACCGGCTGGAGCGCGACGGCAACCGCAGCGAGGGCCACCGGCACCAAGTCATCCCCCGCGGCAATGTCCGCCAGCCGATTGAAGAGAGGCCCGCGCGCACCATAGCGGCGGGCTGCCCAGCGAAAGACCGAACGCGTTGTCTCGGACAGTGCTGCTCCCGTCCCCAACACCAGCACCCAGCGCTCGTGGGTGGAGAGCGCGGAGGGGGAGGCCCGGGGGAGCCAAGCCATCACCAACAGCAGGGTTCCGCTGACGCCAGCGGCGCACACCAGGGCGATGGCGACGCCCCACACGGCGCTCATCGGCCGCACCGGCCGGCCGACCACCCGGCCGAAGACGAGGCCGGCGTCCATCGCCAACCAACCCACGCCCACCTGCGCCAGCGGGGTGAAGAGCTCCAGGCTGTCCTGGGAGACGAGCCCGAGCGCCGCTGGCCCGGCCGCGAAGCCAAGCAGCACCACGCCCGCCCCGGACGCCAGCCCTCGGCCGGGCACGTGCTTGCCGCCGAGGACGAAGCCGCCCAGGTAGGAAGCGACCAGCAACAGCCCGAGAAAGCCGAGCCCCGTCACAGTGCGGCTCCGACCTCGTGGAGCCGAGCGAGTTGGACGTTGGCATCCTTGAGCGCATTCGCCACCCGCAAGCCAACGTCGTCGTAGCCGGAGGTGACGCGGTACAGGGCACTCCCGGCGTCGAGGGCGCGCAGCTCCACCCGCGCTCCCGAGGCGTGCGAGCCAGCCGCCTCCAAGAGCAGCGCCTGGACGCGGGAGAGGTCCTGCTGCCCGCCCACCGTGACGTCCACACTGTTGAGGGGAGCTGGCCCGAGGACACGCGTCGGCTGAAACAGGGACACCAGGTGGGGGACGCGGACCGGCCGGCCGCCCGCGTCCTCGAGCACCACCGACAGCAGGTCCACCTCCTTCACCGTCCCCACCTTGCCGCCCACCTCTGCCACCTCGCCCACCCGCAGGCCCCGGCCGTAGACCACCGGCAACCCAGCCACCACTGCCGCGAAGAGCGGTGCGCAGGCGATGGCCAAGCCGATGAGAATGGCCTGCGCCAGCCCGTTGAACGGGCCGCTGCTCCCATCGCCGCTGATGACCGGTCCGGCAAACACCACCGCGACAATGAGCAGGACCGCCTGCAACAGCGTGCTGGTGGGTCTCGCCAAATCGGCCGGCACCCAGGCCAGATGGGTCTCTCCCCGGGCCACGCTGCCGAAGAAGAGCCCCACGGCGCGAAGGATGAGGAAGAGCAACAGCCCGAGCACGGCCAGGGCGAGTATCTGCGGAACCCCCCCGACCAGTCGGGTCAGCACCCGCCCGAGCGGCTCCAACAGCATCCCGGTGAGGCGGTCGCCGGTGGGCCGCGTCACTTCGAAGAAGTGAAGGACGGTGTACAGCCACACGTAGGCGAGCACCACTTGAAAGGCCCGCTTGCTGAAGCGCAACAAGACATGCAGGCCGCCGCGGACGGCCGTCTCGCTGGCCAGCTCCACGTTGCCGAGCCGGAGTGCCGGCGCCCCTTGCGGCCTGGCGTCGAGCCAGCGTTCCACGGCTCCTTCCAAGTCCCCCAGCTTGCGGATGAGCAGGAAGGCAACGAGCCCGAGGAAGACGGCCAGGGAGACGCGCAGAACGAGGTTCTGCAGGGACTCGCGGCGCGCCTCCACGTTCAAGGCATGCTCGAGGGTGGCCTTGGCGGCCGCCGCATAGACGTGGAGACTGACGTCCCCCGCTGCGGCCGCGTCCTCAGGGCCCAGCTGAAGGACGGGCGAGGTCCCGACGAAGACCGTGGCGCGGTCGCCCGTTTCGTCCAGGTGCACCGTTTTGGGACCCGGCGCTTCCACCGCGGCGGCCAGCGCGTGGGTGGCTTGCCTCGCTCGCGCGTCGGGTGACTGCCCCCCGAGGGCGACGCGCAGCTCCAAGAGGCGCTGGTCGCGGAAGCGAACAGAGGCCTCGGTTGCCTCGGAGGGGGCGGTCTCGGGCGGCTCGGCCGCTCCGGTTGGAGCAGCGAGGGGCAGCAGCAAGCCGCTGGCGACGGCCAGCAGGCGGAGGAGACCGACAGCCCGGCTCAGGCGCATGGGGGCCAGCAGCGTCACCCTGCCCTGCACCAAGGTCAAGGAGGCCGTGCGGGCCCGGCGCGCTTTTCGCCGGCGCGCCGCGCGCCTCAATGCACGAAGATGCTCTTGGGAATCATGCAGTGGACGCCCTTGCGGATGTCGACCACCTGGCTGACCCGGCAATCCGCGGCGAGCGCCGCCAAGGAGTAGGCCTCGTAGCGGTTCAGTCCCTTCTTCTGAACCAGGAAATCCACCGTCTCGGCCACCGCAATGACCATCGCCTTGTCCAGACTCTCGTCGAACCCGACTTGGATGTAGTGGGTTGGCGTCTCAATTCGGGGCCAGGTGAGCTTCATGTCCTTCCTGACAATGGGCTGAATCTCGATGTTCTCGAAGGAGCACTCCAGCGCCGTGAGGTTCACCTCCCCGTTGCCTTGGGCGCAATGCGAGTCGCCGGTCCAGATGAGCCCTCCCTTGAGGAAGACTGGGATGAAAATGGTGCTTCCGGCGGTGAGCTCGTTGATGTCCATGTTGGAGCCGTTCTTCCACGGCCGCAGCGAGCTCACGGGTGCGAGGGGGTCCTTCGAGCCGCCCTTTCTCGGGGAGGGGTCGTTCGGGTCGATGCCCACCGCCAGCGTCCCGGGAAACGGCTTCAGCGGAATGACAATTCCGGGCTTGAAGACGGTCTGGTTCTTCTTCAAGTCGAGGTCGAAGTACTGCACGTGCCCCTCGGGGAATTCGGGCGCCAGCGCACCGATGGTTGGGAAGTCCTTGCCCGGGAGATTGAAGTTGGTGCCCACCTTCTTCGGGACAATCTTCAGGATGCGGATTTCCAGGACGTCCCCCGGCTCAGCGCCCTCGACGTAGATGGGCCCGGTGAGCGAATGCGGGCCACCGCCCGGGTTCGCCTTGCGCAGGGCGACAATCTGCTCCATCGAGGTACCCTTCTGAATCTGGTCTTTGGCGTGCATCAGCGTCTCGATGGAGACCGTGTCGCCCGAGGCGATGGTCAGTCGGGGCGGCTCCTTGGGGTCGAGCCACCCCCATTGCACGGTCTCCGGCGTCGCCTTCAGGACATAGTGCTTCGGAGGCTTGGCCGCGGGCTTGGTCGCCGGTGCCTCGTCCGCACCGGCGGCTCCGCCCAACAGCACGCTCAGCCCCACTCCCCAGAGTCGTCTCGTCCCTGCCGCCCGCATGCGTCCTCCACTCGTACTGTGCAACACCACCGCGCTCAGCGGAGGGCAAGCTTGCACCCGACCCCCACCCCAGCGTGAAACGCGACATTAGCCCAGCCGTCCGAAGGCATGACTCAGCCCTCGGGAGCGCGTCCGCCGCGGGGCGCGTTGGGGTGCTGACACAGGAGCGTCCGCAGCTGCGGCTGGTGCTTCACCACTGCCTGCCTCGAGAGGTGCAGCAGCAGAGCCGGTGGGGTGGCGCCCCAACGCGCGAGGTTTTGCACCAGGAGCAGCGAGCTGACGGTGCGCCCGCACAAGAGCGCCGCCGTCTTCTGGTCGAGGGGGAGCCCCATGAGCAGGCTCAGGACACGGCCCTCGGTTTGAAACAGCAACTCGACCTTTTCCTCCGCCGCGGCGCTGTTGGAAAACCTGTGCCGTAGCCCCTCGCGCGTCGCCCGCTGGTTCTTCTCCGGCAGCTCGCGGCTCACGCTCAGCTTGAAGAGCTCCAACAGCCGCTTGGGCCCAATTAAGCGCTGCAGGAGTCCCGGCGGAAGCTGGACGTTGCGCAACAGTAACCGCTGCACCTCGGCGTCCTTGAGAAAGGCTTCTCGGGCACCCAGCGTCTGGAGGGCCGAGGGGTGCGGATGGTGGGCCGCCAACAGCCGCGCGTGCTGCAGCCCGAAGCGCGGGTTGGCCATCAGTTGCGTCGCGACCGACGGCAGCGGGTCGAAACAGAGCGCGGATAGAATTGGCTCCTCGGCGTTGAGGGCAAACGTCGCGCGGCTCTCCGCGGCCAGCCCGTGCAGCTTGCGCTCGAAGAGCTGACGCAGGCGTAAGGCCTCGACGTCCAGCCTCGTCTCGTCGTCCATGGCGCCCAAGACGGCCGCAACTCTAGCCGTGTCCTCCTCAGCGCTCGCTGACGCGCTGCAGCACGCTCGGTGACAATTCTTCTTAGGCCGTGAATGCCCCGCAACGGCCGCCGTCGGTTGCGTGTTCCAGCTGGCGTACTTCCAGCGTTGTACCGGCCGAGGAGGGCCTCGCACACATGACCACTCGGCCGTCTTCCAGTGTTGGGCACGGGCCGTCGCGCCCGGCGGTGCTCCTGGGGTGTCTTCTCGCCGCGGCGACAGGCGCGGCCGGGTGCAGCAACGCCACCTCCAACAACTCCTCTGCCGACGGCGGACTGGACGCCGACACGGTTCGCTTCCTCGAGCAGAGCACCTTTGGACCCACCGAAGCCCTGGCGACGGCGGTGCACGACGCCGGCTTCTCGGGCTTCCTCAGCGCCCAGTTCGCCACTCCGCCCAGCAGTCTCGGCACCTACCCCGTCATCTTGCAGAGTTCATCCGTGGTGTGTCCGCCCACTGCCCCCTCCACCTGTTACCGCGACAACTTCACCGCTTTTCAACCCTCGCTTCAGTTCTTCCGCAACGCGGTGTCTGGGAATGACC
>JBKQJL010000135.1:0-29698 GCA_052147975.1 Myxococcaceae bacterium
GCCGTCGACGAAGGCTAGACTGCAGCAAGTTCCATGGCCAACACCACCGTTCTCGTCGTCGATGACGACCGCGCCAATCTCGATTCAGTGGCGCGCATTTTTCAGCACGAGGGCCTGGCCACGCTCACCGCCTCCGACGGCGAGGAGGGGTTGACGCTGCTGCGGCGGCCCGAAGTCGGAGTTCTGGTGACGGACTTGATGATGCCCGGTCTCGACGGCCAAGAGCTGCTACGGACAGCGCGCTCGATGCGCCCCGACGTCGAGGTGGTCCTGATGACCGCCTACGGGACGGTGGAGGCCGCCGTCTCGGCGATGAAAGACGGTGCCTACGACTTCATCACCAAGCCGCTCAAGCGCCATGCGCTGGTCAAGACGGTGCACCGCGCGCTCGAGCACCGCGCGCTCATGGCCGAGAACGAGGCGCTCAAGGCGCGCCTGGCGGACCTCGGGGCTCCCGGCGGGCGGACGCTGATTGGCCAATCGCCGGCGTTCCGGGCCCTCATGGAAACGCTCCGCCAAGCCGCTGCGGCGCATGCCACGGTGTTGCTGGTGGGCGAGTCTGGAACTGGCAAGGAGCTCGCCGCCCGTGCCCTGCACGAGCTGTCGCCCCGGGCCAGTGGGCCGTTCGTGGCAGTCAACTGCGGAGCGATTCCGGAAACACTGCTCGAAGCCGAGCTTTTCGGCGTGGAGAAGGGAGCCTTCACCGGGGCTCTTGCCCGGCGCGAAGGGCGGTTTGAGCGCGCGCACGGCGGAACACTCTTCCTGGACGAGGTGGGCGAGCTGTCCCTCAGTGCTCAGGTGAAGCTGCTGCGCGTGCTGCAAGAGGGGGAGATTGAGCGGCTGGGCGGCTCAGGCCCCATCACCGTCGACGTCCGGGTGGTTTCGGCAACGCGACGTGAGTTGCCAAGGGAAGTCGCGGAGAGCCGCTTTCGGGAGGACCTCTACTACCGGCTGAACGTGGTGGAGGTCCGCATCCCCCCGCTTGCCTCGCGCCGCGAGGACGTGCCGCTGCTCGCCGACCACTTCCTGCGCCGCTTTGCAGCGAAAAACGCCAAACCCGTTCGGGGGCTGTCGGCGGAGGCGCTCCAGGCGTTGGAGGACTACGCTTGGCCAGGCAACGTCCGCGAGTTGGAACACGCCGTGGAGCGCGCGGTGGTTTTGGCCCGGGGCGAGGTGCTCGAAGTGGCCGACCTCCCCGAGTCCGTGCGGACTGGACCCCGCGGGGCGGCTGGCCAGGTCATCATCCCCATCGGCACGCCTATGGAGGAAGTGGAGCGGCGGCTCATCCACGAGACGCTGCGGCACACCGGGGGGGACAAGACGATGGCCGCTCGGCTGCTCGGCATCGCCGCTCGGACCATCTACCGGAAGCTCGAACGCGCCCGCGGGGACGAGACCGACGAGCCGTGACAGGGCGTCCGGCGCCCGCGGCGCCCTGAGTGACAAAATGTCCTAAATCCTCTCCACTCGTCCTTGCCCAGCCCTGGTGTGGCTAAGGCCTGGCTGGCATCTGGCTTGCTGGGCCTACCCACCGGTGCCTACCGAACCGTTGGAGCTGCTCTTCCGAAAATACTTCTGGGCAATCCAGCTTGCCTGCATTGCGACCGCCGCACTGCTGGCAGCAAAAATCGTCAACGTCTTCGTCGAGGGGGCCATCCGCCCCAACAGCCCTTCTCCGATGGGCCTCGCCGGCCGGCCTGCGACGCCCACCCAATTGCCAGCCGTGCTGGAGATGGAGCCGCTGGCTCGCCTCACCGGGCTCGTCCCGGTGGTCGAGCCCAGCGTGGAAGCGCCGAATCGCACGGACCTGAGCAGCGAGCCGGTCCGCACCACCATGCGACTGAAGCTGCTCGGCACCTTGCGTGCCGGGCAGCCGGAATGGTCGCTGGCTTCCATTTTGGACCTGGGCGCCCAACGGAGCCTGACCGTCATGGTGGGGGACCGACTGCTGACCTCGACCGTGCTCGACATTCTGCGCGAGCGGGTCATCGTCCTCAACAACGGCCGGCGGGAGTACGTGGCCGTAGATACTGGAGACGCTCCTGGCCTGCCCACCACGACCAGGGTGACTGAGCCAGTGGGGGCCTGGGGAGCCGGCATCAAGGCGCTGGACGCGACCAACTACGAGGTGCCGCGCTCCGAGGTCGACCGGGCCATCAACAACCTCAACGACATTGCCATGCAGGCACGTTTGGTGCCGGCCTTTAAAGACGGCGCGCCAGAGGGCTTCAAGCTCTTCTCCATCCGTCCGGACTCCCTGTATTCGAAAATTGGCATTCAAAACGGGGATGTCATCACGCGCATCAACGGCTTGGACATGAACGACCCGGCGAAGGCGCTGGAGGTCTACACCAAGCTCAAAGACGCTCCGCGCATCGACGTCGACGTCGACCGAAACGGCACCATCACGCGGATGACCTACAACGTCCACTGACACCCCTCGGTCCGCCGGTCGCGGGGCCCCCTTCGACAATGAACGCCCTCCTGCAGAGCTCACTGCTCCTCCCGCTGCTCCTTGGACAGTTTCAGGGCGCTGACCGCGCCGCAGATGGTGGCGTGGCGAAGGCGCCGGTGGCCCCGCCCCAATCAGCCGGTCCGTTCACTGTCCGGCCGGGCAAGGGCCCGCCCGCCGCCGACGGTGCGCCGAAGACGGCGGCTCCGGCAGCACCTTCACGGCTCACGCCGAGCTGCAGCGAGGTGCGGAAAAACGCCCGCTTCAACGTCTACTTCGAGAAGGTGGACATCGAGAAGCTGGTGCAGACCGTCGCCGATGCCACCTGCAAAACGTTCATCCTAGGCGAAAACATCAAGGGGAAAATCTCCGTCATCGGACCGGACAACGGCAAGGTCGAAGTCACCGCCGATGAATTCTACGCGGCCTTCCTCGCGGCGCTGGACGCCAACAACCTCGCGCTGGTCCCCTTCGGCAAATTTTCCAAGGTCGTCGAGAAGGCGAAGGCCAAGCAGAGCGACATTCCCACCATCACCGACGGCAGCACCGACTACACCACCAATGAGCAGATGATGACACGCCTGTTCAAAATCCGTTACGTGGAACTCGACCCGCTGCGGAACGTGGTCCAGCAACTGGTCAGCCCCGGTGGCGATAGCCTCGTCTTCCAACCGGACACGCTCATCGTCAATGACCTGGGCAGCAACATGCACCGCATCGAGCGCATCGTCGAGCAACTCGACACTCGGAGCGCCAACGACGAGATGCGCATTGTGCAAATTCGGTTCGCCTTAGCGGCGGAGGTGGCCAGCACCATTCAGAAGCTGTTCGAGCAGAAGGGACGCCCTGGGACCCGACCGGCGACGCTTCCCATCCCAGTCCCCAACACCCCTGCGGCGGCCGCCGCCCCTGGCACCTCCGCCTCACCGGGCACGCCGGTCACGCTCTCGACCATCATTCCAGATGAGCGCACCAACAAGGTCATCATCGTTGCCAGCGCCAGCGCCAACGAGCGCATCAACGGCATCATCCGTGAGATTGACGTCCCCGTTTCCGGCGCGGGGCGCATCAACGTCTATTCGCTGGCGAATGCCACCGCCGAGGACCTCGCCGCGACGCTCCAAGCGCTCGCGCAAGGAACGGCCAACCGTCCGCGAGCCCCCGGGGCAGGGGGCAACGCGCCCGGCGCAAATGTCCCGCCAGCCGCCCAGCGGCCGGCCGGCGCCCCGGGAGTCGCCGCAACCGAGCTCTTCGCCGGGGAGGTGAAAATCTCGCCGGACAAAGCGACCAATAGCTTGGTGGTCGTCGCCAGCCAGAGCGACTACCGGAACCTGGTGCAAGTCATCGAGAAGCTCGACCTGCCGCGGCGCCAAGTCTTCGTCGAGGCCGTCATCATGGAAGTCGACATGACCCGCGAGACGGACGTCGGTGTCGAGCTACACCAGGGGTTTACCGTCAATACCTCGCAGGGGCAGGCGCTGGGCGTCGCTGGAACCAAGTACTCCGGCTCCACGCCGCCGTCCTTCTCCATCGCCAACCTCGCCAGCTACAACGGCTTCCTCGCCGGCATCCAAGGCCCAACCATCCCAGCCGCAACCGCGCTGGGGTTGAGCATCCCCTCCTTCGGCATCGTGATTCATGCGCTCCAGACCAGCGCCGGCGTCAACGTGCTGAGCACGCCCCACTTGCTCACCACGGACAACGAGGAGGCTGAAATCACCGTCGGCCAGAACGTTCCGTTTCAGGCTGGCTTCTCACCGTCGTCGCTTCCCGGTGTCAACGCCTCGAGCGTGCCGGGCGTCGGGACCAGCAGCTTGGGCGCCGCCATCGGCGGCCTGGGCGCCTACTACGCGCCCATCAGCCGGCAGGACGTCGCGCTCAAACTCAACATCAAGCCGCAAATCAACGCAGGCGGGAATTACATTCGGATGGTCATCAACGAGTCGGACGAGGAAATCGTCTCCAACGACCCGGTCCTCGGGCCGACACTGGCCAAACGGACGGCCAAGACGACCGTCGTGGCCAAAGACCAGGAGACGGTGGTCATCGGCGGCATCCTTCAGGACCGAACCATCGAAAACACCTCGAAGGTGCCGGTACTCGGAGACATTCCGGTTCTCGGTGTTCTCTTTCGCGAATCGACCAAACAGACGATTCGGACCAACCTCTTGCTCTTTCTCACGCCTTACATCATCCGAGACTCGAGTGACTTCCGGCGCATCTTCGAGCGCAAGATGGCCGAGCGGCAGAAATTCGTGGAGGAATTTTATGGCGAGCTTCCACGCTACGAGGTTGCCGTGGATTTCGACCGCAAGGCGGGGCCGGTGGAGAAGATGAACCAGGCGTCGATTCAGGCCCAGAAGCAGGAAGCTGGCATCGGCTCACCGGGCGACCAGCTCATCCGTCCCGGACCTCCGCAGCCCGCCTCGGTTCCAGCCCCGCCGCCCTACTCGCCCCCGGAAACCATTGCCCCTGCCCCGGGCGGGCCCTCAGCGAGCGAGGCGCCCCCTGCGTCCAACACCGAGGTGCCGGGGGCGGCAGCGCCGTCTCCTGCGTCCCCGGCTGAGACGCCCGCCCCCTCCCCTCCGGTCAACCCAGTCCCCCCGTCCCAGGCGCCGCCCTATGACCGTTCGATGGTCCAGCCTGCCAGCCCGCCGGCACCCAACCCCTAGCCATGCCAGACGCGCAACCCTCCGTCGTCCCAGCCCCTGCCGCCGTTCCCGCCACGCCCAGCCTGGCCGGGCAACTCCTAGGCGAAATCCTCGTCGTCCTGGCGAAGCTCGACCGCGCCGCGCTGGCCGACGCGCTTCAGGCGCAGGCTGACTCGGGCCCTGGGCGCCTCGGCGAGCTCCTGGTCCAGCGTCGCGCAGTCAGCGAGGAGGATGTTGCCCGAGCCTTGGCGGCACAGTTGGACCTACCGTTCGCCGCCCGCATCAGCGTGGAGCACGTCGACGTGGAACTCGCTCGGGCAGTGCCCATTAACTTCGCCAAGCAGTCGCGGATGTTGCCGCTTCGGCGCGAGGAGGGGTGGGTCGTCCTGGCGGTGGCGGACCCCTTGGACACCACCGCGCTCGACCATGCGCGGATATTGCTTGGAGCCTCGCTGCGGCCAGTGGTGGCATCGGCCGGGGCAATTGTCGACGCCATCAACGTCGTCTACGACCGTGCGCTGAATGAGGCCGAGCAGCTGGTCGGCGAAATGGAGGCGCAGGACGACCTCGACTCGCTGGCGCACGAGTTGGAGGAGCCGCAAGACCTGCTCGAGGCCGACGACGAAGCGCCCATCATCCGATTGGTCAACTCGCTTCTCTTTCGAGCCGCCAAGGAGCGGGCCAGCGACATCCACATTGAGCCGATGGAACGAGAGCTCATCGTCCGCTTCCGCATCGACGGTGTGTTGCACGAAGTCATTCGGCCGCCCAAGCGCTACCAGAACTCCATCGTCAGCCGCGTCAAGGTGATGGGGCAGCTCAACATCGCCGAAAAGCGGCTTCCTCAGGACGGCCGAATCCGCATCAAGCTCGCTGGCCGCGACATCGACATCCGTCTGTCGACCATTCCCAACGTCTACGGCGAGCGCATCGTGATGCGCCTTCTCGATAAGACCTCGACCCTGCTCGACTTGAGCGAGATTGGGATGGACCGGGCCATCCTGAGCCAAGTGGAGCAGGTGATTCGACGCTCCCACGGCATCATCCTGGTGACCGGGCCCACCGGCACGGGCAAGACCACCACGCTCTATGCGGCGCTGAGCATGATTAACACTCCCGACCTCAACATCCTCACGGTGGAGGACCCGGTCGAGTACCAGCTGCAAGGCATCAGCCAAATGGCCATCAACCCGAAGATTGGGCTCACCTTCGCCGCAGGGCTGCGGAGCTTCTTGCGACAGGACCCCGACGTCATCATGGTCGGCGAGATTCGCGACCGGGACACGGCTGAAATTGCCATCCAGGCGTCGCTCACTGGCCACCTCGTCTTCTCGACGGTGCATACCAACGACTCGGCCGGCGCCGTCACAAGGCTGGTGGACATGGGCGTCGAGCCCTTTTTGGTGGCCAGCTCGCTGACCGCCATCCTGGCCCAACGCCTGGTGCGACGCTTGTGCACGGCCTGTCGCGAGGCCCACACCCCGACCGCGGAGGAGCTCGCCGAAATCGGCATGACGCCGGAACAGGTCGCACGGGCCGGAAGCCCACCGGTCTACCGGGCGGCGGGCTGCGCCACGTGCGGCGAAAGCGGCTACCGCGGCCGGACTGGCATTTACGAGTTCCTCCCCGTCGACGACGACATTCGGATGTTGGCCATCAAGAACGTCGACTCCAACACCATCAAGAAGCAGGCGGTGAAGCGTGGAATGACCACGCTCCTCGACGACGGAGCACGAAAGGTGCTCGCCGGTGAAACGACCATCGCCGAGGTCCTCAGCGTGACCCAGGAGGACCTGTAGGTCGTCCAAGCCATGCCAGTCTTCGAATACAGGGGCCTCAGTGTTGCCGGCAAACAGGTGACCGGTCTTCTGGAGGCCGAAAGCAGCAAGTCGCTGCGCGCTCAGCTGCGCAAGATGGACGTCTTCCTGACCGACGTCCTCGGGCAGTCCGAGGAACGCACCGGGCGGAAAACTGCCGCCGACCGCCAAGTGCAGTTCGGCCGGATGCTCCGGGGTCGAGTCACCACCGAGGATGTCGCCATCATCACCCGCCAGCTCTCCACCCTGCTCCACGCGGGTGTGACGCTGGTGGAAAGTCTTGCCGCGCTGGTTGACCAGACAGAGAAGGAGCGGTTGAAGCGGGTCCTCTCAGACGTCAAGCAGCGAGTGAATGAGGGCAGTTCGCTCGCCGACGCGCTCGGCCAGCACCCGCGCATTTTCGGAAACCTGTACGTCAATATGGTGCGCGCCGGCGAGGCCTCTGGCGCTCTGGACGCCGTGCTGGCAAGGCTTGCCGACTTCACCGAGGGACAGGCGAAGCTGAAGCAAAAACTTATTGGCACGCTCATCTACCCAGCCATCATGACCGTCATCGGTGGCGGCATTCTGGTCATGCTGATGACGGTGGTCGTACCCAAAGTCACGCGCATCTTCGAGACGATGCGGGCGACCCTGCCTTGGACGACCCGCCTGCTGATTTTCACCAGCGGCGTGCTCTCGAGTTGGTGGTGGCTGATCATCCCGCTGATAGTGGGTGGCTGCGTGGCGGCCGTGGCCTGGACCCGCAGTCCCAGCGGGCGTCCGCTCTTCGACGCCTGGATTCTCAAGCTGCCGGTGGCGGGCTCCTTGCTCCGGATGCTGCTCGTGTCCCGCTTCAGCCGCACGCTGGCCACGCTTCTCAAAGCGGGCGTGCCCATGCTGACCGCCATGGACATCACCAAGAATGTCGTCACCAACACTGTGCTGGCGGGGGTCGTGGAAATGGCACGGGACGCGATTCGCGAAGGCGAGAGCATCGCCGGTCCCCTCAAGCGCTCCGGCCAATTTCCTCCCCTCGTCCACCACATGGTGGCGGTGGGCGAGCGCACGGGGCAGTTGGAGGAGATGCTGCTCAACGTGGCGGACAGTTACGAGACGCAGGTCAACGTTCGGCTGGGCGCACTCACAGCGCTGCTCGAGCCTCTCATCATCGTCGCGATGGGTGCCATCATCGCCTTCGTCGCCTTCTCCATTTTGATGCCGATTCTCGAGCTCAACACCACCATTCGGTAAGGGTAGAAGCTGACGCGATGGACAGCAGTCTCGATCGGTGGGTTCAGCGGGTGACAGCAGCGGCGGTGCTGGCGCTCGCCTTGGCTCTCATCGCGGTCGGTTTCAACTATTACGGGCACGGGGCCCATTCTTCCCCGGCGCAGAGAACGGAGGTTCGCTGATGCGACGACTTTCCTGGCAGCACCGAGGTCCGGTGCGCGGCATGACACTGATCGAGATCATGGTGGTCATCACCATCATCGGGCTTATCGCCGCGGCCGTGACGGTGGCCGTTCTGCCACAGCTACAGAAGGCGCAAATCGACCGCGCAAACCTCGACATCAAGAGCATCGAGGGCGCGCTCAAGCTGTACTACGCCAGAAAGGGCAACTACCCGGACACTGCCCTCGGGCTGAAGGGCCTGGTGGACCAGCAGATTTTGGACAAGGTGCCCCAGGACCCGTGGAACCACGACTACGTCTACGTGCTGGAGCGCGGCAAGCCCATCATCACCAGCTACGGCCGAGACGGAGTCCCGGGCGGCGAGGGGCCAGACGCCGACATCTCCAATCGTCCCGACCAGAAACAACCATGACGGCTGCGAGGGACAGCCGGCGCCCACCGCTCATTTGCATCGGGCCTGCCCGAACGCTTTACCCATGAGACATGTCCGCCCCAGTGCTGGCTTCACCTTGATTGAGGTGATGGTGGTCATCGCCATCGCCGCGACGCTTCTCGGCGCCGCTGTGGTGGGCATCGGCGCCATCACCGGCGCGCGGGCGCGTGCCACGCTCGGCGAGCTCGGTGGGACGATGCGGGCCATGTACGACCGGGCTGCGCTCACCGGCCATACTTGCCGAATCGTGTTTGACCTGCCGCCCGGGGACACGACCGGATTCACCTACCGCGCCGAGTGCGCGACGCGCGCCGTCACCACCGCCGGCGACCGAGACAAGACGCTGAGGGAGGACACCCTAGCGCGCGATGAGGCTGCCAAGCGTGGCAACCGAGGAAGCTTCAACGCCCGCAGCGGCTCCTCGCTGCTGGACGTTCTTTCTCGGGAGAAGGACCGAGTGGAGGCTGCGGCCAAATTCTCCGTCTTCACCTCGCCAGAGGTGGAGCCCCGACGCGTTTCTGGGGTGAAGCTCAGTGTTTGGACCCCGCACCAGCGTCAGCCCGCCCGCAGCGGCCTGGCCTACGTCTATTTCTTTCCCCAGGGCTCCGCGGAGCGGGCCCAGCTGACGGCCCGGCAGGGAAACAGCGTCTGGACGCTGACCGTGTCGCCACTCACCGGCAACACCACGGTGGTGGACGGCGAGCCTGCCATTCCCAAGTCATGAAGCACTCGGGCTTCACGCTGTTGGAGGTGGTGGTGGCGATGGCCATCCTCGGCCTGGCCCTGCTCGCCATCTTCGACCTCAACGCCGGGGCCGTGGCCAGCCACGCTTACGTCAAGCGCATCACCGTGGCCACGCAGCTGGCGCGCTCGAAGATGACGGACTTGGAACAGGAGCTCTACGACAAGGGCTTCGAGCTGGACGACGTCGAGCGTTCGGGTGACTTCGCGGCCGAGGGCTGGAACGGGTTTACCTGGAAGGCACGCATTTTGGCGCCGCACACGGCCGGCGTCACCGCAGACAAGCTTTTAGAAGCCCTCTTTTCTCTGCCCCCTGGCGAGGGCGGCGGACTGGCCTCGCTCTTCGCCCTGGGGGGCGCGGATGGCGGTCTCTCGGGACTGGCCTCGTCCCTCGGGGGCA
The DNA here is from genome assembly GCA_052147975.1 of Myxococcaceae bacterium. Taxonomy (GTDB): domain Bacteria; phylum Myxococcota; class Myxococcia; order Myxococcales; family Myxococcaceae; genus JADGRA01. Next base: position 9,890 of record JBKQJL010000135.1, read on the forward strand.
TCAGCAACTCGCCGCTGCCGCCGGGTGCCACCGGCCCCTCCGGGACGCAAGCGCTGGGCCCCTTCGCCAGCCTGGCCCAGACGCAAGTGACCCAGCTCCTCGACCAAATCCGTCGGGGCGTGCGCGAGGTCCGCCTCACCGTCTCTTGGAAGGACGGGACGCGCACCGAGTCGCTCGACGTGGTCACGCACGTGGTGTCGCTGCTGCAGGGTTCTGACCGAAACGGCACCCCCGGCGTGCCCTTGGGCACGGGTGGAACTGGCGCCGTGCCAGGAAGCCCTACTGCGGCGGCGGGCGCAGCCGGGACGGGCTTCGCCGGCGGGGCAGCCGGCACCGGCGCCGCAGGCGGAGGCAATCCGGCCTTCGGCGTGCCCCAGGGCCCCCCAGTCAATCTCCAGCGCCCGGTGGGGCACTTCCAACCCTTCAGCGGGAAGTGACGATGGCTCGGCGCGGCTTCACCCTTCTGGAAATCATCGTGGCGGTGGCCATCACCGCGATGATTGGGGTCACCATCGCCACGGCCTTCAGCAGCGGCTTCCGTGCCAAGGAGCTGGTGGAGGGCGAGGCCGAGCAATACCGCGGCCTTCGTACCGCAATGGACCGAATGGTGCGCGAAATTGGCGCAGCCTTCGTCAGCGACCGCTATGACCAGCGGCGTTACCGCGACCAAAACGACCGACCGACCAACTTCATCGGTAGCCGCGACAAGCTGCTGTTTACCTCACTGGCGCACCAGCGGCTGTATGCCGACGCCAAGGAATCCGACCAGATGGTGGTGGAGTACGAGGTGCGTGCCTCCACCAAAAAGGGCTCCCGCGGTCAGGACTTGATGCGCCGTGAGAACCCGAACCTTTACGGCGAAGACAAGATGGACCGCGGCGGAGTCGAAGACGTCCTGCTCGCGAACGTGAAGCGAGTGGAATTTTCTTTCTGGGACTCGGACCAGAAGGACTGGGTCAACGAATGGGACACCCGCCGGCTCGAGAAGAAATCCATTCTCCCCACCCGAGTGCGCATCACCGTGGTCCGTGCTGACGAGAGCGGCCACGAGCAGCGCTACACCACCGAAACACGAATCATGCTCAACACAGAGATTCCGAGATTCTGATGACCAGACGCCCACCACAGCAACGAGGAGTGGCCCTGCTCATCGTCGTCGTCTCCATCGCCATCCTGGCGACGGTCGCGGCGGAGTTCGCATACAGCTCGCGCGTAGACCTGGAGCTCGCGACACATGAGCGCGACGCCCTGCGTGCCGAATACCTCGCCAGAAGCGGTCTGGGCATGGCCCGACTTCTCTTGCAGTTCCAAAAGCAGCTTGACGTCTCGATGCAGACCCTGACCTCCAGCATTCCCGGACTCGCTGGTAGCAGCTTCAATCTGCAGCTGTGGCGGATGGCCCATGTCGATTGCCAGACGCTGGGCAGGTTTCTGCCCGATGGCGCAGACGCCGGCTTCGGAGCGCCGAAGAAGAAGAGCGCTGACCCTCGCCCTGGCGACGGGCAGATGTCGGGGCTGGGCACCCCCTTCATCGACTACGGGAGCTTCCGCGGATGTTACGGCAGCATCATCGAGGACGAAGAAGCGAAGCTGAACGTCAACCAACTGGACAGCCTCCTCACCGCCGGTGCTGGCGGGGCCGCGGTGCAGCGCCTGTACCTGCTGCTCACCGACAAGCGCTTCGAGTTCGTTTTCGACAAAGAAGATGCCAACAACGTGAAAATCACTGCGACCGATGCACTCATCAACATCAAGGACTGGGCTGATTCGGACGACCTTGTCTCAGCACTCGCAGTCAGCGCCACCGGAGCGCAAGTGAGCGCCGGCTTCGCCGACGAGCCCGGTCTGTACAGCAAGTACCTTCCCCGCTACCGCCCGAAGAACGCGTCGATGGACTCGCTGGACGAGCTGTACTTTGTTCACGGCATCGGCGACCGGTTCATGGCGGCGTTCGGCGACCGGCTCACGGTCTATCCCGACGTCAACGCACTGTTGAATGTGAATACCGATGACCCCATCGTGCTCGCGCTGGCCATCCGCACCGCGGCCGACCCGGCCAAGCCCGACGGGCGGCTGGCGGACCCAGTCTTCTTGGACAGTCTGGTGCAGAAGATTGCGGCTGCCCGAATGCTCAGTCCGATGGGAATGACCGTGTCTGACTTCATCAACGTGCTGGTGCAGGCGGGCGTCGCCGTCAATCCCCAAATCACCAGCAATCTGCAGGGGAATTCCTTCCTCGGCGACCACACCAAAACATTTCGTGTCACGGCGACGGGCGAGGTGGGCGACGTGCAGCGCACGGTCACCGCCGTGGTCCGCATCACCCAACCCCAAGATGGGCTCGGCCGGCTGCTGTACTGGAAGGTGGACTAAGTCTCCCATGCCACGAATCCTCGGGCTCGACTTGGGCAGTCACGCGCTGAAGGCGGTTTTGCTCGACGTGGGTCGGACCACGACGGTGGCCGGGTGGGCGGAGGTCCGCCGAGGCGAGGGGACGCACGAGGAGTCGCTGCGCGCCGCGCTGGCCAGTTTGCGTGCCGAGCACCCGTGGCAAGTGGACCAGGTGGTGGTGGCGATGCCTGGCACGTCGGTGGCTACCCACGCCCTCGTCCTCCCCTTCAAGGATGCAAAGCGCCTGGAGGCGGCCCTCCCGTTCGAGGTCGAAAGTCAGCTCCCGGTGGAGCTGGCCGACGTCGTCTTCGACTACCAGCCTGGAAGCCGCACCGACCAAGGCACGGAGCTGCTGGTGGGCGTCGTCCAAAAAAGTGAGCTTCGCTCGCTCCTGTCGCTTCTGTCGGAGGCTGGCTTCGAGCCGCGCGTGGTGACACACCCGGCCTTGGTCTACCGCTCGCTCTTCGTGGGTCGACCGCAGCTGGTCGGTGCCGACTCGGACGGTCTGGTGGCACTGGTCGATGTCGGACATGTGCGAACCACGGTGGCCATTGGGCAACCGGGACAGGGCCTCATCTACGCACGGGTTTTGCCTGGCGGAGGACGTGACCTGACGGCCGCATTGGAGCGCGAATTCGGCGTCTCCTCAGTGGACGCAGAGCGCTGGAAGGAACAGGACGGCTCCCTGGTGCCTGTTGGAGACCAGGAGCATGCCCGAGCCCGGGAAGCCCTCCGGTTGGCCTTGCAGCCGCTCACCCGCGAGGTTCGCGCCACGCTGAAGGCGGCCACGACCCGTGACCGCCGTTCGGTCGGGCACCTGGTGCTCTGCGGCGGCACGTCTCAGCTGGCTGGCCTTCCCGAAGGCTGGGCCAAGGAGCTCGGCCTGCCGGTCAAGCTGCTCGCCGCGAGCGGTGACATGGAGCTTCTCCCCGAGCAGCGCGCGCGCGGCGCCCAGGCCTGGGCTCTGGCGTTGTGCGGCGGCAGTCGCGCCGACCGGTTTAATTTCCGGCGCGGGGACCAGGCCTTCTCCGGTCAGCTCGACTGGTTGCGAGGGCGCATTCCACAGCTTGCGGTCTTCGCCGGGGTGCTGGTGGCGCTGCTGGTGACATTCGGAGTTGTCCGCAGCGCCCTACTCGGCCGCCGGGAAGCAGCCGTCGACGCCCAGCTGTGCGAACTGACCCGTCGCGTGTTGGGGACGTGCGAGCACAACTATGACCGAGCCCTCAACCTGCTTCGGGGCAAGGAGAGTCCAGCCGCCGCGCTGCCCAAAATGTCCGCCGCGGGATTGCTTGCGGAGGTGGCGGCCCGCGTGCCGGCGGACATCACGCTAAAACTGGACCAGGTGGTGGTGGACCTCGACCGAGTGCAGATGCGAGGAGAAACCGACAGTTCGAAAACCATTGACCGGCTCAGCGCCGCCCTCAAGGGCTTCCACTGCTTTCGTGACGTGAAGGAGGGCAAGGTCGAGCGTACCAAGGATGGTGCACACGTCAGCTTTCAGCTCGACGTCCTGGTGGACTGCAGCGAGACAGCGCCACCGGCGGGGTGAGACGATGGACCAGCTGAAACAACTGTGGGCCGACGCGCAGGAGTGGTTGAGCGGGCTGTCCCGTCGCGAAAAGGTCCTCCTTGGCTTGACCACCACGGCAGTGGTCGGTTTCGTCCTCTTCCTGACGCTTTTCGCCTTGGCCAACTCCGCCGACGACACCCGGCGGAGAACGGCGAGCAAGCTCACCCAGCTGTCCGAGGCGCAGGCCCTGTCCCAGAGCTACGCCGAGGCCGAACGCGCCCGAAAGGCCGACGAAGCACAGCTTTCCACGAGTGGCGTGAGCCTCATCACTTACCTAGTCGACCGAGGCACCCAGGCCGGACTGGACATCCCAGCGCTGACCCCCAAGGCCGACGCGCCGGTCGGAGATGGCCGCATCATCGAGAGCACCGTCGAACTCACCCTCACCGACGTGCCACTCTCGAGACTGGTGGCGTTCCTCCTGGCGGTGGAGCACGGCCCGGGAATGGTGCGGGTGAAGTCGCTCCGCCTGGAGCCACGGCCCAAGGACAATGTGCTCACCGCCTGGGCCACCGTCGCGGCGTACAAGCTGAAGGAAGCCCCGTGACGGACGCTCTTCGTTGGCGACTCAAGCTGAAGCCCTGGCACCGCAAGCTGGCCTTCGCGCTCTTCGGCCTCCTCTGCTTCCTGGTCTTTCTCCCCCTCACCTTCCCAGTCGATGCGGCGCGAGCACGGCTGCAGGCTGAGGCTCAGCGCGTCGGGCTCGTCTTGCGGATGGACAGCCTGTCCGCCGGTCTTTTCAGCCTGACGGCAAGCCGGGTACGGGTCAGCCGAGCCTCTGACCTGGAGGCGATGCCCCTGGTGGTTGACCAGCTCAGCGTCCGCCCCACCTTTTTTCCACCGGGGTTAGCGCTCCGTGCCGGACTGTTGGGCGGGAGCGCCTCGGTCTCGTTTCCGACTTCAGGCCAATCGCTGCGGCTCAAGCTGAGCGGCATCGACCTCTCCCAGGCGAACCTCAAGGCACTGGTTGGCATCGACGCAGAAGGGAAGGTCGACGGTGAGCTCGCCTTGGACATGCCCGTCGTCCGCGGCGAGCCGGACCTGTCCCAAGCGAGCGGCGTGCTGCGCCTCAACGGCTCAGACCTCCTGGTGCGCAGCGGAACGGTCACGGTTCCAGTGTTCGGTACCCCCACCCCGGTGGACCTGCCTCGGACCGCCCTCGGGACCCTGGACGGCGAGGTGACATTCGACCGGGGAGCCGGAACCGTGAAGCGCCTTCACCTCAAGGGAGATGACCTCGAGTCGTTAGCGACCGGGACAGTCAAGTTGGCACGCAAGCCGGAGTACGTGGAATTGGCGCTCGGGCTGCGAACGCGCCTCGAGACCGAATTTCTCAAACGCTTGGGGGTGGTTGGCGCAGGCTTCACCGTTCTGCCCATGGACGGGGAGCTCCCGGGCTTCCGAGACGCCCGGGTCAGTGGGTATTTGGGAAAGCCGACCTTCAACCCGGGTCGCTAGGGTTTGAAGCCCGGAAACCGGGCGTGCTATGGAATTGTGCGGTTCGTCGCGGGGGGGGACCGACATGCCGGAATTGGTGTTTCTGCGCCGTGGGGAGGAGTTGCTGCGGGTCGCGCTCGACCGCTCGCGGATGGTGCTCGGGCGAGGAGCAACCAGTGACGTCGTCATCCCCCATCCCGAAGTGAGCCCGTCCCAAGCCGCGGTGCTCTACGACGGGCGCGACGTCGTGCTGGAGGACCTCTCCGGCAAGGGGACGGTGGTGTGTGGCGCGAAAGCCCAACGGGCCTCCCTGCCCATCGGCGCTGACATTGCGCTGGGCCAATGGCAGGCCGTGGTGCGGGAACTCCACTCGGCCCCTCCGCCTTCGCCACCGGAGCCCTGGCGCCCTCAGGGGCCACGCACCGTGCGCGTCTTCCCTCCCGAGCAACTCCCGGCGCCTCGGGCTGTCGTCCCAGCCCTTGCTGAGCGGGCGGCGCTGAAGCGGCCCGTCGTCCCGGCTCGAACCATCATCGGCGCCGACCCGAGCATTCGACAGCTCGCCCATTTCATTCAAAGGGTGGCCGAGTCCGGAGCGGTGGTGGCGATTTTTGGGGAACCCGGCTCCGGCCGGGAGTTGGTGGCTCGCGCCATTCACGCTCAAAGCGTCGAAAGTGACCGGCCCTTCATTCGGGTGAATTGCCGAGCGATTGACAGGCAGTTTCTGGGCGGCGAGCTGTTTGGTCGCCGGGGCAGCTTCACCACGCAGGACGCTTTCGCCGCGGGCGCGTTCGGACAAGCCGGCGGCGGGACGCTGTTTCTCGACGAGGTCGGCGAGTTGTCGCTCGACGTCCAGGCCGAGCTTCTGCTGAGGCTTGAATCGCAGGACGCGGGCCCAGCGGCTGTTCGGGTGGTGGCGGCGACGAACCAGGATCTCCTCTCGGCGACGCGGGCCGGGCTCTTTCTCGAGAGGCTCTATGACATGCTGTGCCTCGCTCCGTTCGTTCTTCCCCCCCTCCGCAGCCGCCGCGGCGACTTGGCGGCCCTCGCCGAACACTTTGTCCGCTGTGGTGGCCCACAGGGACAGCCGCTGAGCATCGCCCCGGAGGCGCTCGACCGCCTCAGGCAGCACGGCTGGCCCGGGAACATCCGCGAGCTCCACAACGTCATCCGTCGCGCTTTGCTCTTGCGCACCGGCCCGGGAATTGAGGTCGCCGACCTGCACCTTGGCATCGAGTGCTGTGGCGAAAACCTCCCTGCAACGGCCGAATTCGTCCCCGGCCTGACGCTGGAGCAGATGCTTCGGCAGCGGGAGAGGGAGATTGTTGAGAGCGCGCTCCGTCGCTTTGACAACAACCGCGAGCGCGTCGCCCGCGAGCTGGGCGTCGCCCGCTCCACGCTCTTCAAGCGGCTCAAGGACTGGGGGCTCACCGGGCACGGGGAACCGGAGCCGCCCCCGGGTGTGTCGCCTGCAGCGTGACGGCGCGGCCAGCCGGGCGCGCTCTCCAGCAGGCTAGGGCGGCAACCGGCCACCCTCGGAAATCCCTTCCCGGCCGGTCCGTACTCTCCCCATGGCCGGTTGGACAGCCCCTGGACGCTCGGCGACGCTGCGTCCGATGGCCTTCTTGGGAACGCCCGCGCCAGCTCGGCTCGACCTCGGGAAGGTCCTGCTCCTGCTGGCCTTCGTCACCCTCGGACTGCTCTTCTGGGACTCGCCGCTGCTGACACCGGTGAAGCTGCTGGTGGTGATGGGGCATGAGAGCGGGCACGCGGTTGCCACCTTGCTCGCCGGCGGCAAGGTGCAGCGCGTTGTGCTTTCCCCGGACCAATCCGGAGCTTGCCTCTCCGCGCTCCCCTCGGGCGCCTGGAGAACCGTCGTCGTGTACTCGGCTGGCTATGTCGGAAGCGCGGTGGCCGGCGCCGTGTTGCTGGTGCTGGCGTTTCGCTTCAACCTGGCCCGCGGCGTCCTGGCCGCCTACGCGCTGTGGCTGGCGGCAGTGGCGGTGCTCGTCGCTGGGAGCCTCTTCACGGTTGTCTACTGTCTTGGCATGGCCGCCCTCCTGGGCGCTGCAGCGCGCTGGCTACCGTTGCTGGGCGTGAGGTTGACGGCGCTGTTTCTGGCCAGCTTCACCGGCCTGTATGCCCTTTTCGACTTGCGGGATGACTTGTGGAATGCGGCCGTGCGCGCCCAAAGCGACGCGGCTCTACTGGCCGCCCATACGCCTGTTCCGGCGCTGGTGTGGGCCGGGCTTTGGACGCTGCTGAGTGTTCTCATCCTCGGCTGGGGAGCACTGTTGGCGCTCCGGTCCCGCCCGGCGGCGCACTCCGTGCTTGCTCCTACCGAAGACACGACTTAGAGGCGTGGCCGGGGGCAACATTCCCCCCTTTTTGGAAGGTCACCACGGTGTTCGCACTTCCCCTGTCCCTCTTCCTCGCTGCCGCTCCGACGCTCGACGTCGCGGTCACTCGTGCTGAGCTCCCCAACGGGCTGAAGGTGCTCATTGCCCCCGACCGGACCGTCCCCGGGGTGACCATCAATCTTCTGTACCATGTGGGAAGCAAAGACGAGCAGCCGGGGCGGACTGGGTTTGCCCACCTCTTCGAGCACCTCATGTTCATGGGGGCCCGCTACGTGCCCTACCCCCAATTCGACACCCTGATGGAGGCAGGGGGAGGTGTGAACAACGCTTTCACCGCCAATGACGTCACTGACTACTACTCCGTCGGCCCTTCCAACCTCCTCGAGACGTTCCTCTGGATGGAGTCCGACCGCCTGCTCACGCTTGGCCAGGAGATGACGCAGGAAAAGCTCGAGACGCAACTCAAGGTGGTGCTCAACGAGAGGCGCCAGTCCTACGAGAACGTCCCCTATGGCAAGGTGAATGACGTCCTGCCTCCCGCCCTCTTTCCGAAGACCAACCCCTACAGCTGGCCGGTCATCGGCTCGGCGGCTGACCTGCGCGCCGCCACGCTGAACGACGTCAAAGCGTTTTTTGCCACCTGGTATGTCCCCTCCAACGCCAGCCTGGTCATCGCCGGTGACGTCGACCCGTCACGGGCGATGGCTCTGGTGAACAAGTACTTTGGCTTCCTCCCAAGAAAGCCCGCTCCTCGGCAAGTCACCGCCCCGCCCGCAACCCTGAGCTCCGAGGTGCGCCTGCAGCTCACCGACAAGGTGGAGCTCGAGAAGGTGGTCATCGCCTACCTCAGCCCCCGCGATGGAACGGCCGGCGACGCAGCCTGCGACGTGTTGGCCAGCGTCCTCGGCCGTGGGAAAGCCTCCCGTCTCTACCAGCGCCTGGTGTACCGCGACCAGCTCGCCACCGAGGTGGACGTCGAACAAGACGGCCGAGAGCTGCAAGGCGTCTTCACCCTCTCAGCCCTGGCCCGCCCCGGAGTGGACGCGCATGCGCTCGAAAAGGCCATCGACGAGGAGCTTCAGCGCCTACGTGCGGACGGGCCCACCCCGGCAGAGCTCGAGGCAGCCCGGACGCTGACGTACACCGACGCCGCGCGTCGTCTGGAATCACTGGTGAGCCGCGCCGAGTACCTCAACCGGCTGGAACTCACCTACGGCGTGGGAGCCACCGTCCAGCGGGACCTGAGCCGTTTCCAGGCGCTGACTGCAGCCAGTGTGCGCGAGACAGCGCAGCAAGTCTTCGGCCCTGGGCGCGTCGTGGTGGAAGTCCGACCAGAACCCAAAGTTGCCAACGCCCGGGAGACGAAGTGATGCGCGCCTTCCTCGCCGCCTTCGCTCTTGCCGCAACCGGCTGCAGCTTCGCCCCGCCCCAGCCGGACATGCAGCTGCCATTGCCCCCCGAGCAGCCGTATGCCGACGCCGGCCAAGCGACAACCATTCCGGGGGAAGGGGTGCTGGCCCAGAGGCCCCCCATTCCGCCACTCGGCCCCTTCGAAGCACCGGTGCCCACCGTCCTCACGCTGCAGAACGGTCTCAAACTGTACGTGGTGGAGCGCCGCAGCGCCGGACTGGAGGCCCTGGCCTTCCTCAGCCGCCATGGCGCCGCGGCGGACCCTCCCGGGAAAGAGGGCCTCGCCTCGCTGGCCGCGGAAATGCTGCAGGCGGGCAGCGCCGGTAAGTCGCAAGCCGAGGTGGCCGCCACCGCCGACGCCATGGGGGCCAACCTCTCCGTCGCGGCCTCAACCGACGCACTCTCCATCGGGCTATCCGCCTTGGCCCCGCGCCTCGTTGAGATGTCCGCTTTGCTCGCCGACGTTGCCCTTCGACCGAACCTCAAGCCCTCGGACTGGAAGAAGGCGCAAGCGCAGCGGCTCGGGGAGCTCACCGCGGCAGAAAGCGAGCCCGAGGTGGCTGCGCGGGCGGCCATTCTGGCCGCCCTCTACGGGAACGGGCCACTCGGGCACCTCCCGCAGGGAACGCTCGGCTCGGTGAAACGGCTGCGACTGACCGATGTGAGCGCCTTTCTGGCGTCCATCGCGCCGGAAGACTCGGCCATCGTGGCCGTCGGCAGCGCCTCGGCAGCCGCCGTGCGCTCGGCCCTCGACGGCGCCTTCGGGTCCTGGAAGGTTGCCCCCGCTCGCCTCTCCGCCCAGCGCTCTCCACAGCCGTCGCCTGTCCGCTGGCCGCGCTTCGTGCTGGTGAATTTCCCTGGCAAGCCCCAAGCGGTGGTGCTGGTCGGGCAGCCCAGCGTGCCGCGCTCCTCCCCCGACGTCCTGGCGCTCGAGCTCGCCAACACCATCGTCGGCGGCAGCTTCACCAGTCGCCTCAACCAAAACCTGCGAGAGCAGCATGGCTACACCTACGGGGCCTTCAGCGCCTTCTCCTTTGGCAGAGGGCCAGGCCCCTTCGGCGTTCAGACCAGCGTCCAGACCGACGTCACAGGGAAGGCCGTGACCGAGGTCTTCAACGAGCTGAACCGCCTCGTCGCCGAGCCCCTCTCCGCCGAGGAGTTGAGCAAGGGCAAGGCGCTGCTTGCCTTCCAGCTCGTGGAAAACCTCCAGAGCGTGGCGGCAACGACGCGCGCGGTGGGACAGGTTTTTCTTTTCGGCCTGCCGCTCGACGAATACCGAAGCTACGTGGGTCGGCTCGAGGCCCTCACCGCGACGGCCGTGCAGGAAGCCGTGCGCCGCACACTGCATCCCGAGCAGATGGCTCTGGCCATCGCGGGAGATGCCAAAGCAGTGCTCCCTCAGCTCAACGCCGAGGCCGCGCTAAAACTTCCGCCGCCCCAGCTTCGCGACCCGGAGGGAAAGCTGCTCGGCAACCCGAGTCCCATGGCCAACGCGGCGACTGCGCCCGGAGCCCGACCGCCAACGCCGCATCCGTAGGCGTCGGCGGTCGGCATTCCCTTTACCGGTGCTGGTTGTCGTCCGTAAGTTTCGGGGCCGAGCCAACCGCAGCAGACGAGGAGGCCATATGGACGAAGAACGCTGTCTTTTGGACCCATCGAGCCCAGAGGCGCCGCTTCGTCAGCCCAGAGGGCGTCGGCCTGCGGCGGCCGAGCGGGCTCAGAGCGCAGCGTCTGGTCGCTGGTTGACGTGGCGTGGGCTCCAAGGCTTTGCGGCGATGGCGGGTTGCTTCCTCATGGCGTGCACGCCGTTCACGCCGGAGTCCTTGGACCATGCCGAATTCCTGGCGCGCGCGCAGACCAAGGAGGGGGATGGGCTCCGGGTCTCGGTCGCGGCGTTGAGCCCGGCCGAGAGTCGTCGCTACCTCGGCGAGGACCTAGACAGCAGAGGGGTGCAGCCAGTCTGGCTGCGGATTGAGAACCAGAACGACTTTCCCGTTCGCTACCTCCCGGTATGGACGGACCCCAGCTACTTCTCGCCGTCGGAAGTGGCCTTCATGTTCCATCGTCCCCTGGGGGGTGAGGAGAACCAGCGCATCGACGAATACTTCCTCAAGGTTGCCCTCGATGATGGCATCCCTCCCAAGAGTACCGCCTCCGGCTTCGTGTTCGCCCACGCCAGCGAAGGCACCAAATACGTCAATGTGGCGCTCTTCTCCGACCGGAGGCTGACGCAGTTCCGCGTGGTGGTCCCGGTCCCGGGCGGGAAATGGGACTTCCAGCGCGTGGACCTCCAGACCCTTTACCCGCCGAACAAGGTCGTCGACCTCGACCTTCCTGGGCTCAAGGCGGCCCTCGAGGCGCTGCCTTGTTGCGTCACCAACAAAGACGGTACCCGGTGGGGCGACCCGCTCAACCTGGTCCTCATTGGAACGCCGCCTCACATGGTCTTCCCTTTTGTCGAACGCGGCTGGCACCTCACCGAGCCGTTCGACTTGGCCGCCTCTCGGAAAGCAGTGACGGCCTTTCTCTTCGGTGAGGCCTACGAGTCCTCGCCCGTCAGCCCTCTCTACGTGTACGGCCGACCGCAGGACCTGGCGCTACAGAAAATCCGGAACAAAATCAGCCAGCGGAACCACCTGCGCGCCTGGCTTGCTCCCTTCACCTACCAAGGCCAAAGGGTCTGGGTAGGCCAAATCAGCCGGGACATCGGCGTTCGGCTCACGACAAAAAGCTGGTACCTCACCACCCACAAAATCGACCCAGAGGTGGACGCTGACCGGAACTACCTGCTGCAAGACCTCGCCGCCTCGGGGTTCGTCCATGCCTTTGGCACAGTGGGAGGCGTGGGCGCAGCGCCCATTTCGGCCCCGCGAGGAAACCTGACGGGGGACCCCTATTTTACGGATGGGAAGCGGCTCGTCGTCTTTCTGGGTACGGAACCAGAGCCGGTGGAACAGGCGGAGTTCGTGAAGTGGTAAGCGAGCACTGTCCCCGGGCGCCAGCATGGTCAGCCCCGCAGCCCCTGGCCGTCCGCCGGTAGAAGCACGTGGACAGCACACCCGTCACCTCTTCGAGCCACGGCATCAGGCGTCGATGGTACCTGGCTTCGGCGGTGGTTGTGGTGGCCGCTGCGGCGGCCGTCTGGCTCGTCGGCCCGCGCTTGGCCGGGCCCCCGCGGACCATCACCCTGGCGACCGGCCTGGAGGGCGGCGCGTATGCAGCGCTGGGCCCGCGCTACCAGAAGATTCTTGCCCGCAACGGCATCACCGTGCGCCTTCTGTCGACCTCGGGCGATGTTGACAACCTGTCCAAGCTTCGCGACCCGCGCTCCGGCGTGAGCGCTGCCTTTGTCCAGGCCGGGATTGCAAGCGACGCGGAGAAGGACGGCCTCGCCTCGCTGGGGACCCTCATGTACTCGCCGCTGTGGGTCTTCGAACGACACGAGCATTCGGGGTTTGGGATTGGCAACCTAGCCGGTCAGCGCGTTTCGATTGGACCGGAAGGAAGTGGCACGCGCTTTCAAGCACTAAAACTGTTGGCGCTCGAGGGCGTGGACCTGAAGGCTGTGGAGCTGAAGGCATACACCCCAGCGGCAGCCGAAAAGGCCTTGGACCGCGAAGAACTGGATGCCGCCATCATCGTCGTAGGCTGGGAATCGCCGGTCATTCAGCGGTTGATGGCAAACCCCCGACTCTGGCTGGTGAACTTTCCCCGGGCGGATGCCTTCGTTGCGCTCAGGCCCTACCTCACCAAGCTCGTGATTCCGATGGGCGTTGGGGACCTGGCAAAAAACCTGCCCCGGACGGACGTCGCGCTGCTGTCTACCAAAGTCAGCCTGCTCATCCGGGAGGACCTCCATCCCGCTCTGCAGTACCTCCTGCTCGACGCCGCCACCGAAATCCACAGTGGCCCGGCCCTCTTTCAGCACGCGGGGCAGTTTCCGGCCGGCGAGGCGATGGATGTCCCGCTCAGTTCGGACGCGCAGCATTTCTACAAGACGGGGCCACCGTTTCTGTACCGGTACTTCCCGTTTTGGCTGGCAGTCCTGGTGGAGCGCCTTCTTCTGCTACTCATTCCAGTGGTCGGTCTGCTGTACCCTCTGGCGCGGGTGGTCCCTTCGCTCTACTTCGGCGTCATGCAGCGGCGCATTGTCGTTTTGTACAAAGAGCTAAAACGGGTCGAACGCGAACTCGACGCGGGGCAGACCTCTGAAGCGACCTTGGTGAGGCGAGTCGACAACGTCCTGGAGAGAGCCAATCGCTTGCGTGTGCCGCTGGTCCTCAGTCAAAACCTCTATCACCTCAAGGCGCACATTCAGTTCGTGCGGCAGCGAATTGCCGAGAATGCCGCCGCCCTTCGGCACCCCAGGGTTGAAGGTTCCGGCGTTGGTGGCAGCTAGCGCCGCGGCCGCATCCGGAACTTTACAAACGTGGCCGCGTCGGTGAACTGGAAGTAGGGATTCTGCGCGGCCTCACGCTCTAGCGAGGACACTCGGACGTCGCCATAGTCATGCCCCGGAAACAGCCGGGTCGTGCCCGGCAGCTTCCCGAGAACGTCCGTCAGGGAGTGGTACATCTGCCCGGGGTCCCCGCCCTGCAAGTCACAGCGTCCGCAGCCGTTGACGAAGAGCGTATCCCCGGCGAGAAGCGCGTCGCCCGCCAGCAGACATTGCGAGCCCGGAGTGTGGCCCGGCGTGTGGACGACCTGGGCCGCTACCCCTCCCAACGGGACTGGGTCTCCCGGACCGAGGCGGCGGAGTGCGTCCCCGAAAGCCCGTAGGTCTTCAGAGAAGTCTACCTCCGCCCGCTGGGCGTAGACGGGCACGTCATGCAGTCGCAATAACTCGGCGACGCCGTTGATGTGGTCCTTGTGGCTGTGGGTGAGCAGTATTCCAGCCAAGGACTTCCGCTGCGCTGCAACCGCTGACTCAATGGCGCCAACGTCCCACGCCGGGTCAACGACAACGACGTCTGGCCCGCCTTCCGTTCCGACGAGGTAGACAAAGTTCTGCATCGGCCCGAGCGGAAACTGGTGAACGAAGACGCCTCGGGAGGTTGACGGGGGGCCGGACACGGTGGTGGTTGGATGGTCCCACCGCCCCGGAAGCCAGTCCAGCGGGGTTTCTGGCCGGTGCGCAGGGCCGCCGGTGAGGGTGCGTCCCTGAAGCCCGGGACCGTGGTGGCCACCTACCCTCGCCCGACCGAGCGACGCATGTGGCGGTGTGAAATCCCCACTTCCTCAAAGGGCTCGCCGAACACCTCGTAGCCAAGCCGGGTATAGAAGGCGACCGCCGGCTCGCGAGCGTGCAACGTCACGGTGCGAAAGCCGCGTCGCGCGACCTCCCCCTCGAGCGTCTGGACCAGCCACTGGCCAATGCCGGAACGCTGACGCTTGGGTTCGACTGCCATCTGGAAGAGCCGTCCGGTGAGTGGGCCTTCGGGGTGGAACAGCACGCACCCCACCACGTCGCCGGCGTCCAGGGCGAGGAGGTGCAAACTCTCAGCTTCGAAGGGGAAGCGTGTGGCCTCGCGGGGGTGCCCGAGGGGTGCCCGCAGCACCCGCCAGCGCAGCTCGAGCTCAGCCTGGTGAAGCGGGTCCGAGGTGCCGACCCAGCGCAGCACCACCGAGCTCAGACGTCGAGCTCCTCACCGGCGACTTCACTGGCACGCTCCATGATGAACTTGAAGCGAGCGCTCACGTCGCGGCCCAGCAAGTCGTTGATGACCCGGTCCGTCTCCAGCTCGTTAACAATGGAGACGCGGAGGCTGGCCCGGTGCTTCGGGTCGAGCGTGGTCGCCTTGAGGTCCTCTGCTTGCATCTCCCCGAGTCCCTTGAAGCGGGTAATGCTCGGCTTGGCATTCCCCTTCACCTTCTCCTTCAGCAGCCGGTCTCGGTCCGCCTCGTCGAGAGCCCAGTAGGTCTCCTTGCCAATGTCGATGCGGTACAGCGGCGGCTGAGACAGGTGCACGACGCCGGCCACGATGAGTGGCCGCAGGTGCCGGTAGAAGAAGGTGAGGAGCAGGGTGGCGATGTGGTGACCGTCCGAGTCCGCATCCATCAGCAAGAAGACGCGGCCGTACCGCAGCTTGGCCATGTCCAGCGTGGGGCCGATGCCACAGCCAAGCGCGCTGACAATGTCCTGCAACTCCTTGTTGCTCGCTACCTTGTCCAGCGAGGCCTGCTCGGCGTTGAGCACCTTGCCCCGCAATGGAAGAATGGCTTGGGTGCGGCGGTCGCGCCCCTGCTTGGCCGAGCCGCCGGCCGAGTCCCCTTCGACGATGAAGAGCTCACTCTCCCTGGGGTCGGTGGAGGCGCAGTCGGCCAGTTTCCCGGGCAAGTTGAGGTGGTGGCTGACGCCCTTTCGGCTCACCGCGAGCGAGGCAGCCCGTGAGGCTTCGCGCGCCCGTGCCGCGAGGACGATGCGGGCCACGATGGACTCGGCCACGGTCTGGTTGTCGTTGAGCCACTTTTCCAGTGCCGGTCGGACGGCGGAGTCTACCGTGGCCACCATTTCCGGGTTGTTGAGCCGTCCTTTGGTTTGCCCCTGGAACTGTGGCTCGAGGACGTAGGTGGAGAGTAACGCCACCATGCCCTCGCGAATGTCTTCCGCGGTGAGGCTCACGCCCTTGGGGGTGAGACTGTGGGTTTCAATGTAGTTGCGGACCGCTTTCACCATCCCCGAGCGGAGACCGGCCTCGTGCGTCCCACCGTTGGCAGTGGGAATTCCATTGACGAAGGAGAGGACGTGCTCGTCGGTGGCTTCGGTCCAGCACAGCGCGAGCTCCAGACGGACGCCGTTCTCGCGGCTCAGGTAGAATTGCCCGCCCGTGGCTGGCACCGACGCCTTGCCCCGCTCGGCGATGAGCTTGGGGAGGTACTCCGCGATTCCGCCTTCGTGCAGAAAGGTCGACTCGGACGGGGGGCTGACTGTCTCGTCTCGGAAACGCACCACCATGCCGCGGTGCAGATAGCTCTTCGTCTCCAGTCGCTCTCGGATGAGCTCCGGGTCGAACCGCAACTTCTCTCCGAAAATCTCCGCATCCGGAGTGAAGGTGGTGGTCGTGCCAGAACCGCGCACCGGGCCTACCACCTTCAGCGCTGAGGTGGGCTTGCCGCGGGCATAGGTTTGTTGGTGCCGCTTGCCGTCCCGGCGGACCTCGACCAGTAGCTTGCTGCTCAGCGCATTGACGACGCTGCTGCCCACTCCGTGCAGTCCACCGGAGTGAAGGTAGTTGCCCTGTTCGAATTTCCCGCCGGAATGCAAGGTTGTCAGGATGACTTCGAGAGCAGGCTTGCGGTACTTGGCCATCACATCGACCGGAATGCCACGCCCGTCGTCGGCCACCGTCACCGTCTTGCCGTCTTTGTGGAGTGTCACCTCCACTTGCGTGGCGTAGCTGTTGATGACCTCGTCGACGCTGTTGTCGACAATTTCCCACAACAGGTGGTGGTAGCCGGACGGGTCGGTCCCGCCGATGTACATGGCTGGGCGCTTGCGCACCGGCTCCAGGCCTTCCAGCACCTGGATGTCGCTCGCCGTGTAACTCGCCTTGCGTGCGGTGGCCATGGCCTCAGCTGTCCTTCTTCTCGGGCAGCGGGGTAAAGGTGAGGGGCGTGGAGAGCATCTTGAGCGTTTCCCGCTTCGCCATTTCCCGCCCGCGCCCGCCGCGGGCCGACACCTCGTACCGTCCCGGGCTCAGGGTCAGCTTGCGGCCCTTGCTGGTCTCGAGCTCCAGGGCGGCGTCCTTCCTCGCCGTGCAGAGGAAGGCCAGCACGCGGTCATCCTTCTCCAGCTTGATGGCGGTCACGCCTCTGCCTGGGCCGGACAGTTCATTCACCTCATTCACTTTGCACACCAGCGCCCGGGCCTTGTGCGTCACCACCGCGAGGAGGTCCCGCGGCGAGGCCGGCGCCACCCCCATCACTTCGTCCTCCTTGCCGGGGCGGGCGTAGCGTCGACCCGCGCGCGTGCTGAGCCCCTGGTAAGGGGCGAGCGCGAAGCGGAGCGCATACCCACGGGCGCTGACGGCCACCAGGGTCTCCGGCACCTCCAGTCTTGGGTCGAGGGACAGGGCGCCCACCACCCGCTCCCCGTCGTCAAACTTGAAGAGCTTCTGCACCGGGTCGCCGTACCCGGTGGACGCCGGGACGTCGTTGAAGCGCGTCACGTAGGCCGTGCCAAAGTTCGAGAAGAAGACGACGTTGGCTTTGAGCGAGCCCGCGAGGACAGCCATCACCTCGTCGCCCTCGCGGAGGCGGGTGGAGGTTGGGTCCTTCACCTCGCGCACGCGCTTAATCCATCCGTCTCGCGAGAGGACAACGTGGCTGTCCTCATCGGCGATGAAGGCCTCTTCGGTGTATTCGACCTCTTCGCCGCCTCCGCCGATACGGGTACGTCGTTTGTCGGCGTAGGCCTGTTGCACCTCATCCAGCTCGTCTTGGACCACGGCCCAGCGTTTCTTGGTGTCTTTGAGGACCGCCGCCAAGCGCGCTGCTTCGGCGCGCTTCTCGCGGAGCTCCTTCTGGATGACCAGAATCTCGAGGCGGGCCAGCTTGTAGAGCTTCATCTCGAGGATGGCATCCACCTGCTCGGCGTCCAGAGAGAAGCGCCGGACGAGCTTCGCTGCAGCGTCCTGCTTGCCGTCCGACTTGCGGATGATGCGAATCATCTCGTCCAGCGCGTCGTAGACAATCTCGAAGCCTTCGAGAATGTGTAGCCGCTTCTTGACCTCGCCGAGCTCGTGCTGGTGGCGAAGCGTCACGACCTCGAAACGAAAGGCGAGGAAGTGCTGCAACATCGCCTTCAGGTCGAGGCGCTGCGGCGTGCCGACGTCGGTTTGCTTGCTCGGAACCAGCGCCGTCAGGTTGACGTTGAAATTGGTCTGAAGCGGCGTGTGCTTAAAGAGGTACGCCATCACCATCTCCGCTCCGGCGTCGCGCTTCAGCTCCAGCACAATTCGGACATCCCGAGTGCTCTCGTCGCGCACGTCGGTGAGCGGGGCGAGTTTCCGCTCGCGGACCAACTCGCCGATTTTAGCGGTGAGCGTCGACTTATTCACCGCGTAGGGGATGGAGGTGATGACGACTTGCTGCCCGCCGCGCGGCAGCGCCTCCACCGTCCACTCCCCACGCACCCGCATTGAGCCCTGGCCGGTTTCGTATATCTCCCGGAGCTCGGCTTTGCTGTTCAGCACCTGGCCGCCGGTCGGAAAGTCCGGGCCTTTGATGTGCTTGAGCAGCTCACGCAGTGGAGTCTCGGGCTTCTTCACCAGTTCGCGGAGCGCGTCGCACAGCTCGCCCAGGTTGTGGGGCGGCACGTTGGTGGCCATGCCCACAGCAATTCCGGTGCTGCCATTCATGAGCAGCTGCGGCACCTTGGCCGGAAGCACCACCGGCTCGGTGGTACTGGCGTCGTAGGTGGGCCGGAAGGGCACCACGTTTTTGCTGAGCTCGGCGAGCACTTCGCTGGCCAGCGGCTGCAGCCGGCACTCGGTGTAGCGCATCGCTGCGGCCGTATCGCCGTCGAGCGAGCCGAAGTTTCCATGCCCGTCCACCAGCGGATAGCGGAGCGAGAAGTCCTGCGCGAGGCGGACCAGGGCGTCGTACACCGCCGTGTCACCATGCGGGTGGTACGAGCCGAGGATGGTGCCCACCACCTTGGCGCACTTCATGAACTTGGCATCCGAGGTGAGCCTGTGGTCGTGCCACATGCCGTACAGAATCCGTCGCTGCACGGGCTTCAAGCCGTCGCGCACATCGGGCAGTGCGCGCGCGGTGATGACCGAAAGCGCATAGTTGAGGTAGCGCGTGCGCGCCTCTTCGTGGAGCGCCGCGGTGGGCTCCTCGGCTCCCCCACCCCCGCCGGGGGCGGTGCCCCGTCCTCCACGGCTGCCGCCCCGTGCCGCCGGCTTGGCCAACGCCATTTTCAGCTGTCTCGCCATGGGCTCGTCAAAGCAGCAAGTGGTGCCGTGTGCGCCCGGTTTGGGCCCGGCGCGTCCAAATTTTCCTCAAAAAAGTCAATAACTTGAGTGCCCTGTAGCACCCTGAAGCAGGACCATCCTACCGGGGGGCCCCGACCTGTAAAGCATTCGACTCGACGCGCCGCCAACGCGGCCTTGCATCTGCGCCAGCCCGTTGACATCCAGCCCCTTCAAAACGGCCGTTCGCAACCGTGAGGTGTTCGCCGTGAAGCAGCGCACTCTGGGCACCAGTGGCATCCGCGTGGGGGCGATGGGCCTCGGTTGCATGGGCATGTCGGACTTCTACGGGCCAACGGACGACATCGAGTCACTGGCCACACTGCACCTGGCGCTCGACCGAGGCGTCAACCTCCTCGACACGGCGGACATGTATGGCTTCGGCAAGAATGAAGCGTTGGTGGGGCAGGTGGTTCGCGCGCGCCGAGGCGAAGTGGTGCTGGCCACCAAGTTCGGCATTGTCCGCGGCCCGACTGACCCTGCCAAGCGCGCCATCAACGGCCGGCCCGAGTACGTTTCTGCCGCCTGCGATGCCAGTCTGAAGCGACTCGGCGTGGAAGTCATCGACCTCTACTACCAGCACCGGGTGGACCCGGCGGTGCCCATCGAGGAAACCGTCGGAGCCATGGCGGAGCTGGTGAGGCGCGGCAAGGTGCGGGCGCTGGGC
>JBKQJL010000136.1:0-24645 GCA_052147975.1 Myxococcaceae bacterium
CGGTGCGGTTGTTTCGGTCCTGCTGCACGTCGCCGTTCTCGGGATGGCCATCTACCTCAGCACCCGCCCCGCCCGAAGCCAGGAGAAGGAGATTGCGGTGGTGTTGAAGGTCGCCCCCCCGCCCCCGCCCCCGCCTCCACCCCCGGCCTCCAGTACGCACTAAGAGCACAAGACGCCCAAGAAGAACCAACTGGTCCAGCCCAAAGAGATTCCCAAGGAGAAGCCCCCCGAGGCCGAGCCGGACAAGAACGAGGACTCGGGTGTCGAGGGCGGCGTCGAGGGGGGCGTGGTCGGCGGGGTGGTGGGTGGCGTGGTGGGCGGCGTGGTGGGTGGGACCGGGACCGGAACGGTGGCTTTTGGTGAGGGAATGACTCGTCCGGTCCTCATCTCCGGCCCGGGCGGGACGAACGCTCCTCAGTACACCCGCGAGGCGCGAGAGGCCGGCAGCGAAGGGCTGATGATTGTGAAGTGCACCATCACCATCGAGGGCTCGGTCACCGGCTGCCAAATTATTAAGCCAGTCCCGCTGATGGAGGCCGCTGTCTTGAGTTGGCTGGCTGGGGCCCGCTACCACCCGGTGACCTTCCAGGGTCGCCCGCAGCAAGTGAGTTACGTTTTTAATTATAGGTTTAAGCTCGACCAACAATAACCAAGGCCACCGCACTTCGCGGTTGCTCCACGACCGACAGAAGCACAGCCCTCATTCCAGCGCAGACGGAGGCGCGTTCCCAACCCATGCAATTCACAATCACCGACCTCTATGCCCACATGGGCCTCTTCGCGAGGCTCATTGTCTTCGTCTTGGGGATTATGTCCGTGCTCTCGCTGGTGGTGATGGCCGAGCGCCTGGTGGTCTTCAATCGCTCGCGCAGCGAATCGCGCAACTTCGCCGAGCGGATGGCCGCCGTGTTGTCCAAGGGCGACCTGATGGCCGCGGCCAATGCCAAAATGGGCGACAAGGTCGGCCATCTCGGCCGTGTCATCGGCGCCGGCTTGAATGCGCTGAAGTTTGCCCCGGGCCAGGACAAGGACTTGCTCGTGGAATCCGTCGCTCGGGCCCTCGAGCGCCAGGCGCAGCGCGAGGTGCAAAGCCTGAAGCGCGGGCTTGGGCTTTTGGCCACCGTCGGCTCGACCGCCCCCTTCGTCGGCCTCCTGGGAACGGTGATGGGAATTGTGTCTGCCTTTCAGTCGATGGCCATCACCGGCTCGGGCGGTCTGGGCACGGTGTCGGCCGGCATCGCCGAGGCGCTCATCACCACCGCCTTCGGCCTCCTGGTCGCCATTCCCGCGGTGATGGCCTACAACTACCTGCAGGGCTGGGTGGATGCGCGCGCGGTGGACATCAGCGAGTCCTCCAATGAGTTTCTCGACGTGGTGGCCAAGCAACTGGGAGGCCATGCCTACGTGCCCGGCAGTCCTCAGTAGCGGTTCCATCCCTGACGTCCCAGGGGGCCTGGCGCCTGGCGCCCCGGCCGCTTGGGCAGAGTGAGGTGACACGCCATGGCGATGGCAGCAGGCGGTGGGCGAGGCAAGGTCAAGTCGGAAATTAACGTCACGCCCCTGGTGGACGTGGTGCTGGTGCTGCTCATCATCTTCATGGTGGTGACGCCGATGCTTCAGCGGGGCAAGGACGTCAAGCTGCCCACTGCGCAGAAGCAAAAGGAAGAAGAAGCCAAGAGCGACCCGATGATTGTCTCGGTCACCGCGGACAAGAAGATTTTCCTGGAGAAGGACCCCTTCGACGAAAACGGGCTCAAGCTGGCAATGACGGCCAAGCTTTCCAATGAGCCGTTCAAGCCCATCCTGCTCAAGGGCGACGCGAGCCTCACCTTCGAGGACGTCCGCAAGGTGTTGAGCGTGATGCAGAAGTCCGGCGCGAAGACGGTGAAGCTCGGCGTCCAGGAGCAGCAAAAGTGAGCCTCGGACTCGGAAAACACCTCGCCAAGAAGAGAAAGTTCGCCATCAGCGAGGGGCGGCCCAACTCCGACATCAACGTCACACCGTTGGTCGACGTGGTGCTGGTGCTGCTCATCATCTTCATGGTGGTGACGCCACTGCTGGAGAAGGACATCCAGGTCCGCGTCCCGGACGAGGACACGCAGGAAGTGCAGGAGCCGGACCCCAACCAGATTGTGGTCAGCATCGAGGAGTCGGGCATCATCAAGCTCAACTCGGAGGCCGTGGAAGACGCCGCCTACGTCGAGCGGATGAAGCGCGTGCTTGCTGCCAAGGCGCCCGAGGAACGACTCGTTTTCTTCATCCCCGAGGAGAAGGCCAACTACGCCCGGGTGGTATTCGCCCTGGACGGGGCCCGCAGCGCGGGCGCCAAAATTCTGGGCGTCATCACCGAGCCGGTGGTGGGCATCGTCACCCCCGGGGAGGCGGTGCCGGCAGCTCCGGCTCCCGGTGCGCCGCCGGGCGCTCCGCCGGCGCCAGCCGCGCCGGCCGCCGAGCCGGCGAAGTAGCTACTTAGGGTCTGCTCGGGGGTGCCCCGGCGGCGGGCGTTGGAGTCGCGCCGCTGGCCTCCGAGCATTTCTTCTGGAAGCTGGCCAGACGCCCGGCATACAGGGCTCGCACGGCAGCGGTGGAGCCCTCGGGGAGCATCTCCACGGCACGGCTCTGAATCCCCATGGCTTCGCCGCATCGCCCAGAAGCAACCAGTGCTTCGGCCAGTGTGTCGAGGAAGGCAGACTCCCATGGGGCCAGCCGCACGGCGGCGAGGGCTAAGGGCAACGCGTCCGCGGTGCGTCCCTTTTCCAGCTGCATCCAGGCCAGGTTGTTGAACGCCGTCGGGTTGTCCGGCAAGAGCTCGGTGGCCTTCCGGTAAGCCTGGGCACGCTCGTCAAACGTCTCCGGGGTGGCCGGCAGGGACGCCGCCAGGAGGAGCCACGCCACGCCGTCCTCGGGGTGCGCCGCGGTCGCGCGACGTCCCAACGCCGGGCGTTCGGCAGCGGAGACGGTGGCCAGCTTCAATTGAAGAGCGCGCACGTTGGCCGGGTCCTCCGCCAAGGCGGCGTCAATTTCCGCCTGGGCTTCTGCCAGCCGGCCCTCGCCATTCATCGCGCCCCTGGCGAGGGCGGTGGCGCGCGTGGCATGCACGTCGGCGGAGGTCATCGGTTGCTCGCGCGCGGTTGCGTCGAACGCTGGGATGGGAACGTTGAAGTTTCGAAATGAGCCCACCTGGATGTACTGCTGGAGCTGGGTGTCGAGGTCGGCTGGCTTGAGGTCCGGGAAGACAGCCTTCCAGGCCTTGTCTGGGTCAATGCCCTTCACCAGCAGCGTTTGGTATTTGTCGAAGTCCTGCGGGCGCGTGTTGTACAGCCAGTCGACCAGGAGCCAGCTCACCCCATAGAGGCCCCAGGTGGTGGCCTGGTCTTGTTCGTCGAGCTTCCCACTCCAGGCCATGGCGTCGGCCACGCTGACGCTGCGCGCACGGTTGTAGAACTGCCAGGCCTGGAGGTTGGCGTCGCCGATGGTGGCGGTCTTGCCATCCTCGGAGAGCCGCATCGTCTCGAAAAACTCGGCCATTCCTTCGGAGAACCACCGGGGCTGTCGCCGGTAAATGTAGGCGGCCAGGTGGTGGGTGAGCTCGTGCTTCAAGATGGAAGTGGTCTCCGGGAGAGCCAGGGTCTCGCGGTGCTCCCAGCTGTCGGCGGTGCCGTAGAGGAATGCAAGCGGCGGGTATGCCCCGTGGACAAAGAGACCGGCGAGCCGGTCCCCGAAATAGCGCTGAAATTCCCGGTGGTCCCTGAACACCACCACCTCAATGTGCTCGGGTTGAAGCAGCTTCATGCCGGGCCAGGCGGCGGCGAGAAGCGCCAAGCGCGTGCGCTCCACCAGGAGGGCAGCCTTCCGCGCCTCGTCCGGCGCCAGGTCGGTCTTGAGCGTGACGTGGGGCGTTTTGACTTCGGTCCAGCCCGTCTGCGGCTCCGCTGCACGAGCGGCCAGGCCCGAAAGAAGAAGGCAGCCAGCGGCGAGGGGAAGAAAAACGGCACTGCGCCACCGCACCGCTCTGTCCCTGCGCCGGCTGCGCCACCACTGGCTGGTTGTCGCCAAGGGGCGCCAGCCTACTTCAGTCGCCTGCAACCGAAAGGAGCGCGAGTTACCGCTGTGGCCCGGCCGGGGGGGATGCCGGGGGCGGCGAGGCTTCGGTGCAGCGCTTGGGAAGCGTCGCGAGACGCTCGGCATACTCGGCCCGCTGCGGGCTCTTCTCAGGGACGAGGGCCATCGCGCGCGCCTCGCTGGAGACGGCCTCCCCGCAATGCCCGGCGCCGGCGAATGCCGCCGCCAGCGTGTCTAGGAAGGTGGCGTCCCACGGGGCCATGCGCACGGCGGTTTGGGCCAGCGGCAACGCATCCTGCGGCCGCCCCTCTTGAAGCTCGATGGAGGCCAGTGCCCAAAACGCCTCGGGACGGTTGGGGGCGAGCTGGGTGGCCTTCCGGTAGGCTTGCTTGCACTCCTCGAGAGGGCCGCCGGTCTCCTTCAGCGCATCGCCCAACAGGCACCACGCTTGGCCGTCCTCGGGATGTGTCGCCGTCGCTCGTCGCGCGAGCGGGAGTCTTTCAGCGGGCTTGAGCCGCGGCAGCTGCAGGCGTAAGGCCCGGACGTTGCCCGGGTCCTCCGCCAGCGCCGCCGAGAGCTCCTCCAACGCCTCCTTGTCGTGCCCAGCGGCCAGCGCCGCTTCGGCGCGCGTCTCGTGCACGTCGGCGGCGCTCATCGGCCTCTCGGGCTGCAGCACCGGCTCAAACTCGGGGACGGAGAAGCTGGCCAGGCCGAAGCTGCCGTACTGGGCAAAATGATTGAGCTCCTGGTCCAGCGCGGCGGTGGCCGCTGGGAGCACCACCTTCCAGGCTTGGTCCGGGTCGATGCCCGTGGCGAGGAGCTTCTGGAAACGCACCCATTCCGGCAGGTGGGTGTTGACCATCCACTGCACCATGAGCCAGCTCAGGCCGTAGAGGCCCAACAACGTGCCCTCGTCGGTCGGGTTGAAGGCGCGTCCCCAGGCCAGGGCGTCGGCCACGCCGAGCGTGCGGTGGCCCACGTAGTCACTCATCGCCAGCAGGTTGGGCTGGCCCATGGTTCCCGTCCTCCCGTCGTCGGAGACGTGCATCGTCTCGAGGTACTCGGCCAGCCCCATGGTGAACCACTGCGGCTGGCGCCGGTAGACGTAGGACGACAGGTGCTGCGCCAGCCCCTCTTTCAGGACCGAGGTCGTCTCCTCGCGCTCCATCGCCGAGCGTTTTTCCCAGCGGTCGGGCGGCCCATAGAGGAAGAGGGTTGGAGGGTAGCCCGAGCGCACCAGCTTGTACTGGAGGAAGTCACCGAAGTAGCGCTGAAAGTCCTGGTGGCTCGAGAGCACCACCAGCTCGATGCTGTCCAGCTGCAACCGCGTCCCCGGCCAGGCCCCGGCAATGAGTTCCGCGCGCGTGCGTTCCGCAAGAATTGCCGCCCGGACGCCGTCCTCGGCCGAGAGGTCCGTCCGCAGCGTGACGTGCTCCGTCTTGACTTCCGTCCAGCCGGTTTTGGACTCGCCCGCCCAAGACGCCAGTGCGAACAGCACAGCGGCGAATTGGGCACCACCGCTGAGGACGAGGCGCTTGCCAAGCATCGCTTTCCCTTCGAGGAAGCAGCAGGACGTGTCCCACCCCGGGCGAGCGCCAAGGGCGGACCACCAGGGGCCTATAGCGTAGAGGCCCGTGTCGGCGCTCTCTAGAAGAGGCGCACCAGGGCCGCCCCGACGACAATGAGTAGTACGCCCAGAATGCGCACCGCGTTGACGGGGTGGTGCACCGTACCGAGGGCGCCAAAGTGCTCAAGCAGAAGGGCGCAGGACATCTGCCCCATCACCACCGCCGCCAACAGCGGGCCTGGCCCCACCCGAGGGGCAATGACGACGGTGCCCAGCACGTACAGGGCGCCCAACAAACCTCCGGCCCAGGCCCAATAGGGCGCCTGGCCCAAGGCCTGCCCGGGCCAAGGCCCGCGCAGGGCGAGCAGGACGACGGCCAGGGCCAGGGTGCCGACGGCGAAGGACACGAGGGAGGCCCCCACCGGGCCAGCGGCGAAGCCGCGCAGCCGGGTATTCATCGCCACTTGCAGGGCGAGGCCCGCCCCCAACAGGACGGCCGCCAGGAGCAATGCCGGGCTCAGGCGCGGTCCCCCCCATTTCGCCATGGCGTGGACTTCAGCTGTTGGCCTTGTATTTCACCGAGCAGCCGTAGGGGGGCGAGGTGGTGACACTCACCGGCTTTCCGGCAAGCACCGCCTCCACCGCCTGGCGCACGTAGTTGACGGCAGAAGGGTTACGCCCATGCGGGTCATCATCAATCGCGCCCGCGTAGCGCAGCATGCCTTGGGCATCCACCACAAACATGTGCGGCGTCGTCTTGGCCGCGTAGGCATGGCCCACCGTGCCGCTCGGGTCCTGCAGCACCGGGGGCGAAAAGCCCTGTTGCTTCTTCCAGGCGGCGGACTTCTCGGGCGTATTGAAGTTGCTCGAGTCGATGACGAGCCACACCACCGGCTTGCCGTGGAAGGCAGCCAGCGTCTTCTGCATGGTTTTGTCCTCATAGTGCCGCTGGACAAAGGGGCACTCGGGGTTGGTCCACTCCAACACCACCACCTGGCCGCGGTATTGCGAGAGGGAGTGCTGGGCGCCCGTCTCGTCCTTGAGGGTGAAGTCCGGGGCGCTTTGGCCCACTTCGGCCGCCGCAGCTGGAAGCGTCGCGAAGGCGAGGGCGGTGAGGGCAAGAAGACGACGCTTCATGGCAAGGGCCTCGCTCTGGACAAGGGCGCGGGCGACACCTCCGCCGACAGCGGGGATGCCGCGCGGTGCACCGCGTCCACCACCTGGCTAACGCTGAGCAACTCCGGAAGCACCTCCGGCTGCTCGGGACGGTAGGGGCTAAAGAGGAGGTACATGGGGACGCCGGCCCGCTTGCGGGCCGCCAGCTCGGCCGCAATGCGGGCGTCCGGCCGCGTCCAGTCCGCCACCAGCAGGCTGGTGCCGGTGCTGGCCAGCGCCTCGTGCACCGCCGGGCGCGAGAGGACGGTGCGCTCGTTGAATTTGCACGTCAGGCACCAGTCCGCGGTGAAGTCCACCAGCACCGGCCGCCCGGCGCGCAGCGCGACGGCCACGCCCTCGGGCGTCCAGGCGTCGCCTTGGGCACGGGCAGTCTCCGCGCCGAAGCGGAGTGTGGCGAAGCCCGCGCCTACTACCAGGGCGGCGGCGGCGCCCAAGGCGAGGCCGGCACGGCGGCCCCCCTGCCAGTTGCCCACCGTCCACAAGGCAGCGGCCACCGCCAGGAGAAAGGCCAACAGGCGTACCACGCCGTCCACCCCGGCCAGGCCCCCCAGCACGGAGACAAGCCACAGCGCGGTGCCGAGGAGCGCGAAGCCCAGCAACGGACGAACGCGCTCCATCCACGCGCCCGGGCGCGGCAGCCGGGCCCCCAAGCGGGGCACCAACACCAGCACCGCAAAAGGCAGCGCCAGCCCCAGCCCCACCAGCGCGAAGACAGACAGCACCACCAACGCCGGCGCGGCGAAGGCAAAGCCGAGGGCGGTGCCCAGCAGCGGGGCGGTGCAGGGAGTGGCCAGCACCACGGCAAGGACGCCCTCGGCGGCACTGCGCCAGGCGCCGTGGGTTGCGTCCACTGCCTGCACCAGGCCATGGGGGCCCACCCCCACTTGGTAGAGGCCAAACAGGTTGAGGGCAAAGGCCAACACCAGGGCGGCGAGCGCGGCGACAAAGAGGGGCTGTTGAAACTGGAAACCCCAGCCCACGACGTGGCCGGCGGCGCGCAGGCCAAGCACCAGCGCCCCAAGCAACTCGAGGCTGGCGAGAATGCCCAAGGTGTAGGCCAGCGCGTGGCCGGCGGCCCGGCTTCCGGTGGCCTGGGCTGTGCGCAGAAAGCCGTACGCCTTGAGGGCCAGCACCGGGAAGACGCACGGCATGAGGTTGAGCAGCACCCCGCCCAAAAAGGCCAACAGCAGCACCAGGCCTAAGGAGAGCCCGCTTGGGGCCTCGGCCGGCGCGGCCTTCGGCAACACGGTGCCCAAGGGGAGGCTCACCTCCACCGAGCGCTCGGGCGTCTCCGCCAGGCGCAGGACGCCCCGTAAGACGAGGGGGCCCAGCGCCGCCTCCGGCACCAGGTGCCCCTGAAGCCAGAGGCGGCCGGGCTGTCCCGCAAGCGGCTCGAGCGAGAAGGCAGGAATGCCGGACACTCTCTCCGGGATGAAGGCGTCCTGGGGAGGCAGCGGCGCGGGGCGTCCATCCGCCAAGGCGGCCGACAACTCGGCGGAGAAGGGCGCACCGGCGCGCAGGACGGCCGGCTGTACCACCCTCAGCCGAAGCCCGGCCTGGCTTTCCGGAAGGGGGACGCGGCTGGCCGCCGCGTCGAGGAGGGCCTTTTGGGGCCCGTCGCTGAGGGGCGCCGCCCCGAGTGGCAACCAGCGCTGCAGCGACAGCGTCGCCGGAATACATTCCACCGCGCACACCAGCACGTCCACCAGCGCCTGCAGCTGCAGCCCCGGGCCGGGCAGCGACGGCGCCCGGGCGAGGGCGAAGAGGACGACGTCCTCGGCGTACCCGTAGGTGGTGATGAAGCCATCCGGGCTGCGCAGCACCGAGGGCGTGGGCCACTGCAGCGGGCCCACCGCCAAGCCGGGGCCCGCCAGCGTCACCTCGCTGGCCAGCCCAGCCTCTCCGGGGTTGCGCCAGTAGACATGCCAGCCGGGCGCCATTTGCAGACGCACCCCCACCCGGAAGCTGTCGCCCGGGGCCAGTTGCTGCAGCTCCGAGAGGAGGCTCGCCTCCAGCCTCGGGACGCCGTCCTGGAAGGCGCCGGCCGCGCTCGAAACCTCAGCCGGACGGGAGGCCGCCGGCGCACCCCACAGAGCGGTGGCGAACAGCAGCGCGGACAGGCCGAGAAAGCGCATAAAGAGGAAACAACACTTACCGTGCCCGCGGCGTTCTCGCACTGGGCGCCTCCCTCAGGGGGCCGAGGCCAACAGGAGACACTCCGCTGGGACTCAGTCGCGCCGAGGCTCGCGCAGCACCGCCAGGGGCAGCGGCACGGGCAAAGGGCCACCTGGAAGTCCCAGGGCCAAGCCCTCCGCCGACTCCTCCAAGAGGGCGCCGAGCGCCACCTGGGCCTGCCGCGAGAAGCGCGCCTTGGCACGGCCGCTCTTGACGCGGGCGCTGAGGACGCCGTCCGGCTCGAGCGCCAGCGTGGTGGGGTCCAGCGCCTCGCCCGTCCGGTCGCTGAGCCGGAGAAACACCTGCGTCTCGGTGGCGTCCAGGCCCGTCACCCGGTAGGCAGCGTCCTCCACCGTGACGTAGGCCCAGTCCGAGCCAATGCGCAGCAAAAAGCGCCCGTCCTCGGTGGGCACGAGGCTCTCGTTGAAGAGCTCGACAATTCTCGGGTGGACGACGGGCTGCCCGTCGTGGAACCAGCGGAGCTCGCGGTCCAAGACGAGGCCGCTGTCCTCGCGGGTGTGCCAGCGTGGCGGGGCCGCCTCCACCATGGCCGGCGGTTACGGCCCCCCCATGCGCCGGACGAGCTCGGTGTAGCCGCGGAAGGCGAGCGCCCCCCAGAAGTTGACCAGGAAGCCCAGCCCCAACAGCAGCTGCACGCCGAAGGCACGAAAGGACCAGCCGCCCACGGCCAGCAGCAGCACCAGGTAGGGCGTCCAGTCTAGGCTGAAGCGGAAGCCAAACTGCATGTACCCGGTGTTTTGGTAGAGAAACCCGGGGAGGGCGGTGGCGGCCACCGTCAGCCACAAGGGCCAATGCAAGCGGGGACGCGCCTTGGGGACGAGCAGCAGCACCAAGAAGGGCATGGTGAGAAACAGCGAGAGGCCATGCGCGTCGTAGGAGAGGCGAAATGGGTGCAGTTGCACCAAGGGAAGCTTGAGGAAAGCGGCCTCCAGGTTTCTCGGTAGGT
This sequence comes from Myxococcaceae bacterium, assembly GCA_052147975.1. Lineage (GTDB taxonomy): Bacteria > Myxococcota > Myxococcia > Myxococcales > Myxococcaceae > JADGRA01. Next base: position 9,948 of record JBKQJL010000136.1, read on the forward strand.
ACGCCAGGCTGAAGAGGCCGTGGGTGTCGATGTCCGCGTTGACGCGGTTGTTGTAGAGGAAGCGGTGCCCGAAGTCCGCCGGCGAGCCGAAGCGCACCCAGTTGTACCAAGCCGCCAGAAGCCCCAACGGTGCGGCCCCCGCGGCGAAGGCGCCCAAGCGCCGCAGGGCGGGGCCTGGGGCGCGCACTGCCTCGCGCAGCTGCGCACGGCGGTGCGGGCCAGGGCACGCCACTTCCAGGACGAAGAAGACGGCCGTGAAGAGCAGCGGCGTCCGGGTGAGCGTGGCCATCGACCACAGCACACCGGCGCGCACCGGGTGTCGGGCGTGCAGCGCTGCCTGGAGGTAAAGCACCGTCAACAGCACGCCCAGCACCTCCGCCAGAAACCACACCTCCCCGCGGATGGCACAGCTGAAGAAGAGGGTGCCGAAGCCCAGCGTCAGGGCCAGGACCACGTCGTCACTGGCGTTTCGGACCGAATCCCCCAGCGCACTCAGCCGGCGGCACAGCGCGTGGAAGAGGGCAATGGCGGCGGCGCCCAACAGGACGCCGAAGCTGGTGTCGTTGAATTGCCAGCCGTGGAGCGCGACGAAGGGCAACAACAGCAGCGAGGGAAAGGACGGGAAACTGACGTACCAGCGGTCGGTCGGGCGTGGGGCGCCCTCGCAGCGCACCTTCTGCCCGGCCATCTCGCGCACGCAGGCCCAATCCTCGAGGTTGGGCAAGTCCGCCGGGTCGACGTCGAGTCGCCCGTCGAGCCACGCTTTGCTGGCGTAGACGAAGTGTGGCGCGGCGCTCTGGCGCAAAAAGCGCGGGCCGCTGAAGCAGGCCAGCACCACGAAGCAGCCCACGAAGAGGGTGAGCTCGGTGCGGTAGGCGCCCAACATCACCCGCACCGCCGCCACCGCGCCGAGGGCGTGGTTGGTGGGCTCGGCCGCTGGTTGCGTCACGAGGGCGTCTCCAACAATGCGCGCCGGAGGCTTTCCAGCGCCGCGGCGGCGGAGAAAGTACGCACCTGTTCGCGGTCTCCGGCAAAGCGGTGTTTCTGCGCCGTCGTCCCGCGCGGGCCGGCCAGCGCGGTGAAGACAGTCCCCACCGGCTTCTCCTCGCTTCCCCCACTGGGCCCGGCAATGCCCGTCACCGACAGCCCCCAGCTGGCGCCGGTGGCCCTCCGGACGCCCTCCGCCATTTCCCTGGCCACCGGCTCGGAGACGGCCCCGTGGGCGGCGAGGGTTTCGGCGCGCACCCCCACCCAGGCCTCTTTCATGGCATTGGCGTACACCACCGCGCCGCCCGGAAACCAGGCGCTTGCCCCGGGCACGGAGGTGAGCAGGTCCGCGATGCGCCCCCCGGTGCAGCTCTCCGCCAGGGCCACCGTCTGCTTCTGCGACAACAGCAGCGCGCCGAGGACGGCCGCGTACCGCTCCTCGTCCTGGCCGAAGACGTGCTGCCCGAGGACGGCACGGCTGGCCAGCTCGGCAGCGGCCAGCGCCGCGTCCGCTTCGGCCTGGGTGCGTCCGCGTGCCATCAACTTCAGGTGGTTTTCAGGCGCATGGGTGCGGAAGCCGAAGGTGACGTCCGGGTGGGCGCGCGCCACCGGTGCCACCCGGGCGTCCAGGTGGGACTCCGGTAAGCCCACCGTGCGCAACAGCCGGAAGGCCAAAAAGCCCGCGTCGGGGCGTTCTCCGCGGAGCCTCCGGAGGCGAGGAAGCACCTCCCCATCCACCAGGGCGCGGTACTCGCGCGGGACGCCGGGGACGAAGAAGGCCGTGGCGCGCCCCAGCTGGAGGATGAACATCGGCGCGCTTCCGTGGGGGTTGAGCACCACCTCGGCCCCGCGGGGGACCAGCGCCTGCCGGCGGTTGTTGGGCGTCACCACGATGCCCCGCCGGGCAAAGCGCGCCTCGAGCGCCGCCAGCGCCTCAGGGCTCTCCACCAAGGGGACGCCGGCGGCCAGGGCTGCGCACTCGGCGGTGAGGTCATCGGCGGTGGGCCCCAGGCCTCCGGAGACGAGTACCACGTCCGCCCGCGCGCCCACGCTGCGCAGCGCCTCGAGAATTTCTTCCCGGACGTCTCCCACAATGGTGGCCCGCGACACCTGCTCGCCACAGCGCAAAAGCCGCTCCATGAAATAGGGGCTGTTGGTGTCTGCGGTGAGCCCGGTCAGGAGCTCGTCGCCGGTGCAGAGGACTTCGACGCGCATGGCTTCCGGGGGGCGATGCAGGCAGAGAAGCCGCTAGAGGAAATCCTGCTCTTCGTCGTCTTCCTCGTCCTCGTCCTCTTCCTCGAGGACGCCCGCCGCCGGCTGGACGCGGCGCGCGTGCAGGTGCCGGCCGAGCCACAGCCCGGATTCGACGAAGCCGAGCGCCAGGTAGGCGCAGAAGTACGTCACCAGGACGTAGGCCGGGTGCAGCCGGGTGGCGATAAGCACGCCGGCGATGCAGACCGCGCCAAAAATGGACAGCGAGGCGGCGTTGAGGCGCAAGTCCTTGAAGGTGCGGTAGCGAAGGGTGGACACCATCAGCAGGGACAAGACGGTGACCACCACCAGGTAGGGCACCCGGGCCGAGGTGCCCAGCTCCCGTCCCCGGGTGAGGTGATGGGCAATGACGACGCTGACGATGACGCCGGCGGCCAGCGGAATGGGGAGGCCGACGAAGAAGCGTGACCCCACCGCCCGACGGGACATGACGTTGAAACGAGCCAGGCGCAGCGCGCCGCAGGCCGCAAAGAGGAAGGCGACGAAGAGGCCGATGAAGCCCAACGGGGCAAGCGCCCACTTGTAGACCAGCATGGCCGGCGCCACGCCAAAGGAGATGACGTCTGCCAAGCTGTCCAGCTCCACGCCAAACTGGCTCTGCGTCCGCGTGAGGCGCGCCACACGGCCGTCAAAGCCGTCGAAGAACATGGCGAAGAAAATGGCCAGCGCGGCCTGGTAAAGCTGCGCCGGCGACGGGTCCCCCGAGCACAAGGTGAGGGCGTAGAACCCGCAAAAGATGGAGGTGACGGTGAAGAGGTTGGGCAGGACGAACTTGAGCTTGTGGAGCTTCATCGAGCTTCCGGCCAAGACGGTGGAGGGCGTTGTGCCGCGGCGGGAGACGGCGGGGCACTATAGCCGATGAGCCTTCCCGTCGCTGGGGCGGTTTTCCTCGCATTGGGGCTGGCCCTGGCGCTGTACCTGCGCGCCGTCCGCTACGCCTACCGGCTGCAGGGCGAGCCTCCACGGCGACGCTGGGCCAAGACGCCCGACGGCTGGGAGATTGCCGTTTTCGAGCGGGCCCCGGCGGTCCGGCGTTTCCGGGAGCCGGTGCTGTTGTGCCACGGGCTTGCGACCAACCACCTCAACGTGGACTTCGAGCCGCCCTACTCTTTGGCCCGTGCCTTCGCCGACGCCGGCTTTTGCGTCTACAGCGTGGACTGGCGCGGCGCCGGGGACTCGCGCCCCCCACGCGGGCGCGGACGCTTCAACTTCGACGCGGACGACCTCATCTACAACGACGCGCCGGCGGTGATGGACTTGCTCCTCCGGGAGTGCGGCGCCGAGGAACTCTTCTGGGTGGGACACTCGCTGGGCGGACTCGTCGGGTACGCCGTTTTGGGGGGCGTCCAGGGCGCGCGCATCCGAGGGCTGTGCGCCCTCGGGGCCCCGGTGTACTTCCACTACCCGCGTTGGCTGGCCCGGACGCTGCGCGCCTGCACCTGGCTCGGCTGGCCAGTGGCCTTCCGCCAGCGGCTGCTCAGCCAGGCCTGCGCGCCCTTCATGGGACGGCTGACGCTGCCGCTCTCCGACGTGCTCCTCAACCCCCAGGCCGTCTCCCCTTGGGTGCTGCGCCGCATTCACGCCAACCTCATCGACTCGATGGGCTACCGCCTGTTGCGCCAACTGGACGACTGGACGCGGCACGACCGCTTCTGCAGCCGCGACGGGACCACCGACTACCGCGCTCGGCTGGCCGACGTCCGCCGGCCGGTGCTGGTGGTGGGGGGCACGCGCGACGGCCTCGCGCCGCCGACGGCCATCTCCGCCCAGGCCGCCCTGTTGGGCTCGGCGGACAAGACGGTGATGCTGTTTGGCCGCGAGAATGGCGACGCCCTGGACTACGGGCATGGAGACTTGCTCTTCGGCCAAGGGGCGCCAAGCGAGGTGTACCCGCGCCTGGTGGCCTGGGTGGCGGAACGGGCCACCCCCCTTTAAAGCGCCAGGCAGAACGCTTGGCGGGGCCACGGGCTGGCCGGTGGGGCCTGAGTGGGCTAGGCCCCAGGCCGGGCCCTTTCATGACGCTGCTCGTCCGCCAGGCAACCGACAGAGACCTTCCGCGGTTGCTCCCGATGATGGTGGACTTCAACCGCTTGGAGGCCATCCCCTGGACGTTCGAACGAGGGGAAGGCGCGCTGCGCAGCCTGTTGGGCAACGCCGAGCTGGGCTTCGTCGGGCTGGCCGAAGTGGACGAGGTGCCGAGCGGCTACTTCGTCCTCACCTTTGGCTATGACTTGGAATGGAACGGTCGCGATGCCTTCCTCACCGAGCTCTACCTCGTCCCCGAGGCCCGGGGACGCGGGCTCGGCCGGGCGTTGCTCAGCGCTGCGGAGGCCACCGCGTTTGCCCGCGGGACGCGCGCGCTGCATTTGATGGTGCGCCCGGAAAACAAACCCGCGCTCGCCCTGTACCTCAAGACGGGCTTCCAGGAGCCAGCCCGGCGACTGCTCACCAAGCCGCTTGTCGGCACCGGCCTCTAGGGCGGCAACCGGGGCGGCCTCGCCAAGGGCTCCACGCACGGCAGCGCCGGAAGGCCAGCCACCTGCCAGGCCCGCACCTGCGCGCCGCCCGCGCACTCCGCCCACACGAGGCCCTCGGTGGACGCGGCCTGGAAGGTGCTCAGCACCAGCGAAGCGTCGGCGGCGGCCACCGCCGCTGGCCCCTCCGAGGACTGCACCCGGACGTTGCTCGCGGTGAGGTGGGCCGATGTCTCGGCCACCAGCCCGGCTTTGTGACAGCGCTCGAGCGTGCCCATGGACACCGTCACCTCGGCCCCTTCCGCCGCCAGCAAGCACGCTCCCGCCGTCTCGCGGACGGTGAGGTTGTGTAGGGTGGCCCGTCCCCCGCGCAGCGACAGCCCCTCGCCCCCGGAGCCATCCGGGTCCCGCGTGCGCGTCACCAGGGCGTCTTCCAGCTCGAGCGTGCCGTCGCGCTGCGAGACGCCCACCCCAGCCACCTCCTCCACCTCCAGTCCCTCCACTCTCACCTGGGAGGCGATGCACTGCAGGCCACCGAAGGTGCCCGCCGAGTGAATGCTCAGCCGGCGGAATTGCGCCTGGGCGCGCACCACCGCCACCCCCGCCCGGTCGGCGCCGGTCGAGCGCAATTCCTCGGCCTCCACCACCGCGCCGGTGCCGGTGAGCAGCGCGTACTCGTGGCCACTCACCTGCACCCGGTGCAAGGCCAGCCGGCCGCCAGCCACGTACAGCCCCGGCCCGCGGCCCTCGGAAATGGCGACGTCGGACAGCTCGGCGCTTCCGCCGCGAAGGTGCAGCGCGGTGACCGCGCCGCGAAAGCCCGTGTTGGCCATCCCCAGTGCCGCCGGGGCGTGGCCTTCCACGCCGTGGCGCCAGGGGCCCTCGAAGGTGCAGCCGGACAGCTGCGCGCGTGCACCGGGCTCGAGCGCCAGGCCCACCCCCTCGCTAACGCTGGCTTCGAAGAGGCTGTCGGTGGCCGCCAGCGTCGCCCCCTCGGCAAGCAGCAGCGCTCCGACGCGCTGCCCGCTGAAGTGCACCTGCACCAACCGGAGGGCTCCGCTGCTTCTGAGCCCCAGCGTGCCGCCTTGGACGAGAAGGCGCTCGAGGCGCACCGTCCCTTTGGCCTCGAGGACGGTGAGGCCGGCGGCCGCGGTCAGCACCGCCGCGCTGCCCCCCACCAGCTCGGTGCCGTCCACGGCGAGGAAGGGGCCCAGGTACAGTCCCGGCGCGAGGTGCACCTTCCGGCTGGGCGCGGTGACCGCCAGCGCGCCCTGCAGCCGCCGCAGCGGGCGCCCCATGCTGCCATCTCCCCCCTCGGGCGCGGACGCGTCGACCCACAGCTCCAGCGCCGGAGGTGCCGAAGGCGGTACCACCGCCTCCGGAAGGCCATGCAGCCGCGCGCTGCTGCAGGACTGGGCAAGCAACAGGCCCGCGCCGAGCAACGCCCCCCACCCCAACCACGCGACGCCCCGGGCACGCACTCTCAAGACAGACGAGTGTAGCCGCGTTGAGGGGCGCTACGCCCCCGGCTCGTCGGCGGAGACGCCCTGTCCCTTCTTCCCTCTGGGGTGCAGCGCCGGGGCGAGAATGACGACATTGGGCGCGGGAGACGCCACCAGCTTTCGAAACTCCTTCAGCGGGTCTCGCGGCACCCCGCCCCGGACGTATTCGAAGTGCAGGTGTACTCCGGTGGCCGTCCCTGTGCGTCCCGCCAGGCCCAGCGCATCGCCCGCCTGCACCGGCGTCCCCTCCAGCACCAGCGTCGAGGCGAGGTGGCTGTAACGCGTCAGGCGTCCGTCGGAGTGCTGAATCTCCACCTCATACCCATAGCCAGCCGTCCAGCCGGCGCGCACCACCATCCCTGCCCCCGCGGCCAACACCGGCTCGTTGGGGTCCGCCGCCAAGTCCACGCCGGCGTGCAGCTTCCAGCGGCGTTGGATGGGGTGGAAGCGCTTGCCAAACCGGCTCGTCACCCGCACGGTGGAGAGCGGCCACCGGTAGCCGCCCGGACGCACGCTGCCAGGGCTGGCCAACGCGAAGCGCGCCTCGAGGACTGCCAGCCTGGCCTGAAGCCCCTCGAGGAGTGCCTCGGGCACGTCCCGGTAGGCCCGCCCGTCCAACTCCAGCACCGCCTGCAGAAGCGCCCGGACGGCGGAGAGGTCATCGGCAGAGGCGGGCCGCGCGAGAAAGCGCTCCACGTCCGTCTGCATGCACTCCCAACGTGCCAGTTGCGCGCTGCTCATCGCGTCGCCAGGCAGCGCGGCGGCGCGGGCCGCGTCGGCCTCCGCGGCGAAACGCACCAGCCGCGCCCGGAGAATGTCCCCGGGCAGGGGCTCCAGCGCGAGCGCTTCCACCGCCGGGGGAGGGGGCGGCGGTGTCTCGCTGGGCGGCGTCTCCTCGCCAAGCCGGGCAGCCGGAGTGGTGGTGAGAGGCAACGGTGAAAGCGGCGCGGTGGCGCACCCGGCGAGGCCTAAGGCAAGCAGCGTGGCGACCGGGAGGCGCAAGGCGTGCGCCTTCTACCTACCCCGGCCCCCCTTTCAAAGGCCTAATGTGCCCGGCCCACCGCGGCCTCTTGCGCGACGTCCTCGGACAAGCGTCGGGCGGCTTCGAGGGCCTGGCGCACCTCCTCTTCCCCCACGTCGAGGTGGCAGACAAAGCGCAGCGTCCGTGGGCCGACGGCGTGGCCCAGCACCCCAGCCGCCCGGAGGCGCGCCACCGCCTCGGAGGCAGCACAGGGAAAGTCGGCGTACACCATGTTGGTTTCCACTCGGGTGAGGTCCACCGTCACGCCGGGAAGCACCGCCAGCCCCTCGGCGAGCTGGCGCGCGTGGCGATGGTCCTCGGCCAGGCGCGCCACATGGTGCTCAAGGGCGTAGAGCGCGCCAGCGGCGACAATGCCCGCCTGGCGCATGCCGCCGCCCAGGCGCTTGCGCAGCCGGCGTGCCTCATGAATGAAGGCGCGGCTGCCCACCAGCACCGAGCCCAGCGGCGCGCCCAAGCCCTTGCTGAAGGCCACCGTGGCGCTGTCGGAGAGCTCGGCCCAGCTGCGTACCGGCGAGCCGGTGGCGGCCTCAGCATTCCACAGCCGGGCGCCGTCCAGGTGGACGGCCAGTCGGTGCTCGCGGGCCGCGGCCACCACGCTGCGAAAGGCCTCGAGGGGCCACACCGCCCCTCCGCCACGGTTGTGGGTGTTTTCCAGAATGAGCAGCCGGCTGTGGGGCGCATGGTCATCGTCCGGGCGCACCGCGGCACGCACCTGGGACTCCGAGAGAATGCCGCGCGGCGAAGCCAGGGGGTAAATTTGGGCTCCCCACAGCGCGGCGGTGGCGCCTCCCTCGTAGTGCACACCGTGGCTGTTGGCGTCGAGCAGCACCTCGTCGCCGGGGCGGCAGAAGACGCCCACCGCAATCTGGTTTCCTTGCGTCCCGGAGGGGACGAAGAGGCCAGCTTCATGTCCCAGGCGCTGGGCGGTGGCCTCCTCCAGCCGCCGCACGGTGGGGTCCTCTCCATAGACGTCGTCGCCCACCTCCGCCGCCGCCATGGCAGCGCGCATGGCCGGCGTGGGACGGGTGACGGTGTCGGAGCGAAAGTCGGCCGGGGAGGGGGGCATGGGGGGGCGCGGACGCTGGGTTATAAGGCGGCAGCCTCATGCCCCGCGAGAGCCCTCTTGCGCGCTCCGAGCGCGCCCGCCAAGTCCTAAAGGCGCTGGACGCGGCCATGCCCGGGGCCCACATCGAGCTCGACTACCGGACGCCCTTCGAGCTGCTGGTGGCCGTCATGCTGGCCGCCCAGTGCACCGACAAGCGCGTCAACCTGGTGACACCGGCCCTCTTCGCCAAGTTTCCCGACGCCCGTCGCCTGGCGGCCGCCCCCACCCCGGTGGTGGAGGCGCTGGTGCGCAGCTGCGGCTTCTTTCGCGCCAAGACGCGCTCCTTGAAGGCCATGTCCGCGGCACTGTTGGCCGAATACGGCGGCGAGGTGCCAAAACGCCGCGCCGAGCTGGCGGCGCTCCCCGGCGTCGGCAACAAGACGGCAGGGGTGGTGAGTGTGCACGTGGGCGGCGAGCCGGCCTTTCCGGTGGACACCCATGTCCGGCGGCTGTCGCGGCGCCTCGGCTTCACCCGAAGCCTCATCCCCGACCGCATCGAGGAGGACCTGCAGGCCCTCTTCCCCAAGGAGGACTGGGCCAAGGGGCACCAGCTGTTGGTGTGGCACGGGCGCCGCACGTGCTTTGCCCGCAAGCCCGCCTGTGACCGCTGCGTGGTGGCTGCGCTCTGCCCGAAGGTGGGCGTCCCGAAGGCCAAGCCGCTGTCGGCCAGGCGAAGGCCGGCGGCTGGACGACGCAGCCGGGACGGGGCCCACCGCCCGCCGCGCGCTGGCTAAAGCGACTGGCCCAAGGGGCCCGCCGTCGGGCGCTCCTGGGCGCGCTCCCGCTTGCGACGACGCATCCGCTGCCGGACGAGGACGCGTGTCAGCGGGGACAAGAGGTCCAGGTACACCCTGCCGAGGAGATGGTCGGTCTCGTGCTGCACGGCAATGGCCAGAAGGCCGTCGCACTCCACCACGCGGGGTTGCCCCAACTCGTCCAGGTATTCCACGCTGACGCGCTCCGCCCGCTCCACCTCCTCGGCCTCGCCGGGAATGGACAGGCAGCCTTCGCGGTAGACGGTTGAGCCAGCGCGGGCCACCAGGCGTGGGTTCACCATGGCGATGGGGCGCGAATCCGGCTGTCGCGCCCGGGTGTCCACCACCAGGACTTGGCGCATGACGCCCAGCTGGGGCGCCGCCAGCCCCACGCCGGGCGCCGCGTACATGGTGTCAAAGAGGTCCGAGATGAGTGCCTGGACGGAGCCGTCCACGGCGTCGACGGGGGCCGCCGCCTGAGCCAGCAGCGGGTGGGGCCAGAGGAGAATGTCGCGCACCATAAGCCGGCAGTTAAGCACGGGTGCCGCCCTCGGCGTCCACGAGGGAGCGGGCGTAGGCCAGCCGGAGCCGCTCATCCCCCAAGGCGGCCGCTGCCTCGTCCAACAGCGTGGCCAGCCGGGCGGCTCGGGCTTCCACCTCCGGGTCCGGGTGGCCGGCGTAGCGCAGCGGGTGGAACTCGGCGCTGAGTCGGGCATGGGCCCGTTGCACCTCCTCCGTCCCGGCGGTGCGGGGAAGGCCGAGGACGCTGAAGTAGTCCGCCTCCTCGGCCGCCGTCCATTTCTGCCGGAGCCGCTCGAGCTCGACGCTCGGCTCCACCGTGCTCGCCGGGGCCGGCTTGGGGGCTGGCACCTGCAGAAGGCCCAGCACTTCGGCCACCGCCAGCGCCCGGAGCCCCAGCTCCTGGCGGATGCCGGTGCGGCTCAAGAGCTCGGCCACGCTGCGCTCGGCGTCCACCGCCTCGAGGAGGCGGCGCTCGCGCTCCGGAAACTCGAACGGGGAAAGCTCTCTCCACCGCAGCCGTCGTGGCGTGGCGTGTGGGCCGTGCGTCCGCGCCGCCACCTCCTCCGGCGTCAGCCCGCGGTGCAGCGCCTCGGCCAGCACTGCTTCCAACGGCCGGGAGGACGCGCAGCCGCCGTTGGGGGGCGCCCCGTCCGCGGCCAGCCGGTAGGTGCTGTCCGGCTCGGAGAGTGCCTGCAGGGCGCGCGCCTCGGTGCAGCGCTGTAGCAAGGGAAGCACCTCCTCCTCCCGGAGGGCACCGCGCTCCACCAACTCCGAGGCGAGCGCCTCGTCCGGAAGCCGCAGGGCCCGCGCTTCGGCTGCAGCCGAGCCGTCGAGGAGGCCGTCGGCCAGCGCCACCTGCACCAAGGACTCGGCCGGGTGGGTGGAGGCGGCCCCCACCAGTCTCCCCTCGGCGAGCCAGAGCATGCGCAGCGTCTCCTCGGCCCGCAGCTCCAGTCGCGCATTGGCCCGCACCTCGGCGAGCCGCAGCACCAGGGCCGCGAGCTGCTCGAGGCTGACGCGCCCCCCGTCCGCCGTTCCCCATTCCAGCCGCGCGGCGGCCGTCCCGGCGTTGGCTGGTGCGGGGGCCTCGGCTGCCGCGGGAAGCGGGCCCCGCCGTGGCGGGCCGTCCTCGGACGGCGGCGCGCGCGGCGCTGGCGAAGGCGGCGCCGGCGGGAAGGTTGGCGGCCCGGGCTGGGAGGCGGCCCGGGCGACGGCCAGCTGGTTGCGCAAGGCCTCGCCGGCAGCGCGCTCGCGTCGAAGCGCCTCCTCGGCCCGAGCCAGCGCCTCCAAGGCGGCGCGCTCCCCGTGGGCCAGGCGCTCGGCCAGCTGGGCCGCCTCCACCTCGAGGGCCTGGGCCTGGGCTTGCGCGCGCTCGGCCTGGGAGAGGGCCTGGCGCTCCCGGGCCGCCCAGTCGTCCGCCTCGGCACGCGCCCGCATGGCTGCCGCGTCGCGCTCCTGCACCTCCCGGGTGAGGCGCTCGAGTTGCTCGGCGGCGCGCGCCTCGGCCGCGGCCTGGGCCCGCTCGGCCGCCTCTTCGCGGGCTCGCAACTCCCGGGCCAGCCGGGCCACCTCCGCCGCTGCCCGGGCCTCCCCGGCAGCCCGGGCCTGTGCCTCGCGCTCGGCGCGGGCTTCGGCCTCGGCGCGCAGCCGCTCCTGGACGGCCAGCTCACTCGTCCGACGTACCTCCTCCTCCCGAAGCGCCGTGGCCAGAAGCTCCGCCTCGGCCGTGCCTTGCGCTTGTGCCGCCCGCGCCGCGCCCTCTGCCTCTTCGGCGCGCGCCCGGGCCTCCTCCAGGTGCGCCTGGGCCGAGCGTGCCTCGGCTTCCAGTCGCCGTGCTTCCTCCGCCTCGGCCTGGGCCCGGGCCTCGGCCTCGGTGCGGCGGCCGCGCTCGGCGGCCTCCGCCTTTTGGTAGGCCCGCAGCGCCGCTTCGGCTTCGGCCCGCGCTGCCTCGGCTTCGGCCCGCGCGCGCTCGGCCGCCTCGGCCCGCGCCCGCGACAAGTCCGCCTCTTCCCAGGCGGCGTGCGTCAGCGCTTCGGCCGCGGCCACCTCCTCCTCCTGCTTCGGGGCAAGGGCACTGCCCTGAGGCGCTGGCACGGCCGGGGCGCGCAGACTGGCGAAGGCCTCCGCCTCGAGGTCCGCCTCGGCTTCGGCCAGCGCCGCATCCACCAGGGGCGGGAGCTCCTCCATTTGTCCGGGGTCCAACAGCGGGACGTCGTCGGCGTCCGGCGCCTCGGTGCTGAGGGCCGCTTCCACCACCTGCAGCAGCGTGGGCGCGTCCAAGGGCAGCGACACCAGGGGCAACGCGACACCGGGCACCGCCTCTCCCAACAGCACCACCGGTGTCGAGACGCCGGCGGGCCGTGCCCGCAACTCCACAAGGAAGCTGGCTCCCCGGCCGCCCTCCACCGCCGGGGCGAGAAGGATGGCCGAGGGGGTGAGGTGCTCGAAGGCGCTGAGGGCGTCCGCCGTGGAAGTGGCCAAATGCAACAGGTGGCCGGCGCGCGTCAGGGCCCTCCGCACAGAGGCGATGGTGGCGAGGTCATCGTGCACCAGAAGCAGGGGCGCGGGCATGCCTGGAGTCGAGCGGTGAGGCTTTCTGCAGAAGGAAAGCGTCAGCTACCGAGGACGCACAGTCTACAGCATGCCCCCTGGGTCCACGTCGAGGATGGCCCGGACGCCGTTGGGCAGCGTCCTCAGGGCGCGCTCGGCGGCGTCCAGCACTGGGCGCAGCACCCGGTGCTGGGGGGCCTTGAGGAGCAGCTGCCACCGCGACAGGCCCTTGAGACGCGACAGCGGCGCTGGGGCCGGCCCCAGAAGCCGCACCCCGGAGGCGGGCGGAGGAAGTTGTCTCTCCAGAAGCCGCGCCAGGGCCCGGGCGGCGGAGGCGGTGCGCTGCGCGTCCGCGCCCTCCAGGTGCAGGGCGGCCAGCCGGGAGAAGGGGGGGTAGGCCAGCGCCCGTCGCCACTCCAGCTCCCGGGCGGCGAAGCCGACAAAGTCATGCGCCGCCGCGCGGGCCACTGGCTCGGCCTCGGGGTTGTAGGTTTGCACCAGCACTCGGCCAGCGTCTTGTCCCCGGCCAGCCCGGCCCGCCACCTGGGTGAGGAGTTGGAAGGTGCGTTCGGCGGCGCGGAAGTCCGGCAAAAGAAGGCCCGTGTCCGCGGACACCACGCACACCAGCGTCACGCCGGGGAAGTCATGCCCCTTGGCCACCATTTGGGTGCCCACCAGCACGTCCAACTCCCCCCGGGCGAAGGCGGCCAGCCGCTCGGTGAGGCGCTCGCCGGTGCCCACCGCGTCCCTGTCCAGCCGGGCCACCCGGGCGGCGGGGCACCGGACGGCCACCTCCGCCTCCACCCGCTCGGTGCCGGTGCCCAACTGCAACAGCGCGCCGCCACAGGCTGGGCATGCCTCGGGCAGCGCGCGGCTCGAGCCGCAGTAGTGGCACTGCACCCCCTTGGGCTGCAGGTGCAAGGTGAGAGGCACGTCGCACTGGGTGCAGCTGAGGCACACGCCGCACGCCTCACACAACAGGGTGGTGCTGTGGCCGCGGCGGTTGAGGAAGAGAATGGCCTGCTGGCCTTTGGCCAGCGTCTCGGCCAGGGCGGTGGCGCTCTCTTCGGCCAACGCCGGCGGGGCCTCGCCGTGGGGACGCTTGCGGCGGCGCAAGTCCACCAGCTGCACCTCGGGCAGCGGTCGGTCATCCACGCGGCTTGGCAGCTCGAGCAGCTGGTAACGCCCACGCCGGGCATTCTCGTAACTCTCGAGGGACGGCGTGGCCGAGCCGAGCACCACCACCGCGCCCACGTCGCGCGCTCGCACCACGGCCAAGTCCCGGGCCTGGTAGCGAAGCTTCTCGTCCTGCTTGAAGGAGGGGTCGTGCTCTTCGTCCACCACCAAAAGCCCCAAGCCGGCCACCGGGGCGAAGACGGCTGAGCGGACTCCCACCGCGAGGCGCACCCGCCCGGCGCGCAGGGCTTGCCAGTGTCCGCGCCGCTCGCGGTCCTTCAGCCCGCTGTGCAGGACGGCCACCTGGGCCCCAAAGCGCCCGCGGAAACGGCCCACCAGCTGTGGGGTGAGGGCAATCTCCGGCACCAGCACCAGGGCGCCCTTGCCGCTGGCCAAGGCGTGCTCAGCGGCGCGCAGGTACACCTCCGTCTTGCCGCTTCCCGTCACGCCCTGCAGCAGAAAGGGCGAAAACCGCGAGGCGTCCAGCGCCGCGGTGAGGGCCTGCACCGCCAGCGCCTGCCCATCAGTGAGGCGCTCCGGGCGCGGCTGGGCCAGGCCGTCGCGGAGGAGGGGCGCGACTTCCAGCGTCTCCACCCGGACGAGGCCGCGGGCCAGCAGTCGCCGGACGGCCTCGCGCGCCCCGGGCACGGCGCGCGCCAACTCGTCCAACTCGGCGCGACTGCCCACGGCCAGCAGGTAACCCAGGGTGGCGGCCTGGGCCGGGGCCCGTCCCAGCGCAGCCGCTGCGGCCTGGGCGGTGGCGACGACGCTTTTCACCCCGGCCGGGACGAGGGGCCTGTCCTCCACGGCGCCCGTGAGTCCCGGCGGGAGCGCGCCCCGCAACGCCTCGCCCAGCGGGTAGCGGTAGTGGGCGGCGGCGAAGCCAATGAGGCGAAAAACGTCCGGAGGCAGCGCCGGCTCGGCCTCCAGCACCTGGGCAATGGGTTTGAGGACTGCGTCCGGCGGCGGCTCGGCCGGCCCGAGGTAAAAGCCCAGCGCCCGGCCCCGGCCAAAGGGGACGAGAAGCCGCTGCCCGGCCAGCAGCCGGCCTGGGTAGCCCTCGGGCACGAGGTAGGTGAAGGGGCCCGCGACGGGCCGGCCGACGGCGACCGATGCGCAAGGGCGAGCGTCCACAACCGTCCTTCCGGCACTACCCCCGCCCCCCGACACTGCCTCCTGGCCCGGACGGCCAGCGGCCCACGGGGGGGCGCCCCGGCGGCCCGAGTGGCTAAAAGAGGCGCTCCGGCACATTGGCACGGCTGTCGCCGCGCACGGTGGTGAAGCGCAGCTCGAGCTCGTTGCCACGGGAGACT
>JBKQJL010000137.1:0-18784 GCA_052147975.1 Myxococcaceae bacterium
GCAGCTTCAGTGGCCCCAGCGAGGAGGCGCCACCGCGCACCGCCACCGCGCTTTTGCCCACCGGCGTCTCGCGCAGCGCCGCCTGCAGCACGCCCCGGTCCGGCCCACCGGAGGCCACCAGCTTGCCGCCGGAGACGAAGCCCACCGCGGCCAGGCCCAGCTCGAGCGCCACCTGGTCCGCCGTCCCGTCGGGAAGCAGGGGCCCGCCCACCACCAGCGTGCCCAGCGCATGCGCGTCCTTGTCCGAGCCGGTGAGGGGGACGGAGAAAAACAAGTCATAGCTTCCAAAGGCGTCGCGCGTCTGCCCGTCGCTGCCGGCCCCGGCCAGCACGTCCACCTCCACGCCGGGCAGGGTGGGGCCGGGGTTGTCACCGCCCCTCACGTAGCTGCCGCCATTGTCGGTGCGCAGCCCCAGCACCAGGACGCTGCGCAGCCCGGTGGAGACGGCGTCCTGGGCCACCCGGCGCACGCCGGCCATGCGCTCGGCGGCGACGTCGGCCTTGCCCGAGCGCAGCGCCTCGAGGGTACTCCAGGTGGAAGCGGAGGCGCCCAGCCGCAGCGTCAGCGCCTGCAACTCGGCCCGGCGCGCGGCCACCCGGACGCCGACGGCGTCCACCGCCCGCGCGGCGTAGGCCTCAGCCTGCTGCTCGGCAGCCGTGCCTACGGCGGAAGCAGTGATGGAGAGCTCAGCGAGCCAGAGCACCAGCGCCGGCAACGCAACGAGCAACGGCCAGAGGCGGGGCATCGCCTTCCTTTGTCGAGGCGGAAGAAATGCCTAGTAAACAAAGGCTTATACGCATGCTGCGGAATTTGGGACAAGCGAGTGCTGGGGGCCCCAGGGGCGAAAAACGTCTCCCCAAAACAGAAAGGGGGGGACACCCCTGCCCCCCTTAGGGCTCGTCCACCTCGAGGTCCGCCAGCGCCGCGCCGCCGGCGTGGTGGTGGTGTTTGTCCAGCCAGCGCTTGGCCGCGCGCTCCAGGCGCTCGCACGCGCCCACCACCGCCTTGCGCACGTCGTCGGACGTCTCCTCGACGTGAAAGGCCGGCACGCCGGGGACACGCAAGGTGAGGCGGGCGGACTGGTCCAACCCCCCTTTGGCCGTGTTGGTGTCCACCAGGTGCACTTCCACGGAGACGGCCTGCGTTTGGAAAATGCGGTGCAGGGCCCGCTCCAGGTGCACCTCGACGAAGCTGTGCAGCGACTCGTCCACGTCGACGTGGACGCCTCGTAAAAGCAGTTGCATGCGCCTCTGGCACCTCTCTCCGTGGGCCCCGGCGTACTAGCCACAGGGGCCACTCGGCGTTGCGTCAACAGTATGCGCCAAATGGCCCCCCGGGGAGGGGGGCCAGCAAGGCCACCCCGGAGCCGCCCGCGGCCTGCTAGGGTGGGTGCGCCATGGCCCAGGACAAGCGCCGCTTCACCCGCATTGCCCAGGTGGATGACCCCCTCACCCTCGACGCCTACAAGCGCGTCCTGCACGCGGCCTCCATTCCGGTGCTGTCGCTCGACGACGAGGGCATGGTGGGGGGCATTACCGACGGCTTCGGGGGCCGGCTGTATGAGGTGCAGGTGCCCGAGGAGTTTGCGGCCAAGGCCACCCAGCTGCTGCAGGAGGAGCAAGCGCGGCTGGAGGCCGGCGCCGACGAGGCGGGCAAAGCCGCCGAGCGCGAGGAAGCCGAAGGCGAGCACCACCGCCGTTAGCCATGGCCCGAGGGGGCCTGCACCTGCCACAGGCTGACGCCCAACAGCTTCCAGGCCGAGCGCGCCTGGCGCGCCAGAAATGGGCCCAACTCCTCGTCCACCACCGCCTTGGCGCCGACGCTGGTGGCGTGGCGGAGGTACGTCCGGCCACCCTCTTGGACGACGAGGCCCAGGTGGCTGACGCGGGTAATGCGGCCCGGCGCGTCCTCGCGCACCACCACCAGGACGGTGCCACTGGGAAAGCCCGCCGCATGGGCGAAGACGTGCTGCACCGGCAGAAGGCCAAAGGCAAAGGTGCCGACCGCTTGGGCGTCCGCCGGAAGGGCCAGCGCTTTGGCCTCCGCGCTTTGCCAGGCCACCTCCTTCAGCACTTTTTCGGCGCGCACCGCGTCGGCGCCGCCGAGCTCAAAGGTGACGTCCCGGACGAAGCCGGCCTGGGTGTTGGCCGGCAGCCAGCTGGCCTCCATGAGGTGGTTGCGCGTTTTATAGGCCACGCTGCCGCCCCGGTAGCGAATGGCGTCCAACAGCGGCAACACCTCCTCGGGCCGTCGCGCCAGGCTGAGGGCCATGGTTTCCTCGACGAAGGTGACGCAGTCCACGCGGTCCCAGCGCAGCCGCGGGTCCGCGTCAAAGCCCGTCCCCTCCCCAAGCGGCGAGAAGCCGTAGGGCGTGCCGAGAAAGCGCGCGCTCGCCTTGAGCAGCCGTTGGCCCAAGGGCAGCGGCTGCAGCTCGGCCAGCGCCTGGGCACGCCCCGCCTCGTCCAGGGCCTGCCAAGGCACGGGCGCGACGGCAAACACCAGGCTGAGGAAAGCGGCGGCGCTGGACAAAGGGAGAAGGGGGGCCTCTGGCCCTCCGGGTGTGGCAAGCATGGGACGGCCGCCGCGGCGCTGTCCACTTCCCCCCCGCCCGTTTTTTCCCGCTGCGCCCTTGGAGGGGCGGCCCTAGGCGACGAGGGCCGCGGCGTGCTTCTGCAGCAGCTCCCACAGCGCGTCGACGTCTGGTTGGCTGCTGTCCAGCGCGCCGATGGAAATGCGGATGAGTTGGGTGCCCTTCACCAGCGCCGGGGTGACGTAGGCGCCTCCGCTTGTGTTGACGGCCTCGGCCAGCGCCAGGTTGTGCGCATTCACCTCGGCCAGGCTGCGGCCCGGCAACAGGTGGCGCACGCACACCGTCTGCAGTGGCACCGGGGCGCAGCGCTGCCAAGCGGCCGCCGCGTCCACCCGCGCCGCCAGGGCTTGCGCCAGGGCCAGGTCGCGGCGCACCGCGGCGCGCAGCCCCTCGGCGCCGAGCGCGGTCAGCACAAACCACACCTTCAGCGCGCGAAAGCGGCGGCCCAAGGGAATGCCCCAGTCCCGGAAGTTTTTCACCTCTGCGTCGGCTTGGGTGCGCAGGTAGCTGGGGTGGGTGGACATGACGCGGAGCAGGTGCTCGGTGTCCCGGATGAAGTAGGCCGCGCAGTCGACGCCCACGCCCATCCACTTGTGCGGGTTGAGGACGACGCTGTCCGCCGCCTCGACGCCGGCCCACATCCAGCGCAGCTCCGGGCACACCATGGCCGTGCCGGCCATGGCCGCGTCGAGGTGAAGCCACAGCCCATGCCGGCTGGCCACCTGGGCCACGGCCTGCACCGGGTCGAGCGCGGTGGTGGAGGTGGTGCCGACGGTGGCCACCACCGCGCAGGGGGCCAGGCCCCCGGCAGCATCGGCCTGGACGGCCTTCTCCAGCGCGTCTGGGAGCAGCGCGTGCTGGGCGTCGGTGGGCAACAGCCGCAGGTAGTCGCGGCCGAAGCCCGCCAACAGGGCCGCCTTCTCGACGGAGCTATGGGCCATCTCCGAGGTGTAGACGACGAGCGGCGCATGGGGCGCCTGCAGCCCGGCGTGCGCCTGGGCCAGCTGGGTGGACTTCTCGCGCGCGCACAACAGGGCCACCAGCGTCGCGGTGGAGGCGGTGTCCTGCAGCACGCCGGTGAAGGTGGCCGGAAGCCCCACCAGCTGCCGCAGCCACTGCAGCATGACGTCCTCCACCTCGGTGGCCGCCGGGCTGGTTTGCCAGCTCATGGCTTGCGCCCCGAGCCCGGCCGCCACCAAGTCCGCCAGCACCGAGGCCAGGTGCGTCTTGCTGGGGAAGTAGGCAAAAAACCGCGGGTGGTTCCAGTGGGTAATTCCCGGCAGCACGACGCTGTCCAGCAGCGGGAAAAGCGCCTCCAGCGGGCCGGGCTGCTCCGGGGCACTGGCCGGCAGCTGCGCGGACACTTGCCCAGGGCGGACCTGGGACATGACGGGCAAGCTGGGCAGGGCCTCGCGGTAGCGGGCCACCCACTCCACCAGCGCATGGCCAAGCCGTCGGAATTCGTCGGGAGTCATTGGGCCCCTTCCCTTGCAGAGAACCCCCCCCGCGCCTCAGGCGGGCGACTCTGCCATGGCCGGGTGCAGCACAGACACCCTTCGGCGTGCCTCGCCCCCGGGGGGAGGCCAGCAGGCACCGGGGTGGGGCCCCAGGTTGTCCACGACCGCGGCGCGGGGGCTGCTACAGTCCCCCTCTCTTCGACAGCGGCGGCCACGGCCACGGGCACGCTGCAGGTGGAGACTGGATGCCGCGTTACGAGGTGCACATCCCTGGGCCGCCACCGGACGGCGTCACCGTCACCTTCCGCGTCGACGCGCCCAATTGGATGCAGGCGCTGAAGACGGGCTTCCTCAAACTGGGCGAGGCGGGCCTGGTGGTGCACAACGTCCTCGTCGACGTCGCCGATGACGGCTCGCTGCACGTCACCGAGGGGGGCAGTGGCCGCGTCTTCCGCATCCGCGAGCTCACCGAGGAGGAGGCGGCGCAGGCCAAGGTGAAGCCAGCGGCCCCCGCCGCCCCGGACAGCAGCGCCGCGGCCACCCAGGTGGTGCCGCCACCGGAGGCCAGCGCCCCCACAGTGCGCGTCCCCATCTTCTCCCTGGAGAAGCCGCCCCCGCCGGCCAAGCCCCAGCCGGCGCCGGACCGTCCGGTGGGGCGGAGCACGCCCCGGGCCACGCCCCTGTCCACTCCGGCACTGGTGCTGCCCAACATTCAGGAGCTGAGCGAGCCCACCCAGCCGGTGCGGGGGGCCATTGGCCGACCGCGTCCGCCCCAGCCTCCCCGGGAGGCGGAGGACGTCCTGGCCGAGGTGTTTGACCGGGTGCAGGGCGTCTACCAATACCGGGACGCCGCCAGCGGCCTGTACTTTCTCCTCGACTTGGCGCTCGAGAAAATTCCGGCCGAGGCCGGCAGCGCCCTCTCCTCGGAGCTCATCACCGGCACCTTGCGCTTCGTCGCGGTGCGCGGGCCGAAAGCCAAGGAGATTCTCGAGGCCCGCACCCTCATCCCCGCCGGCCAAGGCATCGCCGGCTTCTGCACCGCGGAGGGCGTCAGCCTGGCCCTCTCGGACGTCCACCGGGACCGCCGTTGGTACTCGGCCATTGCCGACCGGCTGCAGTACGACACGCGCAGCCTGTTGTGCTCGCCCATGGTGAGCGCCGGCCGGGCCTACGGGTGCCTGGAGCTCATCAACCGCAAACCCTCGGCCACCTTCACGGACCAGGAGGTGGGCCTGCTCGCGTACATTGCCCACCAGGGCGCGCTCTTCCTGCACGCCCTCGGCTGACTCGAAAAAAACGCCAGGGGCCAGCGGGCCGCGCTCTTCGAAAACTGGTTAGGCCTCTGGCTCCTCCGGGCCCAAGGGCCCGGGCGGTTTGGCCACCTCGTCCAGCAGCACCGTGGCGTAGCTGCCCCGGGGAAGCCGAAAGCCCAGCCAGACGTCCTTGCCCTCCTGGGCCGCCTCCACCTCGGCCAGCCTCGAGGCGTAGGGCCGGCGGGCCCCTTCGGTTTCGCCTTTGCCGCTGCGCAGCGCCCCCTCGGGCAGTCCCTCGCTGGCCAGAAGCGCCGCCTCGGCCGCGCCCACCTCGCCCTCTGGCACAGGCTTCACCTTCCAGCCAAACATGGGCCCGGTGGGGGACACCTCGAGACTGTCCACCCTGGGCTGCTCGCGCTCGACGTCCAGGCACACAAACAGCCCGCCCGAGTCCGCCCGCCGCAGCACGTCGCCCAACAGGGCCCGGCCGTACAGGCCCGCCGACAGCCGCGCCGCCAGGGCGCGGTTGAAGAGAAGCGCTTGGTAGGCCGAGAGGTAAAGCCGCCGCTGCAGCCTGTCCACCCGGCCCGGCAGCCGTTGGCCGAGGAGGAGGGCCCGGCCACGGGCGGCATTGTCCGCGGCGCGGCCAAAGCGCTGCGGGCCGAAGTAGTTGGGAAGCCCCTTCTGGACGAGGCGCTGAAGCACCACCGAGGCCGCCTGCGGCGTGTGGGGCTCTCTCAACCTCACCCGGAAGGCATTGCCCCACAGCTGGCCGGTGCGCAGCTTCCTCTCGGTGCGCTCCGTGCGCAGCACCTGGACGCCCTCCAGCCCGAGCTCGCCGAGCGGCCCCGGGCCCGCCCAAGGGACGGTGAAGGCCTGGGTGGTGACGGCCTGCCTGTCCTTGAGGCCGGCGTAGCCAACCTCGCGGACGTCCACCGCCGCCGCTCGGGCCAGCGCCCGCGCCACCTCGGCTGTCTCGCGGCCACGCTTCTTCACCCACAGCCAGAGGTGCTCGCCTCGGCCCGTGGGCGCGAAGGCTGGCACCTCCTCCACCAGAAAGTCCTCGGGGGCCTCCTTCAGCCGCCCGCCGGTGCCGGGCAACTCCTCCGTCAGCCGGGGCCAGCCGCTCGCCGTGGGGCCTGGCGGCACCGGGGGGGCCTCCCTACTCCCCGAGGGCCGAGAGGAGCTCCTTCACCCGTCGGGCGAGCTCCTCGTCGGCGCGGGACTCGAGCAGCTCCCCGGCTTGAAAGAGGAGAAAAAACATGACGTCGCTGAGGGCCGCCCGAAGGCTGGCCACCGGCTCGCTGCCCAGCGTCCCCTTCGCCCGGGCAAACGCCTCCAGCAGCGCGCGCTCGGGCAGTCGGCCGTCCTGGCCAAACTGCAGCCCCTGCAAGAGGCTGAAGGTGGTGAGGGACTGGCCGGCCAGGGCCGCATTGGCCGCCGACAGGAAGTCCGCCCCGCGGCCCCCGCGGGCCACCTCCGCCAGCACCTCGGCATAAATGGCGTTGAAGGTGCGCACCGCCGCCACCGCGGGCTCGGCGCTGGCCGCCGCCGGCGGCGGCGCCTCGGGGGCGGGCACCTCGGACACCGAGGCATAGCCGCCCTCCAAGAGGCGGAAGAGCACCTTGGTGGCCTCAAACTCGCTGAGGTGGGCGGCCGCGGCGAGCTCCAGCACGGTGCGGCGCCCACTGGCCAGCCCCAACAGGTAGTCCTCGTCCGGGTGCAGCTTGCCGTCGCTGGGGCGTTTCTTGGTGACGTACAGGCGCCCGTGGGGAATGCGGCCGCGAAAGTGCGCCAGCTCGTCAATTTTGCGGATGGCGTCCATCAACAGGCTTTGGGTGGAGAGCTGGACGCTGGACTGCAGCCGCTCGTCGAGGTCCTGGTCCACCAGGACGAAGACGCCTTCGCGGGCCAGCACCATGGCGTGCACAATGTCACTCACCTGGTGGCTGACGGCCGCCCACAGCTGGTGGGCCTGCAGGACGCCCCTGTCCACCAGGGCCCGGCCCACCTTGGAGGGCGGCACCTCCCGCAGCGCCTCGTCCACGCTGGCCCGGCTGGCCAGCCCGAGGCGCACCAGCACCTCGCTGAGGCGGTCGGCCGCGTCGTCGCTGGCCGCGCCCCGCACCTCGCCGTCCTTGAGGGCGACGCTGCGCTCGCCGCTGGCGGTGTGCACGCGCAAGACGCCGCTCCAGCGGGACTGGCTGAGGAAGGCAATGAGGTCGCTCACCGGGAAGCCGGCCGCGTCCCCCAGCAGCACCACCCGCGGGGAAGCAGCGCCCCGCCCCCCCAACAGGGGCACCCGCAGCGCGCACAGGAGGTCCGCCCCGGTGGGGATGAGGAGGTACTGGCCGGCGCGCTGGGCGAGCTCGGCCGCCGTCGCCGAGGCGTCCGGCTTGAGTCCCCCTTTTGCGTCGATGGTGAAGCGCGACGTCACTTCGGCGCGTCCACCGCCCAACTCCCCTGGTGCGCCTGGAAGTCCAGCTCGTCCTCCAGGGTGAGCTGGAGCAAGTCGGCCTGGGGCAGGAAGTCCACCTTGCGCCCGTTGACGTACACCGTCGGCGTCCCCTGGACGCCGGCCGCGGCGCCCGCGTCGCGGAAGTTTTCCAACTCGGCGCGGAATTCCTCCTGGGCCAGGGCCTGGTCCCAAGCGCTGGCCGACAGCCCGGCCTTCACCACCACCTCGCGAATGACGTCCGGGGACAGACGCGTCTGGTTCTCGAAGAGGCCGTCGTGCACCGCCCAAAACTTGCCGTGGTTGCGCGCGAAGAGGGCCGCTTGCCCGGCCGGCATGGAGTTGGGGTGCTGCGCCAGCGGGAAGGGCAGGTAACACAGCCGCACCTGGCCGGCGTGCTCCTGGGCGAATTTCTCAAGCACCGGCCGACTGACGCCGCAAATGGGGCACTCGAAGTCGGCGAATTCCACCAGCGTCACCTTGGCCTGGGCGTCGCCCTGGCACATGCGTCCGTCCACCGGCAGCTTGGCGCGCGGCTGCTGGAAGGAGAGGTTGTAGCGGGCCAGCACCACGCCCAGCTCGGCCGCCGTGGCGCCGCGCTCGGCCAGAATGGCCGCCAGCTGCACCTCGCGGCGCGAGTGGCGGCAGCCGGTGTGCGTCTGCAGGCAAGTGGCCAGGGTGTGCGGGGCCCCACAGCCGCAGTACTCCTCGCCCATGGCCTCCGCCACCTCCTGGCGCGCGGACTCGGAGAGGCCCGAGAAGTCCAGCGGAGGGGCCTCCGTCGGCGCCGCGGCGCTGGCCGCGCCGGCTGTCCACACCAACGCCAAGAGAGCTCTTCTGAGGTGACGCATGCCCAAGGAGACTCTTCTCGCCAGGCGGCGTGGGCCTTGTCAAGCAACCCTCAGCTGTGGAAGGCCTGCCTCTTCCAAGCCGGGGCCCGGCGTCCAGGCCTGGCGCTCGCTCCCCATGCGCAAGACAGTCCTCCTGCTGCACACCGGCGGTACCCTCGGCATGGTGCGGGGCCGTCCGCACAGCCTGCGGCCAGCCCCCTTCGCCGAGGCGCTGCGCGCCCGGGTGCCGGAGTTGACGGAGCTGGCCAACGTGGAGCTCGAGCTCTTCAGCAACCTGGACAGCAGCGAGGTGCAGCCGGAGGCATGGCTGGGCCTGGCCCAGCGGCTTCACCAGCGGCTGCCGGAGGTGGACGGGGCCGTCGTCATTCACGGAACGGACACCCTGGCCTACACCGCCAGTGCCCTCTCCTTCCTGTTGCCCGGGCTACGCCGGCCGGTGGTGCTGACCGGCAGCCAGCGCCCGCTGCAGGAGGTGCGCAGCGACGCGCGCCTCAACCTCATTGACGCCGTCACCTCGGCGCTGCGGGGCCCGCCCGAGGTGACGGTGTGCTTCGACAGCCATTTGTACCGGGGCAACCGCACGGTGAAGGTGAAGGTGGCCGAGTACGACGCCTTCGCCAGCCCCAACTTCCCCCCCTTGGGCACCCTCGGCGTCCACACCCACTTCCTTCCCGGGCTGCGGCCCCGGGGGCGGCCGCGGCTTTTGCAGGCGCTCGAGCCGCGCGACTTCCTCCTCAAAGTCTTCCCCGGGCTGGACGCCTCCTTGCCCCTGCTGCTGTTGCCCCACGTCCGAGGCCTGGTGCTCGAGGCCTACGGCGCCGGCAACGTCCCCGTCCAGGCGGCCTCCGGCCGCTCGCTGCTGCCCTTGTTTCGCGCCGCCCGGGCGCGCGGCATTCCGGTGCTGGTGGTCAGCCAAGCGCCGCGCAACGCGGTGGAGCTCGGCCTGTACCAGGGCGGGGCGGCCATCCGCGAGGAAGGCGCCATTGACGGCGGAGACCTCACCGCCCCGGCCGCCGTCACCAAACTCATGTGCGCCTTGGTCCTGCACCAGGACGGGCACGCCCTGCGCCGGTACCTCGAGACGTCGGTGGCCGGAGAGCGCAGCTGAAGGCGGCGCGGGGCCCCAGGCGCTACGGGCGCTTCGGAGGCCTTGCCTTCCACCGGCATTTGCGGGCAAGAGTGCGTCCCCCCCAAACCAAGGCCCCCTCGGAAAGGGGCGCCAACGGGGCGCAACCCGGCAGCAACGAGACACCCCCAACCAGCGGCGCTGCACCGGAAACACTGCCGCTACGGGGTCCCCCTGAGGGAGGAGGTGAGAGGCAACCCGTGGCAGGCATCCGAGTGAAGGAAGGCGAGTCCATCGAGAGCGCGCTCAAGCGCTTCAAGAAGGCCACCGAAAAGGCCGGCATCCTCTCCGAAATTCGCAAACGCGAGCACTACGAGAAGCCGTCGGTGAAGCGCAAGAAGAAGGCGCTGGCGGCGAAGAAGCGCGCGGTGAAGAAGCAGCGAAAGACGTACTAGCGGCCCTCGCCCTCCCCCCGGGCGGGGCCGGTGCCCCGCCCCGGGGAGGGCCCCAGCGTCCTCGCGTCTTTTTTTGTGTCCCCCGGAAGCCAGGGGAGCGACGCCTCTTCTATAAGGAGGAGCGCGTCGCTCCCCCGGCCGTGTTTTTTGAAAAAAAGGCGCGAGTCGGCGCAGGCTTCAAACGAAAGGCGAGGAAGGCCATGCCCACTCTCAAGGAGCGCATTGACCAGGAGCTCAAAGACGCGATGCGCAGCAAGGAAGAGCTCACCACCAGCGTGCTACGCATGCTGAAGAGCGCGGTGAAGTACAAGGAGGTGGAGCCGGGAGCCAAGGCGCTCGACGACGCCGGGGTGTTGAGCGTCATTGCCACCCTCATCAAGCAGCGACGCGACTCGGTGGAGCAATTCCGCAGCGGCAACCGCGGCGACCTGGCGGACAAAGAGGAGCGCGAGATTGCCCTCTTGCAGCGCTACCTCCCCCAGCAGCTGTCCAAGGACGAGCTGTCGGCCCTGGTGCAGGCCGCCGTCACCGCCACCGCGGCCAAAGGGCCCAGGGACATGGGCGCGGTCATGAAGGCGCTGTTGCCCAAAGTGCAGGGCCGCGCCGAGGGAAAGGCGGTCAGCGACGCGGTGAAGGCCGCACTGGCCGCGCTGGGCTAAACCCCCTCTCGCCTCGGGCGCCCTTGCCTCCCGTGCCGCCGGTCAGCCGGTTGCAGTAGCGTCCGAAGCGAGTACAAGAGGCAGCCGCGGTGATTCCGGAGCAGAAAATCGACGAGGTGCTGGAGCGCGTCGACTTGGTCGCGCTGGTGGGGCGCCACGTCGAGCTCAAGAAGTCCGGCCGCAGCTTCAAAGGCCGCTGCCCCTTTCACGAGGAGAAGAGCGCCTCGTTTTACGTGACGCCGGAGCTCAAGCGCTTCAAGTGCTTCGGCTGTCAGGCGGGCGGGGACGCCATTGCCTTCCTGCAGCGCTTTCAAGGCAAGTCCTTCGTCGACGCCGTGCGCGAGCTGGCCAAAGAGGTGGGGGTGGAGTTGCAAGGGCCGGAGGACCCGAGCGCCAAGGAGCGCCAGCAGCTGCGCGAAGTGACGCAGCTTGCCCAGGCACACTTTCAGCGGCTGTTGTGGGAGCCCGCCGAGGGCCGCCCGGCGCGCGAAGCCCTCTTGGCCCGCGGCGTCTCCGAGGAGACGGCGCGCGCCTTTGGCCTGGGGTGGGCGCCCGAGGGCTGGACGCGACTGTCCGACGAGCTCGCCCAAGCCGGAATGCTGGAGCCAGCGCTGCAGGCCGGCCTGGTGCAGCGGCGCACCAAGGGGGAGGGCACCTACGACGTCTTCCGGGGAAGGCTGATGGTGCCCATTCGTGCCCCCGACGGCCGGCCGCTGGCCTTCGGCGGGCGACTCCTGTTGGGCGAGCAAGGGCCGAAGTACCTCAACAGCCGCGAGTCCCGCCTCTACAACAAGAGCGACACCCTCTACGGGCTGGACATGGCCCAGGCGGACATCCGCCGGCAGCACACCGCCGTCCTGGTGGAGGGGTACTTCGACGCCATGGCGCTGCACCAGGTGGGCACCAAAACGGCAGTGGCGCTGTGCTCCACCGCCCTCACCTTGGGGCACCTCGAGGCGCTGCGCCGGGCCGAGGCCCGCGAGCTCGTCCTCTTGCTGGACGGGGACGCGGCGGGCCGGACCGCGGTGGAAAGGCTGGCCGGGCCTCTCCTCGCGGCCGGCGCCAGCACCCGGGTGGCCCTGTTGCCAGAGGGCGAGGACCCAGACACCTTCGCTCGCAGGGCCGGCGAGGCCGGGCTGCGTGCCCTGTTGGCCCAGGCCCGGCCGCTCAGCGAGCACCTGCTGGCCACCCTCCTGCCGGAGGGGCCGGGGGCCGGCTTCGAGGCAAAAATGCAGGCCCTCGAGCGCCTCAAGCCGGTGCTGGCCCACCTGCCGGCGGGCCTGGTCCGCACTGCCTTCTTCGCCACCATGGCCCGCGGCTTCGGCCTCCCCGCCTTCGAGTTGGAGGCCGCCCTGCGCGGCCGTGGCGAGCCGGCCCGCGCCCCGGCCAGGCCGGCCCCAGCGGCGCTGCCGCCCCGCCCGGTGGACGCCGTGGAGGCGGCCTTGGTGGCTGCCGCCCTGCGCACCCCCCGGCTGTTGGCCGAAGGGGGGGCCCACAGCACCGACGAGCTGCTGCGCCACCCCGGGCTGCGCAGCATTGTCGCCCGGCTGCACAGCGGCGTCCCCCCGGCTGACGCCCTGGACGAGGTGGCCCCCAGGCTGTTGGACACGGTGGCTGCCCAGGGACGCACCCTTCCCTCGGACGAGGCCGCGCTGGCCGAGGCCTTCGGCCGCCTCTGCCGCCGGTTGAAGTTGCGTCGCATTGACGAGGCGCTCACCCACATCGCCCGGGTGACGGGGGAGCACGCCTCGGCCCACGAGCTCGACGAGGAGACGCGCCGGCTTCAGTCCGAGCGCGTCGAGCTCCTCGGGCTGCGCCGCCGAGTCCTCGGCGAGGGGCGCGCCCAACCCCCCGGCCTCGAGTCGGTTTGAAATCCACAGGCCTGCGCGCTAGATCCGCCCGTTCCCCTTTTTCCTGACATTTCCACCCCTCCAAGCCCCCTCCCCCCACTCCACAGGCACCCTCCGTATGCCCAAGCAGAAGTCCACGCCCAAGCACGCCGCCGTCAAGGCGAAGCCCAAGGCCAAGTCCGCCGCCCTTCGTGAGAAGGAGCTGAAGCGCAAGAAGCTGCTGCTTCTGGCCGCCAAGGCCAAGGCCGAGCATGCTTCCGGAGCCAAGGGCAAGGGCCGTCTGCCGGAGGACGTTGACCCGGAGGAGCAGGCCGACGAGCTGGCCGCCGCGGTGGAGGTGGACCCGGACGCCGCCGCCGACGAGGTGGAGGAGGAGCCCATTGCCGACCGCAAGGAGGTGAAGGACCTCCTCGAGGTGGGCCGCCAGAAGGGCTTCCTCACCTACGACGAGGTGAATGACGCGCTGCCGGCGGACATTGTCTCCTCCGACCAGATTGACGACGTCATGTCGATGTTTGGCGACAACGACATCGAGATTGTCGACGCGCAAAAGGCCGCCCAGGGCACCGAAACCAAGCCCACCGTGGCCGCCTCCGAGGAGCAGCAGGCCGCTCCCGAGGAGGAGGAGGAGAAGGACGAGGACGACGAGCCGGGGGGCAAGTCCAATGACCCGGTCCGCTTGTACCTGCGCAAGATGGGGAGCGTCTCGCTGCTCACCCGCGAGGGTGAGGTGGAGATTGCCAAGCGGATTGAGGAGGGCGAGAAGGAAGTGCTGCGTGCCCTGCTCGCCTGCCGGCTGGCAGTGGCGGAGATTCTCGAGGTGGGCAACAAGCTCAAGGCGGGCAAGCTCCGGGTGCGCGAGGTGGTGAAGGACGCCCCGGACGAGGGCGCCGCGGCCGAGAGCGAGTCCGAGGGCGAGGCGGAGGCCGGCGAGGCCGACGGCAGCGCGGCCCAGCTCAACGCGAGCGAGCTCAACCGCATCGAACAAATCTGCAAGCAGATTGACCGCTTCCGCAAGTACGCTGCGTCCGTCGACGAGCTCGAAGAGGACGTGGCCAAGAAGAAGCTGTCCGAGGTGCGCAAGAAGGAGATTAAGCAGGAGATTCGCGACACCCGCATCAAGATGATGGAAGTGCTGGAGGAGATGCGGCTCAACAAGAAGCAAATCGACCGCATCGTCTTCAACCTCCGCGCGCTCATCGAGCGAGTGGAGAAGGCCGAGGACGAGTTGCGGCAGATGGAGCGCTCGCACGGGATGGCCATGCGCGAGCTCCGGCCGCTGCTCAAGGAGTCTCGCGACAACCCGCCCGGACAGAAGAAGCTGGCCCGTCGTCTCAATGTCTCGCACGACCAGCTGGAGGCCCTGGACCGCGACGTGCGGACTGCGGTGCGCAAAATCAAGCGCGTCGAGGAGGAAGCCAACCTCCCGGTGGACCTGCTCCGGCGAAACTACGAGGCCATCCGCGTCGGCGAGCGCAAGGCGGAACGGGCCAAGGCCGAGTTGGTGGAGGCCAACCTGCGGCTGGTGGTGTCCATCGCCAAGAAGTACACCAACCGCGGGCTGCAATTCCTGGACCTCATCCAGGAGGGGAACATCGGCCTGATGAAGGCGGTCGACAAATTCGAATACAAGCGCGGCTACAAGTTCAGCACCTACGCCACCTGGTGGATTCGTCAGGCCATCACCCGCGCCATCGCCGACCAGGCACGCACCATCCGCATCCCGGTGCACATGATTGAGACCATCAACAAGCTCATCCGCACCAGCCGCTACCTGGTGCAGGAGATTGGTCGCGAGCCCACCCCGGAGGAGATTGCCGAGAAGATGGAGCTCCCCTTGGACAAGGTGCGGAAGGTTCTCAAAATCGCCAAGGAGCCCATCTCGCTCGAGACGCCCATCGGCGAGGAGGAGGACAGCCACCTTGGCGACTTCATCGAGGACAAGAGCCTGGTCTCCCCGGCCGACGCGGTCATCAACATGAATCTCGCCGAGCAGACGCGGAAAGTCCTGGCCACCCTCACCCCGCGCGAGGAGAAAGTCCTCCGCATGCGCTTCGGCATTGGGGAGAAGTCCGACCACACCCTGGAAGAGGTGGGGCAGGACTTCGAAGTGACGCGCGAGCGCATCCGGCAGATTGAGGCCAAGGCGCTGCGCAAGCTGCGCCACCCCTCCCGCAGCAAGCGCCTGCGCTCCTTCGTCGAGGGCGGCTGACGCGAGCCGCCGTCCCCGCTTCCCTCCCGCTCAAGGCAGAGGTGGCCCGCGTGGTGCGGGCCATCCCCAAGGGCACCGTCCTCTCCTACTCCCGGGTGGCCGTCCTCGCCGGCATGCCGGGGCGGGCCCGGCTGGTGGGCAAGCTGCTGGCCGGCAGCGGCTCCGGGCTTCCCTGGTGGCGCGTGGTGCGGGCCGACCGCACCCTGGCCGAGCCGGTGGCCCGGCTACAGGCGCAGCGCCTTCGCCGCGAGGGCGTCGTCTGCAAGGGGGCCCGCGTCCCGGCGGCCTTCGTGCTGCAGGTGGCGGATGCGCGGCTGCTCCGGGCGCTGCGCCGCATCCCGCACCGGGGGCGCTGAAAAAGCCCCCTGCGTGCGCCACTTCGGCTCGCCGCCACCGGCGGCTCTTTCCTATGCTGGCCGGCCTGGCGCACCGCAGCCCGTTGCTTCCGCCTCAATAAAAGGGGGCCACCGGACGCTGCTGGCCAGAAGGGGAGCTCGGCCATGGCGAAAAGCTTCCGGGACTTCATCGCGCCGTACAAAGTCAGCAACGGCAAGAGTTTCCGGCTCAAGGACTACCAGCCCGGCGACACCCGGGGCCTCGGCGAGCAGGCCGCCCGGGAGATGCTGGCCGAGGAGGTGGCGCTGCTGAGTGAGCTGCAGGAGAAGCTGTACGCCCAAGACAGCTGGGCGCTCCTGGTCATCCTCCAGGGCATGGACGCGGCCGGCAAGGACGGCACCGTCAAGCACGTCATGTCCGGGGTGAACCCCCAGGGCTGCGAGGTGACGTCCTTCCGCACGCCCTCCGAGGAGGAGCTGGACCACGACTACCTGTGGCGCTCGGCCCGGGCTTTCCCCGAGCGCGGGCGAATCGGCATCTTCAATCGCTCCTATTACGAGGAGGTGCTGGTGGTGCGCGTCCACCCTGCCCTTTTGTGGAAGGAGAAAATCCCCCGCCCCCTGGTGGGAAAGGACATTTGGACGCAGCGCCACGAGGACATCGTCGCGCTGGAGCGCTACCTCGGCCGAAATGGCATTTGCCTGCGGAAGTTTTACCTGCACCTCTCGCATGAAGAGCAGCGCAAGCGGCTGCTTCAGCGCCTGGAGGACCCAAGGCGAAACTGGAAATTCTCGGCCGCCGACGCCGAGGAGCGGCGCTTTTGGGACGCCTACATGGAGGCCTACGAGGACGCCATCCGCCAAACCGCCACCGAGGCGGCGCCCTGGTACGTGGTGCCAGCCGACAACAAGTGGTTCACCCGGCTGGTGGTGGCCGGCACGCTGGTGCAGGCACTCGAGGAGATGAAGCTGGCCCTCCCCACCCTCGACGCCAAGCGGCGCAAGGACCTCGACACCTTCCGCGTCGCCCTCGAGGCCGAGGGCAAGTCGAAGAAGGCCTAGAAGTCGAAGCGCACCACCGCCCGGCCGCCGATGAGCTGGTCCTTGGCCGCGGTGGCGGTGTACTGGGTGGTGGCGTCGGCCGTCAGCGAGTAGTTGGTGGTGGAGTACTCGCCGTACAGCCGCAGGCTGAGCGGGCCAACAATGTAGAAGCCAAAGCCCAGCTCCCCTTCCAAGGCATAGGCGCTGCCCGAGTTGTAGAAGACGGGGTTGGTGTTGCCCACCAGCTGGTTCTTCTGGAACCAGTAGACGTAGTCCCCGCCGACCAGGATGAGGAACCAGCTGCCGATGGGAATCTCCAGCTTCAGCCCAGCCGAGACGCCGAGGAGGTTGGAGTCGGGAAGGCCCGGGAAGGCCGTCGAGGCGTTGCTCACCACGAAGCGGTAGGTGCGGAAGGCCACCGGAATGTCGATGGCGAAGTCCGAGTACTTGACCGGCCGAATGCGGGCCTCCAGCCCCGCCGCCCCCATCCCGAAGTTGGTGGTCTGCTGGGCGCCGGTGGCCGGCTGCTGGCTCTGCAGCCCGAGGGCGAACTGGTAGGAGACGAAGAGCCCGAGCCCGGTGAAGAAGCTGTTGGACTTGGCGAAGGGGAAGAATTCCAGGCCGAGGTCCAGCATCCCGATGACGTTGGCGTTGTACGTCAGCAGGTTTTGGTTGGCGCCGGCCGGGTAGGTGTAGCTGAGCTGCCGGTTGAGGAAGGTGCCGCCCAGCTCCACCGAGAGCATCGGCTGCCCGCGCACCCCACCCACGTTGGTGACCGGCGTCGCGTCGACGGCCACCGGCGTGTCGGCCAGCGAGCGCTCGGGGCCGCCCGGCGGTGGCGGGATGGCCGTCACCGTCTCGCTGGCGCTGAGACTGGAGGGCGGGGGGGCGCTCACCATGGGAGAGCTGGGCGTGTTGGTGGCCAGGGGCGCCGCTGCCTTGGCACTTTCCGCCGCGGCCACGGCGGCCACGCCCGAGAGGTCCTCGGAGAAGCCGAGTACCGGCCCCGTCTCGTGCACCACCTGCTTGACGGCCAGGCCGCTCAGGTTGCGGTGGGAGGTGAGCAGAAAACTCCACGTTTGGGTGGGCTTGGAGGAGCCCGCCAAGAGGGCGACGCCCGCGGTGTAGCCCTTCTTCGACTTGGTGATGCTGGTGGTGAAGATGCCGGTGACGCGCTCTCGCTTGGCCTTCTTCCAGTCCGGCTTCTTGTTGGTGGACACCTTGGAGTACGGGACGCAGTCGTACACCTTGCACAGCTCACCGTTGAGCTGGCTGCCCACCGCGTTGTTCTTGTCCCCGTGGACCGGCGCCAGAGAGATTCGCGGAGGCGAACCTGCCCCTTGGGCCAACGCCACGCTGGCGACGCCCACTGTCGCCAAGACTGCCCAACGCACCGAGACTCGCATCATCCAGCCCCTTGTTTCGTGACAGAAGTCGCCCCTGGCCCCAAAGCTGGACCGGAGCGCTTCCAGGACAGAAATCAGACCCTGGCTCGGCCACGCGGGCAAGCAATCTTCCGTCCCCAACGAGGTGCCGCGCGGTGTACAAGTGTGGGCAGCCCGACGCTGCTCCCAAGGGCCCTTAGCTCAGCGGTCAGAGCTGTCGGCTCATTACCGATAGGTCCCTGGTTCGAATCCAGGAGGGACCACTTCGACTGACACCAACCGCCCGTTGCGCAGCGCTAGGTCCGGGCAGAAGGGCTCGCCGGGGCCCTCGAAGGCCGGCCACGGCTTGCCGGCCACCGGCGGCAACACCGCGCGTCGCACCGAGCGCAGAAAGCGCGGAGGCGCGGCCGGCGGCGGCGTCGCCAGAAGCTGCCACACCGGCACGTCCCGCTCGAGCAGCCGGCGCGCGAAGGAGAGAAACCAGGGCGAGGCCCGGCACGGGCCCAGCGCGGCAAACCACATCTGCCAGTCCAGCCGCGGCATGTGCGGCGCCACCCACGAGGCCCCCACGTCGTCTGGCTTGTCGCGGAAGCGCAACGGCCGCCAGGCCTCCCCATCGTCACTGACGTCCAGGCGGATTTCATCCCGCTGCGTCGTCATGACGGCGAAGAGGCCGTAGTGGTTGATGATGCCCAACGGCGCCAGCGCGTCCAAGCCGAAGGCGAGCGGCGCCGGGCCCCCCAGGCCCTCGACGAAGGCCACCAGTCCCAGCACGGCCAGCGTTCCTGCGGCGACGCGCCACGGCCAGCGCGACGGCGCGGCGGCCCGGGGCCGCCGTCCGCGCAGCACCCAACGGCCGAGCGCTCCGAAGTCAGCGTCCTCCAGCATTGCCACTACCAGCACCAGGGCCAACAGGTTGAAGAAGCCGTAGTTGCCGGTGAGGGCGATGACGAGCTGCAAGCCAGCAAGGGCCAGCGCGCCCAAGCGCCGCACCGGGCGCGGGCCCAACAGGCAAAGGGGCGCCAAGAGCTCCACCGCCAGCGACAGCGCACAGGCGCCATCCAGCAGTCCGGGCGGCCA
Source organism: Myxococcaceae bacterium (assembly GCA_052147975.1). GTDB lineage: Bacteria > Myxococcota > Myxococcia > Myxococcales > Myxococcaceae > JADGRA01. Next base: position 18,690 of record JBKQJL010000137.1, read on the forward strand.
CACCGCCACCCACAGGCCGAGCGGCGTCGGCAGTGGCTGCGTCCAGAAGTGGTAGCGCAGGGCGCTGAGGTTGCGCCAGGTGACGTCCCCACTCA
>JBKQJL010000138.1:0-27255 GCA_052147975.1 Myxococcaceae bacterium
GGAGCAAAGTTGTCCACGAGGCGCACTGCGGAACGCTGCTTCCTGGCCATGAGCTCCGCAAGCCGTTGCTCGTAACGGGCGAAGGCCTGGCCCGGCTCGGCGTGCGCCCGTTTCAGCTCGCCGGCGAGGATGTACGCTCCCAGCATCGCCAGCGCCGAACCCTGCCCAGCAAGGAAGGAAGGAGCAAACGCCGCGTCCCCGACCAGCGCTACCCGTTCGCTTGACCAGCGGTCCATCCGAATCTGGCTGACGCGGTCGAAATAGAAGGATTCGGCTCGGTCGAGCTCGGCAAGAATTTGCGGGCATTCCCACCCGGCATGCGTGAACCGTTGCCGAAGAAGCGCTTTTTGTCCGGCAATGTCGGCCGGTCCCACGGGCGACGGATGAGCCAATATGAAAAGAAAGAGGGTTCGGTCTCCCCGGAGGCTGAAGCGATCGGACTGCTGCCCCACCTGGTTGTAGACGACATAGACGTTGTCGTCCCGTAGCTTGTAGCCAGGCAGCTCGAAGGCCGCGAACTGCATCCCGAGGTACTTTTCGAACCGGCCCATTTCCCCGAAGCTCAGGTCTCGGACCCGCGAGTGAACTCCATCCGCTCCGACGACCAGGTCGAAGGAACGGAGCCCTGCGCGCTCGAAGCGCACGTCGACCGTGGCCGGGCGCTGCTGGAGGGACGTAATGCTATCTCCGAAGAGCGTCTCCACCCGGCCCTCAATGGTTCCATAGATTGCAGCGGCCAGATCTGCCCGGGGCAGGCTCAGCAGGCGCCCGCGGGTGGCGCGGCGAATGGCTTCGACCGGGATGCCACCCACGCGGTGGGCGTGCCGGTCCACCATCCGAACTTCGTGGACCAGGTAGCCCTTCTCACGAAGCAGGGGAAGCAGCCCCATTTGTTCGGCAATGTCGAAGCCAGTGCCCCAGAAATCGATGACGTAGCCACCGGTGCGCAACTGCGGTGCGCTCTCGACCAGGGTGACAGCGAAGCCGCCGTGGCGGAGCAACCAGTGGGCGAGAGTCGGTCCGGCAATCCCCGCGCCCGAGATCAACACGCTCACCATGGGCGCAACATACCCGAACTGACGCCAGTCGGACGGTCGCCGGTATGCCATCCCCTCAAGGTGCGAAACGAAGGTCAGGCGCTGCTCCTCGGATGGCGTCCGGAAACGAAATTTCGGCTCTTACACTCGAGCGCTTCAGTATTTGTCGTGTTTAAAGGGCCAGCCTTTCGATGCGCCGTTTGGCAGAGAGCGCCGGTGATGGCTGCCGGAGTGGGAAATCTCGAGTCCTAGCCAGCTGGCCCCGGCGCCCAGACTGGGCCACACCCGCTACCGTTTGTTGGCACTTCAATGGGGAGGCTTCGCGGAGCGTCACTTACGGACAGGCATCGGTGAATCAAGGAAAGGAATGACCGCCGAGACCAATTCCGAAGACGAGGCTATCTTGTAGTGCGTCATGCCCGGCAAAATGGCCAGTCGCGTACTCGACATCCCAGAGCCATCCCAACCGCCGTCCTTCCTCCCCCCACCAAGGAGCTCGAAGAGCTGGACTGCGTGCGCAGTGCGAACAGCATCGGCATCGCCAAACACGAGCATCACTGGAACTTTGATCTTTTGTACGTCCTTTGACCAGTCATAGTCCTTCCTGAACAGTTCGCCGAGCTTCGCAGAAAGGACCGGCCAGTCTTCGCGCCTCGGGGCAACTCGCGAATAGTTCTGATACATCGGCGTCTGCTTGAATGTCTCGGAAGCTGCTGCACTCATCTGAATCATTTGAGCGACGATTTCGGGATACCATCCATCGCGTCGAAAAGCCGCGGAGACGATTACTAGCTTCCTGATCTCGTCGGGATGCTGGATGGCAATACGGAGGGCAACTTCTCCACCCATCGAGTAGCCCATAACATCGGCGTGACGAAGCCCGAGGTACTGGATCAGGCCGGCGACGTCATCGGCCATGGCTTCGTAGCTCATCGAACGAGTGATATCCGCGGTGCGCCCGTGAGCCTGTAAATCCACGGTAATCACTTGCCGGTTTTTGGCGAGTGCCGGAAGAATATCCGTAAACATATCCGTCGATCCCAAGCCACCGTGCAACAAAATCAGTGGCTCTCCTGCGCCGTGCACCTCGTAGTACATTTCCAGGCCATCGATAGGAGCAAACCCGGATCGGGCCGCAGTGTTCGATTCGCTCTGAGCGAATGTCCGGACCGATGCCGCGAGGAGCAAGATCGCAGCTGAATTCGCGACGACGCCGTGTCTCACCGCCATGGTCAGGTCTCCTCGTTCCCTCGCCCTTGCGAGCGCTCTATCAGATGCCGCCGCAGCGGCCTCCAGACTCGAACCCAACCACATCATCTACAAGGCCTGCCCTCGTTGACCACTGCCGGCGAGAAGGCGCGGCGGCTCCGGGGTGCGCAGTGCAGCCAGTCGTGAGATATGCGCCCAAGGGGCGCACAGGTGTGGGCGTAGTGCCGGTGGCGATCGGTTGTGGTCTATGCCCCGAGACAGCCCTATTCGAGATGGCCGTAACGCTCGGACGGCGGCGCGGGGGTTGCGTGTCGGAGAACCTTCTGCACGGGGTTCAAGAGGTCCGTCCCCGTCAGCGGCCGTACCACGGCCGTGGGCCACAGCTTCTGGGGCGTCTTCCTGTGCCGCACCGAGCAATAGCTAGCGGTCAGCTAGGTCCCTCTGGTAGGCCGAGCGCTCTGTTCCGCCGGAACAGGTGCCATCAACGCGTCGCCTCCAGGGCCAACAAGAGATGTTCCACCTCTCCCGACGGCTCAGGACCAGGCGGCTCGGCCCGCGAACATCAGAGTGATCAACCCTTGCGTAAGCCGGCGTCGACCGTGGACTGCTCTGCTCTGGGGCGGAAGGACCGGAGGCCTGACGAACGCTTTGGTTTGATTTGACGGGTCGTTCCACATCAGACTCCACGCGTGCGTCTGACAGCGGGCACTCGGGTCGGCCCCTATGAGGTAGTGGCTCTCCTAGGGGCGGGGGGGATGGCCGAGGTATACCGGGCCAAGGACACGCGGCTCGGGCGCGACGTGGCCATTAAGGTCGTGTCCGAGGAACTCGCCGGCGACGGAGCGCTTCTCGAGCGCTTCGAGCGTGAGGCAAAGCTGGCCGCTTCGCTGGCGCATCCCAACATTGTGGCCCTTCACGACGTTGGGTTTCATGACGGGAAGCCCTACTTCGTTACCGAACTGCTACAGGGCGAGACGCTGAGGGAGCGGCTCGGCCAAGGGCCACTTCCGCTGGCCACGGCTCTTGTGTGGGCGGCAGCCATGGCCCAGGGGCTAGCCGCAGCGCACGGGCGTGGCATTGTGCACCGGGACTTGAAGCCCGAAAACGTCTTCATCACGCAGGACGGGTACGTCAAGCTCATCGACTTCGGCATAGCCAAGCTCGTCGAGGAGGCCCGCGAAGCAGCGCCCCACGCCTTGCTGGACGAGACCCTGTCTCCCCCCGGAGCTCACACCGGGACGGGGATGGTCCTCGGGACGCCCGGCTACATGTCGCCCGAGCAGGTGCGGGGCGACCCGGTTGACGCCCCGACGGACTTCTTTAGCTTCGGAGCGGTTCTATACGAGATGCTCGCCGGCCACCGGGCCTTTCCGGCGAGCTCTCTGGTGGAAAGCGGCTACGCCATTCTCCGCACCGAGCCCGAGTCTCTTCCGACGACTATTCCCCCGGCCCTCATACAGGTGGTGCGGCGCTGCCTCGAGAAGGACCCCGCGCGGCGCTTCCAGTCTGCACGAGACCTGGCCTTCCACCTCGAGCTACTGCGGGTACCCACTGGTTCCAGCCCGGCCACTGAAACGAAGCCGGAAGTCGCAGCGCAGCCATCAGCCTGGCGACATCGGACGTCGGCCCTGGTCCCAGCCGTTGTGGCCCTCGCAGTCGTCGTTCTCGTCCTGGCCGTTGCCCTGCTCGCCCTGCGGGGCCGGGGCTCGCCCGTCGGGCCACAGCTCCGGCTCTCCCAGGTCACGTTCGCCGAGGGCGTGGAGTCGTCGCCCGCCTGGTCGGGCGATGGAACGAGCCTGGCGTACTCGGCGGACGTTGGGAACCTGCGCCAGATCTTCGTCAAGAACCTGCAAACCGGCGAGGAGAAGCGCCTGACGAAGAGCGACTTCGACGACATCCAACCAGCTTACTCGTCTCCGGACAGCGGGACGATCCTCTTCGTGCGCTCGCGAAAAGCCGGGCAGCGTCTGGAGCCCTCAGACGTGTTCGGGTACTACGACGACGGCGACGTCTGGGCGATCGACGTCGCGTCCGGCAAGGAGACGCGGCTCGTCGAAAACGCGTTCAATCCGGCCCCCTCTCCCGAGGGCAAGCGGATCGCGGTGGACGCATCCTGGGCGGGCCCGAGACAGATTTGGATCCTGGATGCCCAGGGGCACAACCCCCAGCAGGTCACCTCGGACGTCTCCGAAGCCGTCGTACACATGCGGCCGCGCTGGTCTCCGGACGGCAGGCGGATCGTCTTCCAGAACGTCGAGCGCACCAAATTCGACATCCGGGTTGTGGACGTGGCCTCGAAAGCCCTCAACTGGATCACCAACGACCTTTACCAGGACATCGATCCGGTCTGGTCCCCGTCGGGCCGCTTCGTCTACTTCTCGTCGAATCGCAGCAGCGGAGGCCTGAACCTGTGGAGGAGCGAGATGGGCCAGGACGGCGTGCCGGCCGGCCCGCCGCAGCAGCTCACGACTGGCGCCGGGCAGGATGTCGAGGCCGCCTTTTCGCCCGATGGCAAGAAGCTCGCCTTCGCGATCCTGAAGCAGAATGCCGACCTCTGGAAATTGCCAGTCTCGCAAGAGACGGGACGGGCGGCGGGCGAGCCGCAGGAGGTCGTCGCGACGACGCGGGAGGACAGCCGCGGCGCTTGGTCGCCGGACGGAAAGTGGATCGCCTTCAACTCCGACCGCTCGGGCGACATGAACATCTGGCTGCATTCGCTCGCAGACGGCTCGACGCGCCAGCTCACGAAGGGTCCTGGCGGCGACTTCCAGCCCACCTGGTCGCCCGACGGGCGCTGGATCGCCTTCTTCTCATCGCGCTCGGGAAACGCCGACATCTGGAAGGTCGAGGTCGCGTCGGGCAAGCTCGTCCAGCTCACAAGGGTTCCCTCGATCAACATCAATCCGTCTTTCTCGCCCGACGGGCGGCAGGTTGCCTACCAGTCGGACAAGGGAGGCCATTTGGAGGTCTGGCTCATGAGTGCCGACGGCGGCGAGGCGCGTGAGCTCACCCGCGTCGGCGCAGGCGGACATTTTCTGCGCTTTTCTCGAGAAGGGCGGGACGTCGTCTTCCGCTGCCCGACGTGCGGCGGAAAAGGACAGACGATGCGCGTTCCGGTCGACGGCGGCGATCCGCAGCCAATCGGCGAGCTGGCGGGCGGCGCGCATATCTCCTTCTCACCTGACTTCTCGAGGATCATGGACGTCACGGGCCACAAGGCCCTTTGGGTTTCGCCGCTGACAGGCGGCGCTCCCGAGAAGGTCTTCGAGTTCCCCGACCCGGGCGTCCGAATCGACTATCCCGTGTGGTCGCCGGACGGCCGCTTCGTCCTGTTCGACCGCTTCCGCCCGCAGGGCGGGGACATTTGGGTGATGGAAGATTTCGAGCGATAGCGCCGCAAGCCCTCCTCGGGCCGCGTGTTCGAATCCCGTCCGCCCCTCTAGGAATAAGCCTCAAAAGTGACCGGGTTCCTCGGGTGAAACCACGGTGAGCGGGCGAAACGGCCCTTCGCTGAAGTCGGCCTTCCTCGCGAAGCTAGGCAATTCAGGATAGACCGCAGGGCCTTGTCCTGATCCGAGACGCAAATACTGATCAGTTTGATCTTCCTCGGATCCCTCGAGTGGCGTACACGAGTGGAGAACAAATAGAGTTCCTACTGAAGAATCGACAAGCGGAATGCAGGTGAAACCGGTCGACGGTGAAATGGGGCGGCGGCAGGGCCCCATAATGAGAGACGAGATTGTGAAACCCAGCGGAAAACCCGGATCGCGGGCACAACCGCTGATCGCGGTAAGGGACGTCGAGGCAAGCGCCCGTTGGTACTCCGAACTCCTGGGTGCCCAGCGAACGAGCGTCACGATGCGAAGTGATCACGGCCATCTCTACGATCGGTTGATTGATCGCGGTTCGCTCATTCTCCAGTTGCATGCTTGGGACGAGGAGCACCACCCGAACCTCGTCAATGCAGACGCCGCGCCCGTTGGCCACGGCGTGCTGCTGTGGTTTGAAGTTGACGATCTCGACGCGGCGGTGGAGCGCGCGCGCTCATTAAATGCCGAAGTCGTCGAGAAACTGCACTTCAACCCGGCGCCGAGGCATCGAGAGCTCTGGCTTCGCGATCGCGATGGCTACGTTGTCGTACTTGCCAGCCCCGACGGGGAAGCCCCATAGCGGTGCGGTCACATGCCGAGCCCGAGTTCCGATGAGAACGATACAGCCGAAACTTCGAGGCGCGATGCGACCTACCAGATTCGCTCAGGGCACGGCTCTCAGTAGCCGGCTTCGTTGATGGCCGGTCCGAAGGTGCCCGAGAAGTCTGTCACCGTCGTGCACGAAGTGCCGCTCAGGCCGTCGATAGTGCCCGCGAAAGTCATGCTGAGCTCGGCGCCAGCGAGCGTCCCGGTGCCACTCGCGAAGTTGAAGCTGGCGGTCGTGCATGGGCTTTGGTTCGCGAGCGGGCAGGAGAAGGCACCAATTGTAAAGGTGGTGGCGGACGTCATTGTCACCGGCACAAGATCCGGTGCAACGCAGATGAGGCTGACGGACAGCGCCTCGCTGCCAGCGGGTCCTGCAGTGATGACCACCTCGTACTCAGTTGAAGTCAACGTGGTGCCGCCCTCCGCGAGGGAAAACGGCCCGTACCAGTCCCCCACAAAACCGGACGAGGGCACCGTCACCTCGGCGGTTCCATAGGCGCTGGTGTCTACCACGCTGGTGGCCACGACGACGTAGGTGCCGCCCGTCATCGGCGCCGTGTAGAGGCCCCCGCTGGTGATGGTGCCGCTGGCCGGGGCGCCCGTGACGCTCCAGGTGACGTTTTGATTGGACGTCCCGTTCACTGTCGCCTGGAATTGCTGGACGGCGTTCGGCGCCACTGTCACCGCGTACGGCTGGACGCTGACAGTAATGGTGGGCCCTGTGCTGCTCACCGTCACCGTGGCGGCGCCGTTCGCGCTGGTGTCCGCCACGCTGGTGGCTACGACGGTGTCGGTCCCTGCAGACGCTGGTGCCGTGTAGAGGCCGCTGCTGGTAATTGTCCCTCCGGCGCCTCCTGCTTGGACGGACCAGGTGACGTTCTGATTGGACGACCCCGTCACCGTCGCCGTGAATTGCTGCATGGCACTTGTCTGTACGGTCACACTCAATGGGCTGACGGTGACGCTGATGACGGGGGTCGTGCTCACCGTCACCGTGGCGGTGCCCGATTCGAGCGGGTCGGCTTGACTGGTAGCCACGATGGTGTCGGTGCCTGAGCCGACCGTTGCGGGTGCCGCATAGAGGCCGCCGCTGGTAATTGTCCCTCCGGCGCCTCCTGACTGGACGGACCAGGTGACGTTTTGATTGGACGACCCCGTCACTGTCGCCGTGAATTGCTTCGTCGCACCCGTCTGCACCGTCGCCGTCGACGGACTCACATTGACGCGGACGGAGGTGAGCTTCGCACAAATCGTCGAGGCCGCCGGTTGGCTACAGTCGACGGTAACGGTTGCCCCCGGCACGCTCTGAGTTGCGCTTTGAGTTGGCAGGGCGGCCTGCTGCGAGCCAGTGGCGGACCCGGCGAATGGCGTTGAGGCCGTAATCGCAAGTGCGACATTGGTGAAGGTCGCGAGGTTGCAGGCCGTGACGTAGGAGCTGGCACCATTCAAGATTTGGTTGAGAGCTGCGTCCAGGGTTGCCAGGCAATCCGCGCCGGCCGTGCCCGGGCTGAGTGTTGCGCTCTCTTGGCCGGCAGTCGCTTCCCACAGCGCGGTGCCGCCTGTGAGGATGAACCCGACGCCTGGGGGAATGGCGCCGCCGGAGGGGGGGCCGGCGCCAAGTGCGGCGTCCGCCGCGTCCTGGAAGAGCAGAACACCGGAAAAGGTCTGAGTACTCGGCGCTTGCGGTGAGTTGAGGACAGTCAGTTGGAAGCCGAAGACAAGCGCGGAGCCGCCGCTGCCGAGCGCACTGCTCCTGCTGGGAGCCTGGCTGGCAGCAACGGGCAGCGGCGCGGCCAACTCGCTAGCTGTGAGGGTGACGGGGTTGGCTTGGACACCGGCCTGGAGCGCCAGCGAAGCCGCCTGCGCGGCGAGTGCGGACTGACCATTCAGCGCCTGCGCCTGCGTGGCGAGGGTTGCGCTCAGCGGCCCGCTCACTGCCGGGTCAATGTCTGTGAAGGTCTTCGGGGGAGTGGTTCCGCTGCTGCAAGCTCCCGCCAGGACAATGAGTCCGACGACAGCAACGCGTCTCAACATATTGGCCACCCCCCACGAGGCGTGGGCCTCGTACCGCTAAAGACGCTCGGGCCTCTCAATTCTCCTCAAGCCTCTGCGGGGCTTAGACGCGCACCCTGTGTATGCGCCTTGCGCTCCGCCAGTCAGGGTCTCTCCTCCCTTCCTCCCGTCGCCGCCTGCTCAATCCCCGTGCCTCAGTGAAACTACCGGCGCAGCGTGAGCGGCAGGTTTGGCCGGTGTCGGCCGAGCCGCGTCGCCGGGGGCTTCAGGACGACTTCCATTTCGAGGGCAGCGAGCCTGCCGTGCCTGGTGATTCGGCTACGCGCATGCTGTCCGTGTTCGACGTAATCGCTTAGTGACGCCTTATCCCGCACCCCTCTGAGTTGAAGCCACCCTTAAGACGCGGTGGAATTACCGCGGACAGGTGGTGCTGCGATGGAAAGCGTTCCGGAGGACCTTCAACGCTGGACGGCGAAACGCCGAGTGGCGCTCGTCACCAGCATCCTGAAGGGGGAGACCTCGGTGCAGGAGGCGGCTCGAAAGCACGGGCTGACCGTGGCCGAGGTGGAAGATTGGAAGGAGAAGTTTCTCTTCGGCGCCGAGAATGCCCTTCGGTCGCGGCCGCGTGACGACGAGGAGCAACAGCAGGAGCAACTCCGCAGGCTGAAGCAGAAAGTCGCCGACCTCGTCATCGAGGTCGACGTGCTGCGGGAGGCGACCAAGAACCGCCCTTTTGTCCCGAAGAAGTCCGAGGAGTGAGAGCGGCAATGCCCCAGCTCTCAGAGCGAAGGGTCTGCCGGATTCTTCGCGTCCCACGGACGGTGAGGCGAAACGAGGCCGCAAGACAGATTCGGCCTCTGGACGAGCTCTTGGTCGCTCGAGTGAAGGAGCTCATCCAGCAGTACCCGACGTTTGGCTACCGCCGCATCTGGGCAATGCTTCGTTTTCGGCAAGGCGTCCACGTCAACGCCAAGGCCGTCTACCGAGTGCTGAAGCAGAAGCGCTGGTTTGTCCACCAGCGAATCTGGACGCCTCGCCCAAGGGTGCAAGGACGCATCAGCATCGCCGAGAGAAGCAACCTGCGGTGGGCGACCGACATGACGCACGTGCCATGCGGAAGGGACGGCTGGGCCCATCTGACGGTGGTCATCGACTGCCACGACCGCGAGGTCATCGGCTATGAGTTCGCCCTTCGAGGACGAGCCAAGGAGGCCGAGCGCGCACTGGAGGGGGCCTGCATCAGCCGCTTCGGAACTCTGCGGCCCGAGGGCCAAACACCACTGCTTCGAAGCGACAATGGACTGGTCTTTCAAAGCCGTCGCTTCCGTGCGGCGTGCCGAGACTATCGGCTCCGGCAGGAATTCATCACGCCGTACACGCCAGAGCAGAACGGCCTGGTGGAGCGCTTCTTTCGAAGCCTGAAAGAGGAGTGCGCCTGGCAGCACAACTTCAGCTCCTTCGCTGAGGCTCGCTACCATCTCGCGCAATGGATTGACTGGTACAACACAGGCCGACCGCATCAGGCGCTCGGCTACCGGAGCCCGAAAGAGTATCGAAAAGAAGTCTCACTCGTGGCTTGAACTCAGGGTGTCACTACAGCCTTGGCTCGCTGACGGCAACGGTCTTCATAGGATTTCTCTAATCGTTTTGCGCGTCTCGGCGCTCTGTGTACTCCCTTGCGAGTGCGATCTGGGTAGCGAAGATTGCAGCGCAGCAACGGTTGCCCGTCCGGGTCGTGTCTTGAGGCGGGCAGCAAGAGATTCTGCCTCAGGGCTGCCGTTGCACGCCCGTCGTGCGCAGCGAGCTCCCCTGTGCCCTCCTGCCTCTCGCCTGCCGTAGCATCCCAACCACCTACGCGTGCCTGACGCCCTTCGCGAGAACGACAGTATTCAACTGGAAATAAACGCCCGCATCGCTGCGGGCGTCTGATGGGTTTGGTTTGGCGGGGGGTATGAACCCGTCGATTTCGAGTGATGAGCTTTTTGCTCTCGAGGACCCCGCTGGTCGCTCCCCAGATGGGAGGCCTAGTCCTCGTCGAATAAGAACGGAAGCACGTGAACGGCGTCTTTCCGCACGGCGTCGAGTTCCTGCGGATCGTATCCGAGCGCCCTTATCACGGTGGCGGCCACTTGCTGATTGCTGACAGGCACGTTCACCGACATGGCGTGCAACCCAGGGTGAGCAACGAGCAACGCTGTGTGGATGTCATCCTCGTTGAACCCACCGTGCTCCGCGATCTTAGAACCGCCCGTGAAGATGACCCCGGTATTAACTTTCAGGATGATGTCCGGCGTGCGCGGGTCCTGGGTAGGGCTGTTGAACTTGTTTTGCAGCGAGGCGCCCGCGAAGATTTCTTGAATGCCCAGAGTCGCCTGGCTCGAGGGTTGGCTAAGCAGCGAAACGACCTGGGGTGTCAATGAAGGATCCGTCAGCCAGATCAATGAACCGTCGTCTGAGATGTCGAAAGCTTCCGGCGCGCCAATCAGAGTCGCCGGCTGCCCGCCGCCGATCCCCTGGCGCTTGGTGATGTCGATCGGCGACTGGCCGTGCTTCGCTGCTACGATGATCATCGTCGAGTCATAGATGCCCTGTTTCTTCAGCTCTGCGACCATCCTCCCGAGCGACCCGTCGACGAAGTCGAGTTCGGACGCCAATCCAGCTGAGGGCGTACCCAACACATCGGTGTAGCCCCCGCTCACCCCGGTTACCGGGTCGGTCTTGAGCTTTTCGCCGACGCTGACTGACTGGAAATTGGTACCGAACAGCGCAGGGACGCCCACCTGGGTTGAGCCGTCGTGCGTGTAGCCATCGATCTGGTTGAGGACCGCCTGGACGTGCGTCGAGTCGTAGCACATGATGTTGGCGAAGCTCGTCGTCCAGCCGTCATCGGGCGTCGGATCCGGATACGGGACCGGCGAGCACCCAGGGAACTGTGGCAGGGCAATCGGGATGGAATTGATCTCCGGGCCGTAGAAGTCGTCGACGCCCTTCCCACTCGGCCCATTCGTCCACTCGTAGGACGGATGCTTGTCCGTCCAGGCGGTCCGACGGCCGTGCGAACGCACCACCTCGAAGATCGTGTTCACGCGCAAGTACTGGTGCGGATAAATCGGCTGACAACCATTGTCCGGGTCGCGCGGCAGATAAGCGGGGTTGATGCCACCGCCGCCATCCAGCAGCGTAAGGTCATTGTCTACGCCCTCGTCGTACTCGACGACGGCACCGCTGGCGAGTCCGGGAATGAGGCTTCCTGGACAGGGGCCGCCAACGGAGCCCATGACGGGGACACCAGCCAATTGCGGCGATACCGCCCGATTCCAGGTCACATCGTACCAGAAGCCGGCAGTCGTGGGAGAGCCTCCAGTGACCAACGACGAGAGCCCAGGAAAGGAATCGGACGGCGTCGAGGTCGAAGCATTGGTATACGTGACGCCGTGCTGACTCAACGCGGCCAACGTCGATCCCGGATGCTGAGCCACGTAGTTGGACAGGTCCAGAGCATGCAATCCATCGACGCTGATCAAAAGAACATGCCTGATATGGCGTTTGTCGCCGTCGTTACCGTCGCCCGCATGGGCGAGCTGCTCGGCCCCGAACAACAAGAAACTTGAGAGAAACACGAGCCTCTTAGTCATCTTGCCCCTCGATTCTCAGGTTGCCGCTCGACCGCGATCCCGCCGCGTGAGTGGTGCGCAAAAGGCTAGGGAAGCCCTGTGACCGAAGAACGACAAGACGTCTGGCGATCATGGCAAGGCAGCAAGATCCTAGAGTCGAATTGGGGCCGAACTGACAAAGCCCTTCGGCCGCTCGCGTCAAATGAGCGCTCGCCTGGGAAGTCCGAAGCGGCCGTTCCTACGCAGCGGGCCGGTCGGGGGTTGCGCTTCAGGGTGAGCTTCCTCGAAGTTGTGAGCGTCCTGTGTCGATAGCTTCAAGAGTCGCTAGACCTCGACGGACGCTACGCCTGGTCTGTGGGTGAACCCGGCTGCTCCAACTCTTCGGACGCAGTCCAATCCAGAGGCGTCTGGACCTGCTGCACGTCGGCGAAACTTCAGTAAGGATCTTCCCGAGCTCGGGGTCGCGGTTCGAATCCCATCCGCCGCTCGCGTCGTCGTCGTTGGTTGGGACCCTTGCGGAGCCGTATTCGCAGCCCCGGGATCTCGAACGCCACGTCGACATGCTTTTGACTCTCTTGGAGTTTGATGCAACCTTCGCGGATGTACTGATTTGCCGACTTCAGGAGCCGCAGTGTCCACTGTCCTCGGAGGTTGCGATTGCGACAATCTCTGCGTCGCAATGGAACTCTCGGAGCCCTCCGACTCATACCGCCCACGCGCCTGCGACTGCCGCTTCTGTCGCAAGCACGCCGCCGCCTACGTGTCGGATCCCAAAGGATCGTTGCGCATTAGAGTTCGCCAGCTGGAACTGCTTGGGCGATATCGACAAGGCAGCGGCACCGCAGAATGCCTGTTGTGTACGCGATGCGGCGTTCTGATCGGTGTGTCCTACCAGGAAGGCGAGCTCTGTTATGCGGCCGTCAACATCCAGGCTATTGGAGATGGTACGACCTTCGGAAGCCCGACCGTCGTTTCACCGAAAGCGCTGGCCGTCGACGAGCGAGTCCGGCGCTGGAAACAACTCTGGTTCTCGAACGTTCGTTTCGAAATACTGGGCAACGGCGCTCAGTGACGAGCGCTGGCAAATCACGCGTTCGCGCGTTTGCGCCCGTCGGGCAAACTGCCCAAGCTGAGGGCCATGCTCGAGCGCCCTCGATGGCACGGGCGGAAACGAAATTGCAACCCGAACCCAAGGCGCCCGCTACATCGATACCGGGCAAGTCAAGCTTCGAGAACTCGGGAAGGGCACGCTCGCGCTACCTACTCTGTCCGATTTCAATAATATAACCGTCAGGATCGCGTATGTAGCAGCGAATCTCGCCGTACTTGGGAATCGGTTCCGTGATGAACTCGGCCCCTCGACTCTTCCATAGTTCATAGCATGCTTGAATATCGGCGACGCGGATATTCATAAAGCTGCTGATCTTATCCGGGTCAGCGAGGACGCTAAGCTTTACCGTCGGCTTGTCTGGGGTGGGCCCGCCCCCGACATTGACAATGAGCCACGTATTCGCGATCTGAATGTGCCCAGACGCGCCTTCGCTGTCGCCCAGGCTCAGGATGCGACCGCCAAAGACCTTTTCGTAGTAGCGAGCCGATCGCTCGATGTCAGCGACAGTGAGAAAATGGGTGACGGTGAAGCCCTCCCGCGGGGGCATCTCATAGCTCTTCTGTTCGACCTGCACGCTCATTGGCGACTCCAATTCCGAGAAAGCACGTCATTACGCGCCGGTGATCGCGATCTGCGAGATACAGCCGCCAAATTTTCAAGCGGTCGGCGATTTCGGAGCTCCAGTAGGCATCACCGCCCCAGAATGCTGTCCACGCCGCGAAGCCTTGGTCGGGCTGCTTTTCGAAACGGGGCCAATCCGCCCCGCGAGGACCGCGCGGTCAAGCGTAACGGTTTGCAAAACGTTAGCAACTGCGTCCGTGGAAACGCCGGAGCTTCGCGTAGGGACAAGCACCATTCTGGCGCAATGCCCCGTTCGCTTCGGGCGAAGCTCCGGGGCTAATTCGAAACGGGAATGGCATCGGCGGTCCCGCTCACCTCCTCATAAAAGATGCACCCCTCTGGGCACCCGGCGGTGTGTGGCGTGCCTCCCGGAGTCATGACGAAGGAACCCGGACCGTATCGCTTCTCCGGCTGTTGATTCGCACCGTAAAGGTACGTGCCTGAAATGACTACCATTCGATGGTCCGCTGTATGCTTGTGCAGGGGAATGGCAGCCTTCGCGGGCCATTTAATAAACCTTGCGTGAGAGCCGTCCAGCGGTCCCCACAGCGGAAACTGCATGAATCCGGTGGGCCGATTGGGCTGCGGCTCCCACCTGATGTCGCCAGGGGTAAGCGCCACCAACGCCGCGCCTTGGTTCTCCACGGCTTGGGCCGTGAAGGGCAGCGCCGCTGCCACGCATGCGAGTGCGAAGGAAATGATGCTCATCTTCATCGGCTTCTCCTTGTTCAGGAGCGCAAACTCTGGGGCCTGTTGCCCGGTACAGCAAGGTCAAAGAGCTCGAACGTCATTCCGAACGTAGCGCCGATCTCTTGGACTTCCACCGGCGTGACCCCCACGTCAAGCGTCACGGTCAGCATGAGCCGGTACTCGCTCACGGCGTAACTGGCGACGATGGCGGCGAGCTGCACCATCAGGCGCGTCTTCGCGTCCAAATTCCCCGTTGTCGAAGAGCTCGATTAGCTCGGGGTCGGTCACCTTCAGCGTGGACCGCCGGTCGGGAAACAGAGTGTCCTGATTGCGCTGTGCGTCTTCCCGGACGGCCACGCTCATCTTCCGTTGCTCAGTCGGCCACGCTTGCAGCAATCTGGTAGTCGGTCTCGTTGACCTTCTCCATCCAATCGACGCCCCTACCGTCGAGCACCTCCACGATGGCGATATGAGTCATCGCCGTATGGGGCATTGCGCCATGCCAATGCTTTTCGCCTGGCGGGCACCACACGACGTCTCCGGGGCGAAGCCGCTTTACGGGACCACCCCAACTCTGCACCAGGCCACAGCCTGCAGTGACGATGAGCGTTTGGCCGAGCGGATGGGTGTGCCATGCCGTCCGCGCGCAGGGCTCGAAGGTGACACTCGCGCCGAGGCCGCGTGCCGGCGGCGGGGCCTGGAACAGCGGGTCGACGCGGACGCTGCCGGTGAAGTGGTCGGCGGGACCCGTGTTGGATGGCTGGGCGCCGTTTAGCTTGATGTCCATGTGCATTTCCCGAACAAGTCCGATGATGAAACCACTTCAGAGCCCCGTCCGCTTCTCGAGTTCCTCGGGATACCGTGCGCCCTTGACCTGGATTTTAGAGGCCGCATGGTCGATGGTGCGGAGGTCATCGGGGCTCAAGTAGACTTTTTCAGCGCCGAGGTTCTCCTCGAGACGGTTTAGCTTGGTGGTGCCGGGAATGGGCACGATCCACGTTTTCTGGGCCAACAGCCAGGCGAGCGCGATCTGTGCAGCTGTTGCCCCCTTTTGCGTCGCGACGTGACCGAGCAGATCGACCAGCGCCTGGTTTGCCTTGCGAGCCTCCGGCAGGAAGCGAGGAACAATGTTGCGGAAGTCGTTCTTCTCGAACGTCGTCTTCTCGTCGATCTTCCCGGTCAGGAACCCCTTACCGAGCGGGCTGAACGGCACAAATCCGATGCCGAGTTCCTCGAGCGCCGGGAGCAGCTCCTCCTCCGGCTTGCGCCACCACAGCGAGTATTCGCTCTGAAGCGCCGTGACCGGTTGCACAGCGTGGGCGCGGCGTATCGTCGCCACACCAGCCTCAGACATACCGAAATGCTTCACCTTGCCCTCGCGAATCAATTCCTTCACTGTGGCCGCGACGTCTTCGATGGGCACGTTCGGGTCGACGCGGTGCTGGTAGAAGAGGTCTATCGAGTCGACCTTAAGCCGCTTGAGCGAAGCCTCGGCAACCTCGCGGATGTGTGTTGGCCGACTATCCACGGCATTGGTGCCGAGTTTCATGCCGAACTTCGTCGCGATCACGACCTGGCTCCGGACGGGCGCAAGCGCTTCACCCACGAGCTCTTCGTTCGTGAATGGGCCGTACGCCTCGGCGGTGTCGAAGAGGGTGACACCGCGTTCCACAGCTGCGCGGATGAGCTTGACCATCGCCTGGCGATCCGGCGGCGTGCCGTAGGCGAAGCTCATGCCCATGCAGCCAAGGCCAATGGCAGAGACTTCGAGATTGCTTTTTCCGAGTTTTCGCTTTTCCATCGGTCCTTCTCCTTAAGCATGTAACGCGATGGCTTACAGCTCCAAGGCCGGCTCAAGCAGGTGCTCGAACCCTACGCGCCGACCGTGCCCGGCTTCTTCCTCTACTTCCCGAGCCGAGCGCAACGCTCGCCAGCCTTACGCCTCTTCGTGGAAACGGCAAGGGAGTTAGCTGCGGGCCCAGGCCCTAGGAGTTAGGCTCGCCGCGTCCCGAACCCGCCCGGCTGCCTTGCCGCCCTGCCCTGCGCTGACCCTCGACGTCATGCCAACCTCACGCGCGGAGCTTCTGGTAGGCCACGGCAGCAGTTTCGCCGGGCGACGACCGGTGGTGCCAAGACCCCCGTGGTGCCATTCAAGAGCCCAGAACCAGCCTCCCGAGCTCGGGGTCGTCGGGTTCGCATCCCCTCCTCCCCTCTATCTAGGGTCCGCGGCTTGCTGGCGGGGTCGATAGTCGCCGCCGCGGGCTGTCAGCGCAGGATTTCGACGAGCAACACCCACGCGTCGATTAGCGCTGCGCCGAACGAGAAGATGACGCCTACGACGAGCCAGTAGAGGCCACCAGAGCGCTGGGCCACCAATGAGACGCCTGCAGCGATCATCGGCAGAAGTCCCAGCTGGGCGGTCGCGATCCGCGTGGCGCTCCACCAGGCACGCTGCTCAGGGCGACGGGCATCCCGAATCTGAAGCGAGAGGATAATGAGCCAGAGGAGGAGACTGACAGCTGCAAGCTCGGCACCGAGGAAGCTCGACGGCTGTGGGACGAGCCCCAGCGTCGAAGCAACCAGCACATTGAAGAGGAGCAGGACCGCCTCAGCGGCGCGCCCGGGTAACCCAGGGTAGCCAAGAATCTTACTGATGTTGATCGACACCGAGACGAACAGCAGCCCGGCAAGTGCTGCGGCGGCTCCCGTCTCGGCGACGAGGAAGTTCTCCCAGCCAGCTGTGGAGTATCCATTCATGTGGGAAGCTTCACATCAGGGGATCGCGAACTCCAACCATCTCGGCTTAGGAAGGAGCTACCAGTCAACCCGAAGTTCTGGCGCTGTGGGGAACCCGGCAGCGATGCGCTGCTTCCTACCCGGACAGGCTTCCACGTAAGCATGGCGCTGGCGCTGCCAAGTCACCGGAGCCGTTTAAAGGCTTTACCGTTATCCGGAGTAAGGACCGCAGCTCGCCCTCAAGCTCAACGCGCCTGTGCTCACGTCTGCCCCACGTCATTTACCGCGGGAGCAGCGACACCTTGCGCTTTGTACTCTATCCATCACCGACACGATCCGCGCACGCGCACTGCGAGCCTTCACCCTGAAATCGGGGCCGAGCCGAGGGCTGGTGTCAAGCTTAGCGGTACATCGCACTCGGCCCACGTCCTCCACCCCGTTACGGCGGCCGCAGAGATCGAGACAGGCTTAGCAAGTTCTGCGGTTGCACGCGGATGATGCCGCTGCGAGGGCTGTCGAGGTCGGCGATGAGATAGAATGCGACAGACACGACGAGCGGCAGCACCATCATTAAGTAGGCCTTCGCTCGACCCGGTCTCGCACCATAACCGACCAGTAGGTTGCAACAGATGGCAATCGCGGCCATCAGAGCCCATGCGGCTGTTGGAATGTTGTTCCACCACGCCGCCTGCGTATACCCCTGAGAGTTTAAGACATCGTTCATTCCCGAGATGACGAGGGCAAGGACAGGCGTCGGCTGCGTCGCAACGGGCTGCCGAACTGCGGCCCACAGGTCATCCTGTAATTGCGCGGTGTCGGCATCGACTTGCCGAAGCTGTTGTCCATCACGAGTGGTGTAGAACAACACGCGTTGATTGAGGTAACCCCGGAGTAGCGCCCGCACCTTCGCCGCATCGGAGGCGGGTAGCAGGTCAGCCCGAAGGTATTCCGTGCCGATAGCGTTGGCTTCCGCCTCCTCGTAATTCTTACGCTGGTCGTACCGGCTGATGGCCATTGAAAAGCTGAATCCGATGAGGAGACCGAGGAGCGTCAACGTCGCAGTGACAATGATGCCAAAGTCCTCACGCGACCCTGCGTCCAGGTCTTTGCGCTGCTTTAGGATCGAGCCCCCGATGGCTTCGGAGAGCCAGAGCGCCACGAAGGTGAGCGCCAGAACAAGCAATGGGTCGTGCATCAGATGGGTCATAGGCGACCGACCATTTACACCGGTCAGGGCGCCGCTGCAGCAGCCGAAGCCTGATGGCATTGGCCACCCGCTTGCCCCGCTCGAATAAGCCGTAGGCCGCTACGACAGAGACCCCGAAGGAGCTGCACAACCGATCCAAACGTGCTCCCGAAGGTGAAGCGAATCCTGCTCGTGGTCGCTCGGTAACAGCTCTTACTGTCCTACCTAAATTCCGTTTAGCAGGCGTCCACCAACTCCCATCAAGCCCAATCCTTAGCCCCGCAAGCCCTAGCGCGCGCGAGAAGGAGCTCACGCTCGCGGGCGTTCTGGGCGAGACCGCCGGCGCGCTCGAACTCCTTACGGGCTTCGTCGGTACGCCCGAGCTTGGCGAGGAAATGGCCGCGCACGCTCGGGAGGAGATGGTAGGAGCGGAGCGTCGGCTCCTCCACGAGGGCATCCAAGAGCTCGAGTCCCTCGGCCGGCCCGAAGGCGAACCCGACCGCGACCGCTCGGTTGAGCTCGACCACCGGAGAGCCGGTTAGTTCGACGAGGCCATCGTAGAGGGCGACGATGCGCTTCCAATCAGTCTCATGCGCCTGCCGGGCTCGTGCGTGACACGCGGCTATCGCAGCCTGGAGCGCGTAGGGACCGAGGGGCTGGGCGAGGGCCTCGGCACGGGCGAGAGCCTCGAAGCCGCGGTGAATGAGGAGCTGGTCCCACAGCGAGCGATCCTGGTCCAGCAGCAGGATCGGTTCGCCGGCTGGGCCGACACGGGCGCGCAGACGCGAGGCCTGGAGCTCCATCAACGCCGCAAGTCCGTGCACCTCAGCATCACCAGGCAAAAGCGACGCCAGGATGCGCCCGAGTCGCAGAGCATCCTCGCAGAGGTCTAGCCGCATCCAACCTTCGCCGCGAGTGGCGACATAGCCCTCATTGAAGATGAGATAAACGACCTCGAGCACAGCGGGGATGCGAGCTTCAAGGTGGGCGCCGCGCGGCACCTCGAAGGGCACGCGGGCCTCGGCGAGGGTGCGCTTAGCGCGGACGATTCGTTGAGCAAGGGTCGACTCTGGGATCAGGAAGGCTCGCGCGATCTCTTCGGTGGCGAGCCCACCAACCAGCCGCAGTGTCAGCGCTACGCGGGCATCTTTCGGGAGAATGGGGTGACAGGCGATCAGGACAAGCCGCAGAAGGTCGTCGCCGACATTCTCGTCGAGCGCACCCTCGACGTCGGGGGCCTCGGGTACGCCGACCTCGCTCGCAACCTGCGCACGCTCCAGCATGCGGCGCCGGCGCAGCTGATCGATGGCGCGGTTCTTGGCGGTCGCCATCAACCACGCGCCAGGATTCTCCGGGATGCCAGCCGTCGGCCAGCGCTCGAGCGCAACGACGAGCGCCTCCTGGGCAAGGTCTTCGGCCAAGCCGACGTCGCCGACCACCCGTAAGAGACCACCGATGAGCCTAGCGGATTCGATTCGCCAGACGGCCTCGATGGCCTTGCGCGCAGCCGGCTCCGCCATCCCCAAACTCGCCGCGTCTACGACCGCCGCCGACGCGCCACCTCAGCGCGCAGCTGCTCGTCCTTCGCCCTGAGCTCGGGCGTCAGTTCCTTGCGGAAGTCCTCGGGCTCGAACACGGGTCGCAGGGTCACCTCGACGCCGCCGTCGAACGGTGCACGCTTGACCCATTCGATAGCTTCCTCCATCGACTTCACCTGCCAAATCCAATAGCCGGCGATGATCTCCTTCGACTCGGTGAAAGGCCCGTCGATGACACTGCGTTGCTCGCCCGAGAACCTCACTCGCTTCGCCTTCGATGTTGGAAGGAGGCCATCGGCCGCAAGCATCACGCCCGCCTTCACTAGCTCCTCGTTGAATTTCATCATCTTCG
This sequence comes from Myxococcaceae bacterium, assembly GCA_052147975.1. GTDB lineage: Bacteria > Myxococcota > Myxococcia > Myxococcales > Myxococcaceae > JADGRA01. Next base: position 20,304 of record JBKQJL010000138.1, read on the forward strand.
CGATGATTTCCTGGCTCGGAATGACGCCAGCCTCGGAATTCTTGTCCCCTGGGACCAGGACCATAACCCTCATCGGAGCTCTCCTTTCGCACTCTCAGACGCCATGGGACCCTGGCCGGGCTCGAACATCGGTCGCACCTCGGACTCGAGCTCGATGCCCGGCCAGTGCTTTCGGTGCAGCTCCATGAACTCGGTTGCCAGCCGCAAGATCTCCTTCTTTGAATCAGCCTTCAGGATCGCCCAGCCGCCGATGATCTCCTTGCTCTCCGAGAACGGGCCGTCGGTCACGGTGAGCTTGCCCCCCGAGAGCCGGATGCGAAACCCGTCCTTGCTCGGCAGAAGGCCGCCGGTGTCAACCAGCGTTCCCTCCTTGAGCGACTTCTGCACGAAGGTGCCCATCGCCTCCATGAATCCAGTCGGGGGCGGGCTCTCCCGAAACCGCTCGGAATGCCTGACGAATGACAGATACTTCATGACTGCCTCCTTCTGAGTGAGGTGTTCCGATCCAGCGACGAATAAGCCTCGGCCAGATCGACACCTCCTTGGTCTTCGTTCGCGCAGTACGGGGAAGTCGCACAACAACATAGCAATTTCAATGGGATGCGGGGACTGGCGCTCGAGCAAAGCCTCCCTGGCCCTGCACCGAAGCTAGTCCTGTTCGAGGTTCGCCTTTCAGCTCGGCCGCCAGACGCGGTTTTCGAGACAAATGGCGCCCCAAAACGCGCGAACCATCTAATGCCGTGATCGAATCGCCGGAAGCAATGAGAATCGGGAACACGGTCACATCGCTCCAGGAGGAAGTCTCGTGGCGCTCGTGGTCTTCCTGAAAGGAATCAACGTTGGCGGGCACAAGCTCGTCCGCCCGTCGCTGATCGCCCAGCAGCTGAAACGCTACGATGTGGTCAATCTCGGTGCGGCAGGAACCTTCGTGGTTCGTCGGCCCGTCAGTCAGAGCCGCCTACTGGCGGAGGTCGAGCGCCGATTGCCGGTCCAGGCTGAAATCATCATCTGCGACAGCGGCGCGCTTCTCGACGCGGCGTCCATTTCCCGGTTTGGGCGCGCAGCGATTCGCTCCGATGTTGTTCGCTTCGTGAGTGTATTGTCTCGCCTACCACGTCGACCGCCCCCCACCCCGTTTGCCCTCCCTTTGCGCGGAAGATGGCTGGTGAGAGTTCTCGCCAGGGAAGGCAGGTTTCTGTTCGGGGTCTACCGCCGTCAGATGCGGACCATCGGGCAGCTCGGCGCGATGGAAAGGCTCTTCGGCACCCCGATCACCACACGCAATTGGAATACCATCGCTGCCATTCGAGAGGTATTGGAGGACGGACCGGCCTGACGTCGCAGCTCTGAACGTTGCTCCTCCCAAACAGATTCACATCGGTGGGCTAGTAGCTCGTCGAGATCGAGGCAACAACCTGGTCTGAACAACCAACGCGCTGACTGCCAGGATGAAAATTCTCCTCCTCGCTTCTCGTTAAGGACAGTGGCCAGGTTTGGCGCGTGTGCAAGTGAGGCGGGACACGTTGCGCGAACCCGTTAGCTTTGAAATCGCGGGAAGCCCATGCGTTTGAGCAGGTCCACGTAGCGCGATGCGTCGGCCATCCGCTTCCAAAGAAATCTCCGGTTGATCAGCAAGTACACCATGCCTGGATTGCGGGCCTGGAAGCCCCGCTCCAGCAGATCCACCATTCGAGTCTTGTCGTCGAGAAGCCCGTACAAGCCCGCCAGCACCATCGGATCGACGTACTTCGTCCGCGCCTGCTGTTCGAGCCGCTCCAGCGTCAGCTTGGCGCGACTTGGGTCCCCACAAAGGAAAGCGGTGTTGGCGAGCCAGGCCTGCGAAAGCGGACTCCCCTCGCTTGGTGGGAGCAATTCGTCCGCGCGTTTCATCGCAGCAAGCGCCTTCTCGCGCTCGTGCATAAAGGCGTAGGTGAGGCTGAGCTTGATGTTTCCCCAACGCCAATTCGGATTGAGGGCGATGGCCTTCTTGAACTCCGCCGCCGCCTCCGGCAGGCGGCCGCTCGCAAGCAAGCACCAGCCAAGCTCGTGGGTCGAGAGGGTGGACAACGGATCTAGCGACTGAGCTTTTCGCGCTTCCGCAACTGCCTCTTCGGCGCGGTCCAGCACCAACAAGTAATTTGCATACTCTCGATGGGCGACATCATTTGCCGGGCTGAGCTCAATGGCTTTCCGATAATTCATACCAGCTGTGGCCCAATCCCAGTCGAAGTAGAGCGCCACATCCGCGGCGAGCAAATAGGTCTCGACCAGACCGGGGTCTAGTTCCATCGCTTTCTTGAGGGCGCCCTTCGCCAGCGGCAGCGTCTCATCGCTATCCTTGGAGTTGAGCCACGCCTGGGTGACGTATGTCTCTCCCAGTCCGGCGTACGCGATGGCCAAGCTGGGATCGCGTTCGATGGCTCGACGAAAAAACTCCTGCGCCCGAGGAACCGCGTCCTCTGTGCCACTGGCCAGTGCGTAGCGGCCTCGCAGAAATAGGTCGTAGGCCTCTGGATCCGCCGCAGGCCGTGCCAGAGAGGCTGCGGACAACTTGACGCGCAGCTTCTCGCTGGCGCGGCCAACGATCTCGCGCTCAATGCTCTGGAAGTCTGCTCGGTCACGTTCGAACCGTTCGCCCCAAAGCTGGCGCCCGTCGTTGACGTCGAGCAGTGCGACGTCGACCACAAGACGTTCACCGTGGACGCTCAATTGACCGGTCAGGACGGATGCGACTCCGAGCTGCTTGCCAGCGCTGAGCGGGTCCGTGTGGCCATCTTTGAAGCGGGCAACGCTGAACTGGGACATGACCCTGAGGGCGGAGGACTCCGAGAGTCGATTGATGATTCCGGTCGTCACGCCTTCGATGAGGTAGTCCACGTTTGCATCCCGGGTCCCGTTGGAGAATGGCAGGACCGCCACACTGGCTTCTGCGGTGGGGGTGGCGCATCCGGTGCGCGCTTGCCACCCCCCGGCGAGAACGACCAGTCCCACGACGATGGACGCCAGAGTGATGAGGGCGCGTCGAGGCTTGCGGGCCAGCGGCCGCTTAGGTCCGCTTGGTAGCGTTGGCGCCACGCCCTCGGAGCTGAGGCCAGCCCGCAGCGCCTTGAGGTCATTGAAGAGCTCGAGCGAGGTGTTGTAACGACGCTGCGGGTCTTTTTCGAGGCATCGATGAATGACGCGGTCGAGCTCTGGAGGCAGGTCTCCGCGAAGGCTGAGCGCCGCTGGCGGCGGGTCCCTCAAGATTGCTGAAATGAGCTCGGCGTCGCTGTCGCCCCGGTGCGCCCGTTTCCCGGTGGCCATCTCGAAGACCATCGCCCCGAAGGAGAAGATGTCGGAGCGCGCGTCGACCGGCCGGCCCTGAAGCTGTTCCGGGGACATGTAAGGGAGCGTGCCCATCACCGCGCCCATCCGGGTGAGCATCGGCGTCGTGCTCAATGCGCCCTCTCCGGCGGGCTCGGCCGGGCCCATGAGCTTCGCGAGGCCGAAATCCAGGACCTTCGGCTGGCCGCTGTTCGTAACCATCACGTTGGAAGGCTTCAGGTCCCGATGCACCACACCCACCGCGTGCGCAGCTGCAAGCGCCTCTGCGAGCGGCACAGCTAGGTCAAGCAGCTTCTCCGTTGGAAGCCCGTTGGGGCCGATGACGCGGTCCAGGGTCGTTCCCGACACGAGTTCCATCGTGATGAAGGGCCGTTCGCCTCCATCCTCGATGGAGTAGATGGTGACCACGAACGGGTGGTTCAATCCTGCGACTGCGCGCGCCTCTTGCGTCAACCGTTGGACCCACTCCGGATTGTTGGCGAGGTCGGCTGGCAGGAGTTTGAGCGCCACATCACGATGGAGCTTGAGGTCACGAGCCCGATAGACCTCACCCATCCCCCCAGCTCCGAGCTTTTCGATGATGTGGTAGTGCCCCAGCTGCGCTCCGAGCAGGCCCATCGCTCTCCCAGGTCGTTCCCGCACTCCCGGCGGCAGGAGTGGTGGAGGATAGCCCATTGCCAGACATGAGCGGCCTCGACCCGACTTCCCAACGAGCTTCCCAACCCCTATGGGGACGTTGAAGTCCCAAGCGCGCGGCCGCTGCCTCGAAGCCGGTCCGCCGCACCGCGCTCGGCGGTCGCAGGGTGATGTCGTCCGTTGCGGGTTCCGAGAATTGGTGTACCAAGCCTCACCGCTGTAGAGGTAGGCCGTCGCCGCCCCGAGCGCCCAAGGGTTGTGACGCGACGAGTCCGACAAGCGGCCGTCTCCGGACCCACCCGCGGCGAAATGACCCACCCAACCCGAAGGGAGTCTCGGGGGTTAGCCCTGGTGTCGAGAATGCATTGTTTGAAGTGGCCGTTGCCAAGAGAAGGAGAAGCGTCAATGCAGGACGCAGCCCGACAGACTCTTTCGCACGAAGCCTCCCCGCAGGCTTTGGAACAGCTGGCCTCGCTCGGCGAGTCCATCGACCCAACGGTCGTGCTCAGCGAGCCGGCAGTAACGGAGGCTGTGCGATTGGCCGCCGCCGCTGTCGTGCAGTCAGACCTGGAGCGTTACGACGGCCTCGAGGGCGTCATGGTCGGACGGGCCTACAGTATCGCCTACCAGGAGCTCTCCCGGTACGAAGCGAAGGACGGACCACTGCTGGGCTGGCTCTCTCGGAGGGTTCAGGACGGGCTCGTGCAGGACTTCGCCTAACGGCGCATCCCGCGCTGGGTCCCTTACGACCGCAAACGGTCGGGGACGTCGCAACCGTCGTGAGTCTAAGTGGATGGCGAGGTGCAGTTGAACGTGTCCCCCCTGGGGACATTTCAGGAGCCGAACGCCATGCCGGTCCGCATGGGACGCGGCTTCTTGGCACCACCAGAACGGGAAAACTTCTCCTGGAAGGCTGACTACTGCGACGCGTCGATGGTGACCTTTTCCATCACCTGGTTGAGGTTGAAGGTCCCCGGCTTCTGGCGCGGCGGGAACTCCTTGAAGCTCTGGAGCCATGCGGCCACGTAACCGATGGTCGGTGGTAGGGCGTAAATCCGGTCAATGCGCCACCTGGCATAGCCGATAGCCTCGTGGTCGGCCCGCTCCCACGGGTCGGAACGGAGGCTGAACAGTTTGGGCACACGCAGCACGACCATCGGGTCCTGCCAAACGTCGAAGCCGTGGGCACGCTGCTCCATGAAGACAATCTTCCATTGGTCGTACCGAAGGGCGCAGATGTCCCCGTCGTCTGTCCAATACAAGAACTCCTTGCGCGGCCAGTCTTTCGCTTCGCCGCTACGCAGAGCAGCCATGAGGTTGTAGCCGTCGAGATGGACCTTGTACGTCGCACCCGCGACAGTGGTGCCCTTCAGCAGAGCTTCTTTGACATTCGGCTGGCCTGCCGCTGCGAGAAGCGTCGGCAACCAATCTTCGTGTGAGATGATCTCGTTGACCTCCAGGCCCGGCTTGATGACTCCCGGCCAGCGCACCAGAAGCGGCACACGGTAGCCGCCCTCCCAGTTGGTGTTCTTCTCGCCCCGGAACGGCGTCGTTCCGCCATCCGGCCAGCTCATCGTCTCGGCGCCATTGTCCGACGTGTAGATGACAATGGTGTTGTCGGCGATTCGAAGAGCGTCGAGCTTCTTCAGCAGCTGCCCGACATGGTCGTCGTGCTCCACCATGCCATCCGCGTAGATTCCGAAGCCGGTCTTACCGTCCCACTCTTTGGCGAGATGGGTCCAGATGTGCATACGCGTCGTGTTGAACCAAACGAACCACGGCTTACCGGCTGCTTGGTTCTTGTCGATGAACTGAAGGGTCGAGGCGAGGATCTCGTCATCGATGGTTTCCATCCGCTTCGCTGTCAGAGGTCCGGTATCCTCGCACTTCTGCTTGCCCCAGGCGCCGAAGCGCGGGTCGGAAGGAAGCGTGCTGACGGTGCTGGTCGCATAGCAGTGGAAGACGCCGCGCGGGCCGAACCGGGTTTTGAACGCCGGGTTCTTTGGATAGTCCGCGTTCTCCGGCTCCTCCTCGGCAGTGAGATGGTAGAGATTGCCGTAGAACTCGTCGAAGCCGTGAACTGTCGGGAAAAACTCATTGCGGTCGCCCAGGTGATTCTTGCCGAACTGTCCAGTGGCGTAGCCCTGTGCCTTGAGCAACGTCGCGATGGTTGGGTCCTTGTCCGACAACCCCTCGGGCGCGCCTGGTAGGCCGACCTTGAGCAAGCCAGTGCGAATCGGTGATTGGCCGGTAATGAACGCGGAACGCCCGGCGGTGCAGCTCTGTTGCCCGTACGCGTCCGTGAAGATCGCTCCCTCGGTAGCGATTCGGTCGATGTTGGGAGTGCGGTAGCCCATCATCCCGCGGTTGTATTTGCTGACGTTCCAGTAGCCAACGTCGTCGCCAAAGATGACGAGGATGTTCGGGGAATGGGGCTTCGCTTGCGCCCAAGCGACCAGAGGCGCGAGGAACAACGCGGCAAACAACAACCGAAGATGAAGTCGGCTCATGAGGTGGCTTTCCTGGTGTCCGAAACATGCCGGCAGCGAGTGGCGTGCTCGGAGGGGTTGGCCACCATACACGACAGGCCGCGTTTCGGTCTTTTCTGAGCTCGATGGTCTGCCGGGCTTCGGCGCCGACTACCTGGAACATCGCCCCGAATGGGCCGCCGGGGGCTTGCTTGGGAGGCGAAGACTTCCTGTCGACGGCGGGCGGGCGCGGGCATTACCCAGGGCCCGTCTGCACCCTCGAGCGCCACGAAATTGGCGGGGCTGGAGCGTCTTCCGCGGGTGTACGTCACCCTTGCTTCAAATCAGCGCGAGCGCGGCTTTCCGTCGTGAGCGCCCTGTGGCCTCACCGGAACATCGTCCCACCAACGGCTCCACGGCATGTCGTTTCGGCGTCCGGGATGGAGCGGATAGTGGATGCGGTTCTGGGCCTTGTCCGCCTCGCCACCGGAAAGAAGCAGTGCGTCGCGGTCGCCGTCGTTGAT
>JBKQJL010000139.1:0-2503 GCA_052147975.1 Myxococcaceae bacterium
CTTCGGAACGTCCATTTGGGCTCGGGCACGACCGGGCCGGCCCTTTCTGGGCGGCAGATTCCGCGAAGGCTTGCGGTTGGACGCTGGAACGCAGAGCCATTCAGACGTCCTGAGACTCGGACGCCCCAACCGGTACCAAGTGACAGGCGCAAGGTGCGCTGTATGAGTCACCCCGGCTTTGGACGCGCTCACACCTCGAGCGGAAACTCGGGCGGGCGGCGTTTGGCCGCGGCTTCTCGCGTCTCGTTTTCGCGATGCAGCTGACGTGCAACAGGGTGTGGGTGGGTCGTCTTTGGCCCGCGTTGCTGATGCTGAGCGCGGTGTGTTAGCCAAGCAGTCCCCCGTCGGAATGGGGCTTAGGAGCGGGTGCATACGTATGGTGGGGCGTGTCCGTCCGAGGTTGCTCGCTAAGGCCCTGCCTGGCGCTCTCGTGCTGTTGGTCGCGTGCGCGTCCACGGGCCAGTACGTCTGGGTGAAGGATTACCCGGAGCCGCCGCCTGTCCCGGACAACGGGATTGTGCTGGTGCCCGGAGACATCATCACCATCCGCGTCTACAACGAGCCGAACATGTCCACCAAGACGCGCGTACGCAACGACGGGAAGGTGAGCCTGCCCTTCCTCAACGACGTCGACGCCGCCGGACTGACGCCTGTGAAGCTCGCGACTTCGCTTCAAAAGCGGCTGAAGGAGTACCTCAACGCGCCCAACGTCACGGTCTCGCTGGATGAGCCGCGGCCGTACACCATCCCCGTCACCGGTGAAGTCAACAAGCCCGGCATATTTCTGCTCGACCCAGGAGCTGGCCTCCTGGCAGCCATTGCCGCCGGTGGGGGCCTGAGCCCGTTCGCCAGCACGGACCGGATTTTCGTCATCCGCCAGCTTCCGGCGCCGGCGCGCATCCGCTTCAGTTACAAGGACTTGCGGGACGGTGACCCGAAGTCAGTGAGCTTCCAGCTGCGGCAAGGCGATGCAGTCGTCGTCGAGTAGCCGGCATGGGGGCGCTTGGCCTGTGCCTGGTCCTTCTCACTCTGGGTGCGGACCCCTCGGAGGACCTGGAAGGCGCAGCCCCGAAGGCGGCGGAGGAGGAGCAATTCGTCCTCAACTTCGGGGCAAAGCTGGAGGCGCTCTACGGGACGGAGCTCATTGGCTCGGTGGACCAGTACTCGGTGACCTCCAACTTCGTGCTCGAGCCAGCCATCCTCGTGCAGCAGCGCTCGCACACCGGCCAAGTCACCATCGTTTACGTGCCCTGGCTGCTCTACACGCCGGCGGTCCCGGACCAGAAGCTGCTCTTCAACCGCGTTCTGGTGGAGGTGGAGCAGCAGCTGAGCCGCACCGTCGGCATTTACTTGGTGGCCCGGCTGTGGGTGGGGGACCAAACCTTTTCGCCGGTCGTCAACCTGGGCACGGCCCCGGGGACGGGGCCTGGCGGGGGCGTGGGGCAGGGACCACCGAGCACCACCACCATTCCGCTGGTGCCGCAGTCGGCCACCCTCAACCTCATCGACACCTCGGCGCGGTTGGGCGTCTACGTTCTCACCAGTGCGGTGTTCCGCCTCGACCTCGACGTGGGCTACCTCTACAGCGAGGGGCTGAACGAGTTGGCCCGCCAGGAGCTGCCACTGCAGCGCGGGCCCTTCCTGGACGTGGTGGGCACGCTGAAGCTTCAGACCCACGACACCCTCCTCACCACACTGCGCTCCGGCCTGCTCGTCTACGGGCCGGTGTACCGACCGGGTGGCTCGAACAACGAGAATGGAAGCACCGTGCTTTTGCCCCACTACAACACCGGCCTCAGCATTTGGGGCACCGAGGCCGGCCTCAAATGGCAGCATTCGCTAGACGCGACGCTGAGCATGGAACTGGGGGGCGGTCTCGGCGTGGTTTACCAGAGCTCCTCGTACGACATCCCCAGCCTTGTGGACGAGGACTTGCTCTGGCTGCACCGGACGCCGGTGCCGGCCACCACCACCGTGTACCCCATCTTCGGCGCGAGCATTCGGGACCAGGTGCCGCTCGTCAACCAGACGCTGCTTCTCAGTGCCACCCTCGCGGTACTGCCCATAGTCGATCAATTCTCCGGCAACGTCATTCAGCGTCTGGACCTGTCGGCCTCGGCGCTGTGGGGGGTGGGCAACAATTGGCTTTTCGAGGCGTCGGCCGGGGCGGCTGCATCGGCCAACCCGCGGGAAATCGACGCCCGCGCGGAGCTGCGAGCGGTGTTTCAGGCAAGCCCGCACGTCATCCTGGCCGGTGGGGCGCGCATTGCGTATTTGAATTACGCCGTTCCGGGCGCGTTGAATGGAACAAGTTGGGTGCTCTTCCTCTCGGTGGCCGGCGCCTCGGGGAAGCTAGGGACGGTGGCCGGGGCCTCCACCAGCCAGGGAGACCTGGGGTTTCTCCAATGAGCGCCACGCGTCAGGCTTCTTCCGTGAGGCAACCGTGCAACTTTCGTCGTGAATTGGGATGTAGCGTCGCCATCCGTATGTACTGAGGTATGAC